>JBGTLL010000125.1:0-45471 GCA_041744115.1 Parvularculaceae bacterium | reverse complement strand
CGCGGGCGACGACGCGCTGACCGGCGGCCTCGGAGACGATGCGCTGCAAGGCGGAAGCGGCGCCGATACGCTCGAAGGCTCGGAAGGCAACGACACCCTTGCCGGCGGCGCCGACGGCGACACTTTCGAAGTCAACGTCCAGGGATTTGGCGCGGACGTCATCACTGACTTCGCCGCCGGCGACCGGATCGACTTTGAGGCGTCCGGCCTCACCGCCGGTCAGTGGACGATCGCACAAAGCGGCGCGGACACGCTGATTTCGAATTCAGTCACTTCGTCGACCATCAGGCTGACCGGCGTCAATTCGGCGAATGTGGCGATCGATGGAACCGAGATTTATTTCATTACCGGATCGGGCGTCACCGGCGGCGCCGGCCATGACGCATTGCAGGGCGGAACCGGCGCGGACACCCTTGTCGGCAATGGCGGCGATGATTTTTTGAAAGGCCGCGCCGGCAACGACGCGGTATCGGGGGGCGCGGGCGACGATACGCTGGAAGGCGATGATGGCGCCGACAGCCTCGATGGCGGCGCCGGAAACGATTCGATCGAAGGCGATCTTGGAGACGACGTGCTGACGGGCGGAGACGGCGCCGACAAGCTCAACGGCTCGGACGGAAACGACACAATGACCGGCGGCGCCGGGCCGGACAAGTTCGTTTTCGACGGCGTGGCCTTCGGCGCCGACGTCATCAACGATTTTTCGGCGGAAGACGAACTCGATTTTAATGAAGCGGCCTTCAATGTCGCCGCCGTCACCTTCACCCAGAACGGGGCGGACGCCGTCATCACCTATGTGCCCAGCGGCGCTACAATTACGCTGCGAAACACGACCGCGGCAAACCTGTTTGTCGATGGCGACAATATTTGTTTTTTCCCGAGCGCCGGCGGCTCGTTCAACGGCTCGACATTCGACGACAGCGTTTCCGGAAATGTCGGCGACGACTCGCTGAACGGCAATGGCGGCGACGACCATCTGTTCGGTCGCGATGGCGACGACAGCATTCGCGGCGGCGCCAATGACGACTACATGACGGGCGATTTCGGCAAGGACAGCCTCTTCGGCGACGGCGGCGACGACGTGCTGCTCGGCGGATCAGGGAGTGACCGGCTCTACGGCGGGTCGGGAGTCGATACGCTGTCCGGCGGCGCGGGGAACGATACGCTCGATGGCGGCTCGGCTTTCGACACCGTCGATTACTCCGAGCGTGGGTCAGCGGTGAATGTCAATGTCATCAACGGGACCGGCTATTCAGGCGGATCGATCAACAGCGCCGGCGTTTATGTCGGAGGCGCTCTCGAAGACGCGCTGATCAGCCTCGAAAACATAATCGGATCGGCGGCCGGCGACCGGCTGGTCGCCGGCAATACCAGCGCCAGGATCGAAGGGCGCGGCGGCAATGACCGGATCACTTCGTTTTCCGGCAATGACACGCTGATGGGCGGCGTCGGAAACGACCTGCTGCTGTCGAACAAATCGAGCGACCGGCTGTTCGGCGAAGATGGCGACGATACGCTGAACGGCGGAACCGGCTTCGATACGCTGGATGGCGGCGCGGGGACCGACGCGGCGGACTATTCCGATCGGACAGGCGCCGTCAGCGTCAATCTTGCGAATGGGACCGGGGCTTCCGGGGGAACGCTCAATGCTTCGGGTTTCTATTTCGGCGGCTTTGTCGAAGACAGCCTCATCAGCATCGAGAATATCATCGGCACAAACTTCGCGGACCGGCTGGTCGGCGCCGCGGCCGGATCCAACATCGGCGGCGGGGGCGGCAACGACAGCATCGCCTCTTTCGCCGGCGCCGATACGCTGAACGGCGGCGCCGGAAACGATACGCTCACCGGAGACGGCGGCGCCGACCGGTTTGTCTTTTCAGCCGGCGGCGGCAATGACCGGATCACCGACTTCGTTAGCGGCTCGAGCGTCGGTGACGTCATCAACCTGACCGGATTCGGAACCGCCTTTGACAGTTTCGCGGAAGTGACCGCCGCGGCGTCGCAATCGGGCGCGGACGTTGTCATCAATTTCGGCGGCGGCGCGATGCTGACGCTCGCCAATATCATGCTCGGCGATCTCGATGCCGATGATTTTGTATTCGGATGACCGATTTCGGAAATATGCCGCGGTCGCCCGCCGGGCGACCAGCGCATTAACAGTCGCCGCGAGCGGTCCCCCGGAAATCAGCAAGGGCGCCGCTCGAGGCGCGCAGAATTCGCGTCTTCAACCGAAGACAAAGTCACCGGAAGTAAATTGCGCGATGGTGGCGTTGAGGACGGTCAACGATTGCCCGTTGCCAAAATCGAAGACGACATGGGGACCGATTTCCGTCGCGGCGGCGATGACTTCACTGAACGAGTCAAAACCAAAACCGAAGCCGGAGATCTGAATCTCATCGACCGTCGATCCCAGCGTAAAATCCTCGATCGTGTCGTTGCGGCCGCCATTGGCGAACACGAACCGGTCGTCGCCGGTGCCGCCGAACAGCTGGTCGTCTCCGGCGCCGCCGGTCAGCGTGTCGCTGCCGCCCCCGGCTTCGATATCGTCGTCGCCAAAACCGCCAGTCAGCGAATCATTGCCGCCGAAGGAAATGATCTTGTCGTTGCCGCGACCACCGTCGATGACCGAGCTTCCGCCGCCTGAAATCAGACGGTCGCCGAAATTCGATCCGGTGACGTTCTCAATGGCGATCAGCGTATCTTCGAGCGCGCCGCCGATATAGGCGCCGGCTCCATTGACCGCGCCGCCAGTGATCGCGGCGCCATTGGTGAGATTGACGCTGACCCCGCCCGAACGATCCGAATAATCCGCGGCGTCGAGTCCGGTGCCGCCGTCAAGCGTGTCTTGGCCGGCGCCCCCCCGCAGCATGTCATGATTGCCGCCGCCTTCGAGCGTGTCGTTGCCATCGCCGCCGCGGAAGACATCAACGCCGGAAAATCCAGTGATGCGGTCATTGCCGCCGCCCCCGTCAATGGTCGAGCCGGCGCTGACGCCGATCAGCCTGTCGCCAAACGCCGAGCCGACGGCGTTCTCAATGCCGGAAAGACTGTCTTCCAGGGCGCCGCCGACATAGGTGTTGCCGCTCATCGCGCCGCCGGCGATGCCGGTGCCGTTGATCAGGTTGATGTTGACGCCGCCGGCCGCCGCTGAATAATCGACGGTGTCGAATCCGGTTCCGCCGTTCAGCGTATCGAGGCCGAGCCCGCCAACAAGCGTGTCATTCGACCCGCCGCCGTCGAGCGTGTCGTTTCCGGCGCCGCCGTCCAGCCTGTCATTGCCGCTGAACGATGAGATGTTGTCATTGCCGCCGGCGCCTTCGATCACCGAACTGCCGCTTGCGCCGACCAGCCGGTCGCCAAATTCGGAACCGACAATGTTTTCAACCGCCGAAATTGAATCTTCGATTGCGCCGCCGACATAAAAGCCGCCGGCGTTCAGCGCGCCGCCGGTTGTCGCGGAGCCGCCCAGAAGATTGACGCTGACGCCGCCGGTCTTTTCGCTGTAATCGACCGTGTCGCGGCCATTGCCGCCGTCAATCGAGTCGGCGCCGTCGCCGCCGGCGATGGTGTCGTCGCCGGTATCGCCGCTGATTGTGTCGTTGCCGCCAAATCCGAACAAGAGGTCACTGCCGCCGGTCTGGGAGCCGCCGAGACTGACGCCCTCGCCATAAATCTGCTCGCCGATCGATGAGCCGTAGATCGTGTCGTCGCCCCCAATGAGGACGGCGCCGGTGAAGACGTCAATTGAATCGCCAATCAACGACAGCTGCTCCGTGAATGTTGAAACATCGGTTTCCCGCAAGTCGATCAGATCGTCACCGCCGGCCAGCGCGCCGTAGACAACATCGGCATCTCCGGCCAGCCAGGTGAAACTATTTGCATTGTCGCTGAGGACGAGGGGCGCGATAACGTCGTCGCCGCCGATCCCGACGCCGCCGACCTCGACCGAGGCGAAGTCCGCGGCGATCAGGTAGGCGCTAATATTGAAGAAATCATCGCCGCCGACCGCGATCGCGCCATCGAAGACATCGACAAAATCGCCGTATGCGCGCGATTGATCGTGGGTCAGGGCGCCGCCCGCGCTGAGAAACTGGTCGTCGCCGCCAACGGCGACGCCGCTGTCGGCAAGAAGATCGCCGCCATCTCCGGCAAATCTGAAGACAAGCGCAAAATCGCCGGGCGTCAGGCTGATGATGTCGTCGCCTTGCAGCGCCGTCCGCCAGAACCGCGCGCTCTGTTCGGCCTGCGTGCCCGTGCCGACGTCGAAAGCGACAAGCGGAATGCTGAGACCGGTTATTTCGATCTGACTGCCGCCGAATGTATCGTCGTTGCCCGGGTCGTAATAGATGTTCTCGACGGCGCCGCCTGTCGGGAAAGGCGCGCCAAAAGTGAAACCCGTTCCCTCGAAGTCGATATCGACGCCGCCGGTCGACAGGTACGAATACTGCGTCGAGGCGGCGAACTCCTCGCTGGAATAATCGGCGTTGCTCGCTTGTTGAATGTTGAAGTCGACGTCGAGAAAGGCGAAGGACACATTGGCCATGAAAATTCCCCTGGGTGTTGACCGTCGGATTCAAGAAAAGCCGCGCACGGCGTCAGCATGGGCCGCGGGCGGCCGGGCGATTGGGCGTACAAAGACAGCTTTGACGGCGCGCTCTCCCTCGCTCGCCGCTTCTCCCGACCGCCTGATAGCATGCGGCCACGCGATCCTGGAATAGTAAATGCGCGCCTTCGCCTGGCAACAGGAATAAGTGGGCGCGCTGTGACCTTGCGCACAACATCGTGCGGAAAGACCGGCCCCTGCAACCATTCGTTGCGCTTGTGACGGCGCCGGCGAATGTCGCGATTCTGCGACTAGAGCGGGGCGCAATTAATCCGCATTGGACACGAACCTCGTTCCGTCATGCCTCGTTCCGTCATGCTGACGAAAGTCAGCATCCAGAGCCGCGAGGGACTTGCTCGCCATTCTGGACCCTGACTTGCGTCAGGGTGACGTCGTCCTCGATTCTGAGATATTGCTTTTTGCTCTAACCGAAGGCGAAATCGTCGGTTTCAAGATCGGCGACAAGGACATTTGCAAGGGTCAGCATCGAGCCGCCGCCAAAGTCGAAGACAACGTCGGGGCCTGATTGCGAGGCCGCCGCGATGACTTTGGCGAAACTGTCGAACGCCGCGCCCCCGCCCACGATCTCGATGGCGTCGATAACCGCGCTTGTTCCGCTGACGAAGTCGACGACGCGATCGGCGCCGCCGCCGGCTATGCCGTATATGAATCTGTCGTCGCCGTCGCCGCCTGCAAGGGTGTCATCGCCGGCGCCGCCGTCCAGCGTGTCGGCGCCGCTGAACGAGGCGATGCTGTCGCCGCCGCCGCCGCCGCTGATGTTCGACCCTGCCTCCGACCCGACCAGGCGGTCGCCGAAAGCCGACCCGATGATATTCTCGATGCTGACGAGTGCGTCTTCGACAAAACTGCCGGCGTAAATCCCGGCGCCATTGAGCGCCCCGCCGGTGCGGGCCGATCCGCTGAAAAGGTTGACGCTGACGCCGCCCGTACGACCGGAATAATCCGCGGTATCCGCGCCCGCGCCGCCGTCAAGCGTGTCGAGGCCGGTGCCGCCGTCCAGCGTATCGTCGCCCGCTTCGCCAAACAGCTGGTCCGTCGATTTCCCGGTCGCGATGAAATCGTTGCCGTCGCCGCCAAGGACCGTATCGTTTCCCGAAAAAGAAAAGAGATAATCGTCGCCGCCGCGCCCTTCGATCCGCGCGCTGGTCGAACCGGCGATGAGCCTGTCGCCGAACGCCGTGCCAATAATGTTCTCAAGATTGAGCAGCGTGTCCTCCAGCGCGCCGCCCGCATAAAACCCGTCGATGTTGAGCGCGCCCCCGGTGAACGCCGCGCCGTTGATGACGTTGACATTGACGGCGCCAGTCCGGTCGCCATAGTCAATTGTGTCGAACGCCGTGCCGCCATCCAGCGTGTCGAGGCCGAGGCCGCCGTTCAGGGTGTCGGCATTTGAGCCGCCGGCAATCGTATCCGCGCCGGCTCCGCCAAGCAGGGCGTCACGCCCGGGGCCGCCGACAAGCGAGTCGTCGCCCGCGCGCCCCTCGAATCTGACGCCGCCGCCGAGGGTTTCATGCGCTTCCAGCGTGTCGGCGAAAGCGGTTCCGATGAACGCTTCGACATTCAGATACTGCGCGCCGGCGGCAGCGCCCGCAAATCCGCCGCCGCCCCTGATGAATATTCCGGCCCCCGCGCTGGCGTAGGACACGATGTCAAATCCGGGACCGCCGTCGATCGTGTCGCTATCGGCATTTGCGAACACATCGTTGCCGGCGCCGCCCGACAGCTGGTCGGTCTGCGCGCCGCCGTCGAGCGTGTCATTGCCGTCGCCGCCGGACAATGTGTCGCCGCCGTCGCCCCCGAACACGGTGTCGCGGCCCGCGCCGCCGTCAACTGAATCGGCGCCGCTCAAGGCGGCAAACCAGTCGTCGCCGTCAAGCAATGCGATGACGTCGTCGCCGCCGACGAGCTGTCCGGCGGAAGAATTGCGTTCGAACCCGTACAGCGAATCGTCGCCATTCGTTGGCAACAGCCTCGGCAGCCCGATGTCGCCGAGAATCGCGACGTCGAGAGCCGACGCAAAGTTCCGCACGCCGGTTCCGATGGACGAATTCATGATATCCGAGAATCCGCGGGTATGACTGGGGCCGTCGACCGCAAGCGGCACGGCGCCGCCGAAGAGCGCGACCGCAAGCGGTCCGATGAATGTCGGAGCGCCGGACGAGCGACTGACGAAAAGATCGTAGACGGCCTGGTCCGCCGGCGGCGGATCTCCGAAGGAGAGGAATCCTAGTCCATGCCCGAATTCATGGATGAGCACGGTGAAAAGATCGTAATCGCCCGGCGTGACATTGGGCGCCGCCGCGCCGCCCAGATAAAATCCGCCCTGAATCAGCGTCTGCTGATCGATATCGATTTCGATGTCCGGTTGCAGCCCGTTCGGATCCGATCCCGTCGTCAGTTCGATGATCGATCCGATCTGGAAAACGTCCGCTCCGTTGACGGTGCGCTCATAATAAAAATCGCCTCCCGCCTGCGCCAGCGTGGTGTCGTCAAGCGGAACGACGTTGATCCGGATGTCGATGACGCCGAAACGGAAGTCGATGTATCGGCCCCAATAATCCGCGGCGTCCTGCGTCACCGCAAGAATGCTGGCAAGGAAGCTCTGGCTGACGCCGGTCGTCGTGCCGAAGGTAAAAGTCCACATTAACGCCGCTCCGATCCTGACGCCCGCAAATTCTGCTGCCGGGCCGACGAAACAGGCGCCCGAGACCGTTTTCGGCGGACTGCCAGACAGTCGATACTATCGTCGCCGATGACAAGAGCAACCCGGCAAAAGTTGCGCCGCAAATCGTTCAATAATTCAAGAAGTCAGGAAGAGAACCCGAAGTTCGAAGGCTTGAACGGCCCATACTCAATGGCTAGACAGGCGCGGGCGGACGCTGGTTCCGCCCCCCAGAATCATTGACCGGCGCTCCAGGCCGGCATTGATGACGCAGGAAACGAGCGGAATGACCTTGAGCCCGAATGAGTTGAATGCCGGGCCGCATTCAGCGCGCCGGGCTATCCTTGTCCTCGGCATGCATCGGTCAGGAACGAGCGCGCTCGCACGGACCTTGAACCTGCTCGGCTGCGATCTTCCAAAGACCCTTGTCGCGGAGACCGACAGCAACAAAGCCGGTCACTGGGAGTCGATGCCTATCTCGCGCCTCAACGACGAATTGCTCGAATCGGCCGGAACGAACTGGCATGACTGGCTCCCGTTCAATCCCGATTGGGTCCGATCGCCGAAGGCCGCCGAGTTCAGGCAGCGCGCGCAGGACGCTCTTGCCGCGGAATTCGGCGGCTCGTTTCTGTTTGTCCTCAAAGATCCGCGAATCTGCCGGATGACGCGGTTCTGGCTCGAGACGCTCGAGGACTTCGGCGCTCGGCCCGCAATCTTCTTCATTGTCAGAAACCCGCTTGAAGTTGCAGAATCGCTGAAGAAGCGCGACGGATTCGACACCGCGCTCGGCCATCTTCTCTGGCTGCGCAACGTGCTCGATTCCGAGTTTGAATCGCGCGGCCGCGCCCGCTTCATCATGAGCTATGACGGGCTGCTGTCGCACTGGGGCCGGCTGCTCAAGAACGCGCAGGAAACGTTGGGCGTGACTTGGCCGCGCAAACCGAGCCTCATCAATCCGGAAATCGACAATTTTCTGTCCGCCGGGCTGCACCATCACCATCGAACGCTCGATGCCGTGGTCCATGGCGAAATGGTCTCCGAATGGCTCCGCGGCAGCTACGAGATCGTCGATCGCTGGTCGCGCGAAGGGGAAAACGAAAACGACTACGCCCAACTCGACCGCATCAGGCGGCAATTTGACGAAACCGCGCCGGCGTTCGCCAGACTGATCGCGCTTGGCAATTACCACCGCAATC
This sequence comes from Parvularculaceae bacterium, assembly GCA_041744115.1. Taxonomy (GTDB): domain Bacteria; phylum Pseudomonadota; class Alphaproteobacteria; order Caulobacterales; family Parvularculaceae; genus Amphiplicatus. Next base: position 36,989 of record JBGTLL010000125.1, on the reverse strand, counting down.
AGTCCGCGCGGCTTGAGCAAAGTTTTGCGGAAGCGGAAGGCCGGATCATTGCAGCAAAAAAAGAAGCGGACGCCTTGCGCGACAAGGTCGCCGCGACCGAGAGCGCCTTGAGACAGCGCTCGCACGAGGCCGAGCAGGTCACGCTTGAACTCAGCGAAAGCAGAAAGGCCATTGCAGCATCGACAAGAGAAGCGGACGCCTTGCGCGACAAGGTCGCCCGGTTGGAGGAGCAAAGTAAAACGGCCTTCGAAACATCGAAGAAGGAAGCTGACGAAGCGCGCGGTCAACTCGCGGCGCAAAAGGCCGCCCATCACAGCGCCGAGGCGCGCCTTGCCGACGCCAATCTGCGGCTCGGCGCGCGATTCTCGGAAGTCGCGACCCTGACCCGCATTGCTCATGAAAAAGAACAGGAAGCCGCGCAGGCGCGCCAGTACTCCGCGGAAAAAATCGAACTGGCGTTAAAGGCGCTGCTGGACCGGCCCTATCTTCCGGCGCTGCGCCGGTGGCAAGCGCGCCAGCGCGCCGCGCAATTGAACGCGACCGGCATTTTCGACGCGGATTACTATCTTCGCAACAACACGGACGTGGCGGAAGCCGGCATCGATCCGGCCCGGCACTATATCGAGTTCGGCATGCGGGAAGGCAGGCCGCCGAATAACGAGATCGCACGCGCGCTCGGCAGGGAGTGACGCGTGACAACGGGGGTTCTCACCAGGGACGATGTCGAGTGGATCCGCAAATCGGATCTCTTCGACGCCAAATGGTATCTCGAGCGCTATCCGGACGTCGCCGAACTCGGCATGGATCCGGCGGAGCATTATCTCTTCTTTGGCGGCCGGCTGTTTCGTAATCCGTCGCCCCGATTCGACACCGCGCATTATCTGAGCGCGCATGGCGATGTCGCCAGGGCCGGCGTCAATCCGCTTCTGCATTATGAGCGTTCAGGCCGGCACGAAGGGCGCGAGGCGCGCGGGCCGCGCGCGGCTTCCGCCATGCCCGTTGCAACGGCGACGCCGGCGGCGCCGTTCGTCGAAGACATCTTGTGCGCGGGCGCCGGCGACGGGATGCCGGATCTCTTTTCGTTGCGCGCCTCGTCCGCCAGTTCCCGCTATGCCGTCGCCGCGCACGCCAGCGATGAGGACGGCCTCGGCCGCCTTGACGCCGCGCTTCAGGCGATGGGCGGTGATTTTGACCTTATCGTCACCATCCCCGATCGAACGCTCGAGATTGCGGCGCTTCGCATGCCGCGCCGGGGACGCAAGCGAGCAATCGTCATCTATCCGGCGCGCATCGGCGCGTCGCAGGCGCTGCTGCACCTGATCGCCTCGGGACCGCTGTCCGGGTACGAAAGCGTTTGCGCGATTGAGGCCGAAGCGACGATCGATGCGGCAATTGGCAAAGCGCTCGCAATCGCCTGGCCGGGCCTTGACCGGCAGGCGGCCGGACTCCTGTCATCGTCCTTCGCGCCAGCGGGCGACGCCGACGCGCAGCGGATCGGCGCCTTGTTCGGCGCATGGTTCGCAAGACTTGGCCGCAGGCCGACCGCGGCGGCTGCGCCGCCGATCGCCGGATCGGCAATGATCATCGGCTCGCTGCTGCTCCATCAACTGCGCGCCTACGGATTGACCGTCGACGACCTCGCGCCATCGGCGGCCCCTGCCGCGACATTGAAAGCGCTCCTTGCCGCGATCTGCGAGGAGGCGGGTCTTGAACGGCGACTGCTCGCGCAAGGCGCGCCGCCGTCGAAAGCGGCGACGCGGCGTGTCGTCAAGGCGATCGCCTTTTACCTGCCGCAGTTTCATCCGATTCCGGAGAATGACGCCTGGTGGGGCAGGGGGTTCACGGAATGGTCGAACGTCGTCAAGGCGCGCCCGCTGTTCCGGTCGCATTATCAGCCGCAATTGCCGACGGACCTCGGTTTCTACGATTTGCGGTCGCAAGACGCGCAGACCGCGCAAGCCGATCTCGCCCGCGCCTATGGCGTATACGGATTTTGTTATTACTATTACTGGTTTGACGGGAAAAAGCTGCTCAACCGGCCGATCGAGCAGATGCTCGCGTCGCCGTCGCCGGATTTTCCGTTCTGCGTCTGCTGGGCGAACGAAAACTGGTCGCGCAACTGGGACGGCCAGAATCGCCATGTGCTGCTTGAACAATCCTACTCGATCGAGTCGAACCGCGGGCTCATTCTCGATCTGATCAAGCTGATGAAGGACCGCCGGTACATCCGGCATGAGGGCAGGCCCGTCCTCCTCGTCTACCGCATCCGCATCATTCCGAACTGGCTGGAGACGGCGGCGATGTGGCGCGAAGAATGCCGCAAGGCGGGCCTCGGCGAGATCCACCTGTGCGCGGTTCGCTTCGGTCTCGAACCGCTTGACGGCAATCCCGCCGAGTTCGGCGTCGATGCGTTCACGCTCTTCCCGCCGCATGAATCGGAGAAGATCGACGCGCGCGGCGACGTCCTCGATCTCGCCAGGGACTTCAACGGCACGATCTTTTCCTATGACAAGGTCGTCGATGGCGATCTCGCGCGCTTCAAGGACGGTTATCCCTGGCCCGTTCATCGCGGCGCGATGGCGGGCTGGGACAATACGGCGCGCCGACCGAAGGATTCGCGCATTTTCATTGGCGCGACGCCGGCGCGCTTTCATTCGTGGATCAAGGGCATTGTCGAACAGGAGGAGCGGCACAATCCGAAACCGGAATCCCTTCTGTTCATCAACGCCTGGAACGAATGGGCGGAGGGCGCGACCCTGGAGCCGTCCAACCGCTTCGGACGCGGCTATCTTGAGGCGGTGCGCGGCGCGACCCGCGGCTATGCGCCGGCGGCGCTCAATCCCCCGACCCTCGGATGGTTTCCCGGAATGCGGGCGCGGCGGAAGGACGCGCCGACAATGCTGCTCTGCGCGCATTGCGTCAGTCACCAGATTTTCGGCGGCGAGCGCAGCTTTCTCGACATGCTGGGCGCGCTCGACGCGCTTGAGCTCAATGTCATCGTCGCATTGCCGAGCGCCGCTCACGGCTATTACACGACCTTGTGCCGCGAGCGGTCGATCGGCGTTGCGGTCATCCCGTATCAGCAATGGAAAGACGACCGCGCGCCCGACGAGGCGATTGTCGCGCTGTTTGAGGGGCTGATCGCCGACCACGGCGTCGATATCCTCTATGCGAACACCATCGTTTTGCTCGAACCGCTGGTTGCGGCGCGCCGCAAGGGCCTCAAATGCGTCGTCCATGCGCGCGAACTTCCTGACCGCGATCAGGGCCTGATCGAACAGATAGGCCTGCCGCCGGACCAGATTGTCGATCGGGTTTTCAAGCTCAGCGACGCGGTAATTGCGAATTCGCAGGCGACCGCACGGCTTTTCCACCGGGAGAATGCCGTTTATTTCGCGCCCAACGTCGTCGATCTTCACGCGCTCGATGTTCCCAACGAAGTCGGCGCGCCCGTCAATGTCGTCATTGCGAGCAGCAATCTGCCGAAGAAGGGCGTTGCGGATTTCATCGAGATCGCCCGCCTGTGTCTGGCGACGGCGCCCAATGCGCGTTTTTTGATCATCGGACCGGATAACGCTTGTGTCGAAAGGTGGAAAGCGGAAGACCCGCCGGCGAATCTCGTGTTCGCGGGATACAGTGCGACGCCGCTTGCCGCGATGGCGCAGGCGAACATCGTCATGTGCCTCTCGCATTTCGCGGAGTCGTTCGGGCGGACGGTCGCCGAGGCCGCCGCCGCCCGCCGTCCGGTGATCGCCTATGACTGGGGCGCCGTCTCCGAACTGGTCGAGGACGGCGTCACCGGCTTCCTTGTGCCTTACCGCGACATCGGAGCGGCGGCGGCGCGGGTCGCCTCGCTAAGCGCCGATCCGGCGCTGATCAGGCGCATGGGCGAGGCGGGGCGCGCGCGGGTCGAAAGCAACAATGCGCCGGCGACGTTGCGCGACAATCTCCGCGCGGCGTTCGAGAAGGTAACGGGCCGGCCGATCTCGCGGCGCGCCGCCGAGCGGCGCACGACCATTGTCGTTCCCGTCTTTAACGCGCCCGAGGAAACGAAAGCCTGCCTGACATCGTTGCGCAAGGCCGTCGATTTTGGCCGCGCCCGCGTCCTCATGATCGATGACGGCAGCAGCGACCACCGCGTTCAGCCGATCCTGCGGTCGTTCGCGAGGGTTGACGGCTTCACCCTTGTCTCCAATGAAAAGAATCTCGGATACACAAGGACGATCAACAAGGGCGTCGGCTCGGCGGGAGAAGACGACGTCATTTTGCTGAACAGCGATACGATCGTGACGCCGGGCTGGCTTGACGGCATGCGGCAGGCCGCGCGGACCTCCGACAATATCGGCACGGTGACGGCGATGGGCGACAACGCCGGCGCCTTCTCCTTTCCTTTCGAGAACCAGCCGAACCCGAAGCCGGCGGCCGTTTCCCATGAGGCGCATGTCGATGCGATTGTGCGCCGCACGTCGCAATGCGCGGCCGTCGATGTGCCGACCGGTTCGGGATTTTGCATGTTCATCCGGCGCGAGCTGTTCGACGCGATCGGGCTGTTTGACGAAGAGGCCTTTCCCCGCGGCTATGGCGAGGAGAACGATTTCTGCATGCGCGCCCTCGAAGCGGGATGGCGTCACGTAATTTCGCCTTGCGCCTATGTCTTTCACACAAGAAGCGCGAGCTTCGGCGCGGAGAAGGAAAAGCTCATCAAGGGCGCGATCGACACGGTGACGCGCCGCCATCCCGAATACGCGGCCAAAGTGAAGGCGGCGTTCGGCTCGGCCGAAATGAAGGCCCTGCGGGCGGCGGCGATCGGTGCTTTTGACGAATATGAAACCGGCGCTTCAGCGTGACCGTCGGCGGAATTTTGGAACTTTCGGGTTGTACGCTATGAGTTTCGCTTGAGACTGGTCATTCACATCGGAGCGCCGAAAACCGGCACCAGCGCGCTTCAGGAATCGATGCTCGCGGCGCGGCGCGGCATGATCAAGCTCGGCGTCCTCTATCCGGCGCCGCTTGGCGGCTTTGCGGGACACGCGCTGGCGGCGGCTTTTCTCGCCCCCGGCCTGTCGCGCGGGATTCAGCAGTTCAAGGACGCGGACCCGGACCGGTTCGACGTGCTGGTGAAGGCCCAGGCTGCGGGAATTCTCGATGAAATCGAAAAATTCCGTCCCGGGACGGTCATTCTGTCGTCCGAGTATTTTTTTGTGAACATCGCCTATGCGAGGAACCTCGATCTTTTCGCGAAGCTGAGCGAAATCGCAAGTTCGGTCATGATTATCGCCTATGCGCGCCGACCGGCTGATTGGTATCTGTCGACCGTGCAGCAGGTGCTGAAGGGGTCGTCGATGCTTCCGGCGCCCGCTTACCGGGTGCGCCACGTGCTGGACAGTTACGAAGCGAAATTTCCCGGCGCGGTGACGGTCAGGGCCTGCGAACACGATCAGTTGAAGGACGGCGATATTGTCCGGGATTTTGCGGCGATCGCGGCGCCCGATGCGCTCGATCTGCTGGCCGGCCATACGCGGAGGGCAAACGAGTCGTTGAGCGCGGAGGCGATGAGCATATTGCAGGAGTACCGGGCAAGAACATTTCCGGAGCAGGATAACGTCTTCAACCCGCAGACGAACAGCTTCCTTCAACGATTGATCAAACTGGATCGCGCGGCGCCCGGCTTCACCCGGCCGGCCCTGACGCCGGCGTTTGAAGAAGCGGTAAATCTCGGTGCGTCGGAACTCGGCTGGCTGCTGACCAGATACGGATTGAGGTTTGCGAACATCGATTATGGCGCCATCGCGCAAACCATCGGCCCCAGCCCGGCCGGCCTCCGGGTCGCGGAAATTTGTGTCATCGACAAGGGACGGAGACTGGCGCTGGCCGGCCAGCTCGCCAGATCGTTCGCCGGCGAACCGGGCTTCGAAAAATTGAGCCTCATCGCCGCCAGTGCGGGAGAGGATTGACGAGTGACGGAAGAGTTCCTCCTGACGATCGACGGCTGGTGTCCGATCTGCGAGAAATCCGCGACGTTCATTTCAAAGAATCGCTGGCTGCGCGGCGGACTGTTCTGCCAATCCTGCGAGAACGGATCTTCGCCGCGCGAGCGCGCGCTCGCCGTTGTTCTCGAACGCACGCGACCGGACTGGCGCGACCTTGTCATCCATGAATCCTCGCCGATGAAGCGCGGGATCGCGATGAAAATCAGGCGGGAGTGCAAGGGCTACGTCGCCTCGCATCATTTTCCGGACAAGCCGTTCGGAGAAACCGTTGACGGCTTCCGCAACGAGTCGCTGGAAGCGCTGACCTTCCCCGGCAACACGCACGACGTCGTCATCACGCTCGATGTGTTCGAGCATGTCTTTCATCCTGACCGGATGATGAAAGAAATTTACCGCACGCTGAAACCGGGCGGCGTCTACATCTCGACGTTTCCCGTGAGGAAGGCGCAGGTCGAGCCGGTCAAACCGCGCGTCCGGCGCGAGGCGGACGGCTCGCTCACCCACCTCGAACGGCCGGAAATCCACGGCAATCCGGTGTCTGGGGAGGGCGCGCTCGTCACCTTCGATTACGGCTACGACATCCACCAGAAGATCGCCGAATGGGCGCCGTTCGACGTCGAGATTTCGCGCTTCCATTCGCGGCGCATGGGCATTCTGGGCGAGTATCTCGAGGTGGTCCTCTGCGGGAAGCCGACGTGACTTGGAATGAGGCGTCAGTTAAGCCGATACGGCGCCGGGATGGACCAGATCGTGGCGGCAAAGCGCTGATAACATGACCGATTAGTTGCGGGCGGAACCATGAACGACGACGAATGGCTCAAGGTAATTGCGGGCGAGGTCGATTGGAGCGGTGCGCCAACCCTTCCTCCGGAGCGGGTGCAGCTTACGACCGTTGGTAGGTCGGGGCGGCGGATCATCGAGGACGCTTTCAGCTTCAAGGCGTTTCTGAAAGAAATGCTCGCCAAGTATGCAGAGCCGCCTTCGCGAGGCACGCGAGTTCTGGACTTCGGATGCGGATGGGGGCGCACCTTACGCACATTTCTGAATGACATAGACCCGAAAAACCTGCACGGCGTTGACGCCCAGGACTGGCTGATCAAAATCGCCGAGGAGACGACCATGAACGGCGTCGCCTTTCGAAAGGTCGATCAAACGCCGCCAACTGGTTTGCCTTCGAGCGATTATGATTTAATCTACGCTTATTCGGTTTTCTCCCATCTTTCCGAGAGAACTGCGAATGCTTGGATTCAGGAATTCAATCGCTTGTTAAGGCCGGGCGGCCTGCTTTGCCTTACAACAAGGCCCCGTGCGCATATTGAAGTATGGCGCAAGGACCACGAGCAGACGATACATTCTGACTCATACTCTCAAATGTTCGCCGACGCCGATGCTGATCTCGCACGATATGACCGGGGCGAGTTCGTCTTTCATCCGGGGCCAAATCACGAGTTGAAAGCGGAGCACTACGGAGAGGCCGTCATCCCCGAAAAATATGTGCTGAAGCACTGGGTGTCAGAGGAATTGGAGTGTCTTGGTTTTTTCGAGGGTTACTCCAAAACATATCTTCAGCCTGCGATCGTTTTGCGCAAACGCGGGCGCGTCTGACGTCGCAGACGATTTTTGATTCGGTTTGAAAGTTAATATTGACGTTTCGTGATTGTGGTATCTAATGAGTTTGCTCGAATAATTATTGCATTCGATGGCGCGGCGTCGTTCAGCGTTAAGATGCGCTGGTTGCTCGCTGTCTTAAACATCGGAGTTTTCCATGATCTCTCGCCAAGTTGACGACGCGTCGGCTCGTGCTGCGCGTCAGCGCCGATTGCTAGCTTCAGCGACGCTCGCATTCGCCGTTTCGATGAGTTGGGGCGGCGTCGCCAACGCTGTTCTGGTGACGACGAATCTCGGCAAGGTCGTTCGAGTGGTTGGAAATTCGTCGCCAGATTGCCGGGCGATTGAGTTTAGAGACAACGCGACAGGTGTCGTGACATTGTTGCGAGTGGCATTTGACTCGAGCGTCGGCTCAGACACGGGCGTCGGAGATGGAACGGGCATCATGGCCGTTTCGATGACGGCGCTGGCGTCAAATCGTGATGTGCGAGTTTTGTACGACACGGCTTTGACTTCTGGCTGCGGCACAGAATCCAAAGTACTGAATATCAGTATTTATTGATCTGTGATCTTAAGCAAATTTCGAAGCCGGACCGGGCGCCCTCGTCAGAAGGCGAACGGTTGGCTTAGCTCTAAGGTGAACTGATCTGCCGGAAAGGAGCGAATACATGGCTTATTTCTCGCGGTTAATTTTTGCGGTGCTGACTTTGTCGGCGACATCGTTGGGATTCGAGTTAGGCGACGCCGCCGCGCAACCGGATGCACGAGATGCGGCGAAGTCGGCGAATAAGGTAGATGTCAAGCTTGCGGCAAAATTGGCTGCAACTGCACCCGGAGAAGCTCTTCGGATAATCATCGAATATGGCGACCCAAGTTTGCAAGGACCAAAGATTGACGATTTTTCAGAGCGCAAAGCGGCGGTAATGTCAGAGCAAGAGCGGTTTCTGGCATCTACGGCGACGACGGGACTCTCGCCGTCAGTAATGCAACGAGGATTGAGATCAAAGTTGAAATATAGCGCTGTTTTGGCGTTTGAAGGGCAAGCGGACCAAATTCGCGCGTTGAGCCGAAACCCGATGGTATCAAGATTGTACTTGGATTCTAAGCTACAAGGGTTTCTTCCTCAAAGCACGTCGGCCGGCATCGTCGATTCAGTCACTTCAAATAGCCAAGGGTTCAGCGGCGCCGGTCAGACGATTGCGATTGTCGATAATGGCGTTGCCGCGGATCACGTTTTCTTCACAGGCAGGGTCGTCGGCGGCGCCTGCTACTCAAGCGGTTGTCCATTTGAAACGGGATTCGGCGCGGGTGAGCCCGAAAGCGGAACAACGATTTTTCACGGCGTCCACGTCGCTGGCATAGCCGCCGGCAGCAGTACGCTGAGTTTTTCTGGTGTCGCGCGAGAGGCGCAGATTTTGCCGGTAAGGGTGCTAAACGCTGCCGGAGACGGATTTTTATCCGATATCGTTAGCGGACTAGAGTATATTTTTGAGCAAAGGCAGAATTTTAGTATCGCCTCTGTCAATATGAGTTTGGGCGTTTTAGGCCTCCCGTTCTCTTCCGATTGCGACAGTTCGGCAGAAAGCTCTTTACCGGGCGCGAATTTGCTTCGAGACCAAGTCAACCTGCTGACTTCTGCGGGTATCGCGGTTGTTGCAGCCTCAGGAAATGATGGGTTCACCAACAGTATTTCTTTCCCGGCGTGCTTGTCGCGCGTAATCAGCGTTGGATCGACTGGCGACGGATCTGGTGCTGTGAGTCCGAGTTGTTCAAACCAGTCGTTGCCGGCAACCTCAATTGATGTAGTATCGCCGTTCTCAAACAGCTCTACAATATTAGAACTCCTTGCCCCGGGGGCTATCATAAATTCGTCGACTGGCGCCAACAACATGTTTTGCCAGCAAAACGGCACGTCGATGGCGGCGCCGCACGTCGCCGGCGCTTTTGCAGTTCTCAGGGCCGCCGAGCCGACCGCATCGCGATTTCAGATTCTGGACGCGCTCGTCGATGCTGGCCTGCCTGTTACAGATAGCAGAAATGGGGTCGTTAGATCGCGCATCGACGTCGCGGAAGCGTTGCCGGAGATTCAAGAATTGAGATCTTCGCTGGCAATCGCTCCTTTGAATGGATACTCGTTAATCTTCATCCCTTGACTCCTGCGGCTCGTCGTCTGCGGCGCCGTAGCAGACGCTGGAGCTCCTGCGCCTATGACCCCCGTCTGCAATCTCTGCGGCTCGCCTGACTTCAATGAACTCAACGGACGCCCGAACGCCATCTGCGCCAAATGCGGGGCCTATGAGCGCACGCGGATCATGAAGCTGTCGCTTGACCGAATGGGCGTCGGGCCGGAGACGGCGATTCTGCATCTCGCGCCGGAGCGCGGGCTTTATTCCTGGCTCAGCACGCGATCCAAAGCCTATGTCGCCGGCGATATCGATCTCGTCCGCTATTCGCATATTCCCTCGATCCGGAAAATCGATCTTTGCGATCCGTCGTCGTTTGCGGGGCTCGGGCCGTTCGATCTCATCATCCACTCGCACGTCATCGAACATGTTCCATGCAATTACACGGTTGTCCTCATCCGCCTGCACAAACTGCTGAAGGCGGGCGGCGCGCACGTGTTTTCCCTGCCGATCTACGGAACGGCGTACGAGGAAGATCTTGGCCCCCTGACGGAAGAGCAGAAAACCGCGCGCTTCGGACAGTTCGATCACTGTCGGCGTTTTTCGCCGAAGGATATTGCAAGAACGCTCGGCGCGCTTTTCAGGATCGCGCCGGACTACGATCTGCGGGAACATTTCTCCGCACACGAACTGAATGCGGCGAACATCCCCGAAGCGGCCTGGCGCGGATACACCGGTCACAGCGTTTTCGTGCTCGGCGAGGACGATATTCTGGTCTGATCCGCGAGCGCGGCCGGACATCCGCCCGAAAACGCCGATTCAACCGGCGGATGAAAATTCGCGTTAACCATCTATCTTGATGTTTTCAAAAGCAAACAAAAATCCGTCCAACACCTTGCGTATGGCTTTATTATGGGCATTCGGAGTTCGTTGCGTATCAGGAGCACAACCAAATGCAGAATTCACCGCGCCTCGCCTTGAGTTACCTTCAGCCGCAGCAGGCGCAAAAGCACGTCACGGCGAACGACAGTTTCCGCCGCCTCGATGCGATCGTCCAGCTTTCGGCAAAATCAAGGAGCGTTGCCGCCGAGCCGGCGTCGCCGGCGGAGGGCGACGCCTACATTCTCCCGGCCGGCAAGACCGGCGCCGCGTGGGCGGGGATGGCTGTCGGCGCCGTCGCCGCTTATCAGGACGGCGCCTGGTCGCAGCTGACGCCCGGCGCGGGCTGGCGGTGCTATGTCGAGGATGCGGGCGAGACCTTTGTTTACAAGGGGGGGCTGTGGGTCAACGAGGCGGCGCTCGGGGCCGAGGCGACCTTCCGCAAGCTGACCGTCAGCTACGCCGGCTTTCTCCAGAACGCCTCGATCTCGGACGGCTCTTATCAGACCTTCGCCTTTGACACCTATTCGGGGGCGCAGGTCTGGCACCAGCCCTATTTGCAGGCGCGGCGGGCGCGGGGGTCGCTGGCGGCGCCGGCGGCGGTCCTGAACGGCGATGCGATTTTCACGTTCGACATGTACGGCCATGACGGCAGCGGCTTCATCCGCCTCGGCGCGTTCGGCTACACCGTCGGCGGCGCGGTCTCGACCGGCATCGTGCCGGGGGCGGCGAACATCAAGCTGATGGATACGGCCGGAACCATGCGGCAGATTCTGACGCTGGCGCCGACGCGGGCCACGATCGACGGGCCGCTGCGGGTGAAGAGCTACCTGAAAGCGGCGCTGCCGACGGCATCGGCCGAAGGGGCCGGCGCCATCCTCTACGTCTCCGACGAGGCGGGCGGCGCGGTCCTTGCCTTCTCCGACGCGGTCAGCTGGCGGCGGGTCACCGACCGCGCGGTCGTCAGCTAGGAGAAAAGGCGGGCGCCGGGCCAGGCGGCAAGGGCGGAAATCCGCCCGCTTTCGGCTCGATCGGCGACCCGCTCAGATAGTATTAGTGTTGATTTGATAACCATTCGGGCGTCGAAGGACAATCGAGGAGAAAGGCGGAACGTGAAAGACAAGGCGGGCATGCCGGAAGAGGCGAGGCGGGCGATTGCCGCCGCGCGGCCGCTGCTTGTCCGGGCGGCCTGGTTCTCCCTGGCCGTCAATCTCCTGATGCTGACCGGGCCGCTCTATATGCTCCAGCTCTATGACCGCGTGCTGGCAAGCCGCAGCGGCATGACCTTGCTGGTTCTGACGCTTCTCGTCGTTGGTCTTTTCGCCGCCTACGGCCTGCTTGAATTCGCGCGGTCGGCGCTGATCGCGCGCGCCGCCGCGAGATTTGACGCGGCGCTCAGCGAACCGACGTACAACGCCGCCGTGGACGCCGCCCGGATTTCCACGCCGCAGGCGGGAGAAACCCCGTTGAAGGATCTAAGAACGCTTCGCCAGACGATCGGCAGCCACGCCATGCTCGCTTTCTTCGACGCGCCGTTCGCGCCGGCGTTTCTGCTGCTGGTTTTCATGCTGCACTGGATCCTCGGCGTCGTCGCGCTGCTTGGCGCCGCCGCCCTGCTGACGCTCGCCATGTTGAACGAGCGCCAGTCGCGAAAAGCCCTTGCCGCCGCGCTCGACGCCGCCGCGATGAGCGAGGCGTCGATCGGCGGTATTTTGAGAAACGCGGCGGCGGCCGACGCCATGGGCATGCGCGCATCGCTCGGCCGCATCTGGTCGGGCCATGCGGCGCGATCGGCGGACGCCGGCGCGAACGCGGCCGACCGCATCAACGCGTTTTCAGCGGCGACGAAATCCTCGCGGCATTTGCTGCAATCCCTGATCCTTGGCGTCGGCGCGTTGCTTGCGATCAACCATCTGGTGACGCCGGGGGTGATGATAGCGGCCTCGATCATTGCCGCGCGCGCGCTGGCGCCGGTTGAGCAGGCCGTGGGACAATGGCGGCTGTTCGGGACTTCGATTGCGGCATGGCGGCGGTTGAGCCGGTTCCTCGAAACCGCGCCGAAACAGACCGAGAAAATTGCGCTCCCCGCGCCGCGCGGCGTGCTCAGGCTCGACAAGGTCTACTGCCAGCCGGCCGGCGCGAAAAAACCGGTGATCAGATCGGTGACGGTCGAGGCGCTGCCGGGCGAGGCCCTTGGCGTCATCGGCCCCTCGGGCGCCGGCAAATCGACTTTGGCGCGCGCCATGGTCGGCGTCGAAAGGGTCGTCTCGGGCGAGGTGCGGCTTGACGGCGCCGATCTCGTCACCTGGAGCCGCGCCGAGGTCGGCCGGCATATCGGCTACCTTCCGCAGGAATCGGAACTCTTTGACGGCACGATCGCACAGAACATCTCCCGTTTTGACGAAGATGCGAAAGACGAAGCCGTGATCGCCGCCGCGACCGCGGCCGGGGCGATGCAGATGATCCTCTCGCTGCCGGACGGCTTTGAAACGCAGATCGGCGAACGCGGCGCGCGGCTTTCGGTCGGCCAGCGCCAGCGCATCGGTCTTGCGCGCGCGCTTTACGGCGAACCGGTCCTGATCGTCCTCGACGAACCGAATTCGAATCTCGATGCGGAAGGCGAGGCGGCGCTTTCAAACGCCATCCTCGCGCTCAAGCAGCGCCGGGCGACGGTTGTCGTGGTCGCGCACCGCCCGAGCGCAATCACCCATGTCGATAAGCTTTTGATGCTTGTCGATGGCGAGCCGCGCGCCTTCGGGCCGCGCGATGAAGTCCTGAACAAGATCGCGCCTGGGCGCATCGCCACGATCGGCGGCGCGCGCAAGGCGCAAGAAGCGGAAGCCAGTGCAAATCCCAGCCGCTCCAACGGATGACGCAAGCCGGTTTGTCCGGCTCGGAAGTCTGACCGCCGCCGCCGTTTTCGGCGGCCTTGTGCTGTGGTCGATTGTCGCGCCGATCAACAGCGCGGTGATTGCGCCAGGGCGCGTCACCGTCGAAACGAACCGCAAGACGATCCAGAGCCTTGAAGGCGGCGTTATCGACGAAATCCTCGTCAAGGAAGGCGCGACCGTCAAACAGGGGGAGATTCTCATCCGCCTTGACGACACGGTGCCAAAAGCGAACGCCGCTCTGCTCAGCGAACAGCTTGCCGAACGGGTCGCGCGGCAGGCGCGGCTTCTCGCCGAGCGTGACGGCCTCACGGAAATCCCCGCCAATTCCCGCATTTTCGCCCTGGCGCCGGACGATCTTGATTACGCCGAAAATCTGGAGGGCCAGAAGAACCTCCTCGCCGCCCGGGAGCAGACAAAAGCGACGCAGATCTCCCTGCTTGAAGAACGCATCGTCCAGCAGCGGACGCGCATTGACGGCGCCAACACCCAGGTCAGGTCGCTGCGGGCGCAAACGCGTCTCATCGTTGAAGAACTGGACGGGGTGAAAAGATTGAACGCCGAGGGCTTTGCGCCGATGACGCGCGTGCGCGAACTCGAACGGGAAAAAGAGGCAATGTCCGGCCGGCAGGGCCAGCTCGTCGCGGCGATTGCGGAATCGGAAAGCATCATCTCGGAAGCAAGGCTTGAAATCGAACGGCTGCGGCAGAAATCGCGCGAGGATGCGATCGGGGAATCGCAGGATGTCGAGGTTGAAATCGCCGAACTGATCGAGCGCCGGACCGCGGCGCTGGAAGCGCTGAAGCGCACCGAGATCAGATCGCCGGAAAGCGGTGTCGTGCTCGGCCTCTCGGTGCATACGATCAGCGGCGTCATCGCGCCCGGCGCGCCGGTGATGGAAATCGTGCCGCAAGGCGCAGGACTGGTGATCGCGGCGCAGATCGCGCCGCGCGACGTCGATAAGGTTCAGTCGGGTCAGGAGGCGATCATTCGCTTTTCCGCCCTCAATGCGCGGCAGACGCCGGAGACAACCGGGAAAGTCCGCCAGGTTTCGGCCGACAATATCGTCGATCAGAATACCGGCGAGGCGCACTTTCAGGTGCTGATCGATCTTCCCGAATCGGCGGAACTCGAACGGGTTCTGCGCGGGCAGGTCCTGCTGCCGGGGATGCCGGTCGAGAGCTTCATCAAGACCGGTGCGCGTCCGGCGATCAGCTATCTGCTCAAACCGCTGACCGACGCGCTTTCCCGCTCGATGCGTGAAGATTGACGCGCCACATGCGAATTCTCTTCGTGCATGACAATTTTCCGGCGCAGTTCGGACCGATCGGCGAATACCTCGCGGGCAGAGGCTGGGACGTGCTGTTCGGAACGGCGCGCAAGGACGCAACGTCAACGCTCTTCGGGACTTTCAATTACGCGCCGCATCGCCAGCCGACCAGGGGCGTCCATCCCTACGCGGGAACTTTTGAAAAAGCCGTCATCAATGGACAGGCGGTCGCCCGCGCCTGTTTCGACCTGAAGCGCAAAGGGTATTCCCCGGACGTCATGGTCGCCCATTCCGGCTGGGGCCCCGGCATGTATCTGAAGGACATCTGGCCGGAGGCGCGCTATGCCGGCTATTACGAATGGTATTATCAGGCGAATGGCGCCGATGTCGCCTTCCTGACAAAGGAGCCCCAGCCGGAAGACGAACTCCTGCGCGCGCGGTCGCGCAATGCGCCTATCCTGTCCGATCTTGCCGCCTGTGATTTCGGCATCTGTCCGACAGCATGGCAGCGCGAACAGTTTCCGCCGCTCTTTCGGGACAGGCTGGTCGCCATTCACGATGGAATCCTCACCGACATTTACGCGCCCGCGCCGGGCGCAAAGCTGAATATTCCAAGTCTCGACCTCAGTCATGCCGACGAAATCGTGACCTATGTGGCGCGCGGAATGGAGCCTTACAGGGGATTTCCCCAATTCATGAAGGCCGCGGCAAGGATCCAGAAGCTGCGTCCGGCCGCGCATGTTGTCGTTGTCGGCGAAGACAGGGTCGCCTATGGCAAAAAGCTCGCCGCCGGCGACAGCTTCAAGAAGCGCGCGCTCGAAGAGGCCGAGTTCGACCTGTCGCGGCTGCATTTCACCGGGCTCTTGCCACGGCAACATTACCTGCAAGTCCTTCAGGCGTCGTCGGCTCATGTCTACCTGACGGTCCCGTTCGTCCTTTCCTGGTCGATGATGGAAGCGATGAGCGCGGGTTGCCTCGTGATTGCGTCAGACACCGCTCCGGTGCGCGAACTGATCAGGAACGGCGAGAACGGCCGGCTCGTCGGCTTCGATGACGTTGAAGCCCTTGCCCAGACAGTCGCCTTGTCTCTCGCCAATCCCGAAACGTCGATAGCGGTCCGCATCAACGCCCGGCGGACGATCCTCGACTCCTATGCGGCGCGCGACATTTACCCGCGGAAAGAGGCGTTGTTCAGTGGCGACCGGTGATACGACCACGCGTCGGCCGTTCCGTTTGGCGCGGAGAACAAGTTGTGGCAGACACGCGCGCCCTCTTGCCGGGTACGCCGCATGAAGATCGCTTATTTTACCATCTGTTCGCGGAACTATCTTGCTTACGCGCTGACGCTTCGCGCCTCGCTGCTGGCGGCGCGGCCGGCGGCGGCGTTTCACATTTATCTCGCCGACGACGCCGACGATCTCGATCTTCCTTCAGATGTCACCGTCATCCCGGCCGCCGACCTCGACATGCCCGCGATCTGGGACATGGCGATGCGCTACACCGTCATGGAGTTCAATACCGCGATAAAACCGTTCTGCATCCTCGATCTCTGGGATCGGCGCGGGTTCGATGCGGCGGTCTACCTCGATCCCGACATCCTGGTCCTCAAGCCGCTGACGGCCGTTGAGGAGGCGTTGACCGCCGGCGCCGACTGCGTCCTGACGCCGCATCTTCTGGAGCCGCTCGACGACCAGTTTCATCCGGACGATATCCAGATTCTGCGGACAGGCGTTTACAATCTCGGGTTCGGGGCGTTTGCGAACGCGCCGGGCGCCCGCCGTTTCGTTGAATGGTGGGCGCGGCGCTGCCAAACCGATTGCGTTGTCGATCTCGAAAGCGGCCTTTTTGTCGATCAGCGCCTTGCCGATTTCGCGCCGGCCTTTTGCGAGAGCGCCAGAATATTGCGCGATCCCGGCTACAATGTCGCCTATTGGAACATCAAGCATCGCCCGGTGCGCAAAGGGCCCGACGGCTGGACGGCGGCGGGGGCGCCGCTCGCATTCTTTCACTTCAGCGGCGTAGCGCCCGGTGATCCCGCCGTCTTCTCAAAGCATCAGAACCGGTTTGGCGTCGGCGACATTGGCGACGCGAGGGACCTTCTGACGGCGTATCTTGACGCGCTCGACCGCAATGGACATCAATCCCGCAAGGCGCGCCGCTACGCTTTCGACTGGTTCGCGGACGGCGTGCGCATCACGCCTGATATGCGGCGCCTTTATGCAGGAGCCAACGGATCGCGAGCAGGATCGCGCGACGAAATCTTTTCGCCGCGATACGAATTGTTCAATGCGCCGGCCGATATCGCCTATGACAGTGCGAACGATTTCCCTTTCACGCGGCTGATGAACGAAATCTATCGCGGGAGGAAAGACCTTCACGAGATATATCCTTTGGCGACGCCGCAGGGGCGGTGGGGCTTCACCCAATGGTTTCTGTCGTCGGGGTCGAGGGAACATGACGTTCCCGAAGCTTGTCTTGCGCCGGCGCGGCAAACCATGGCGCGATCCGCGGGCCGCAAGAAAACCCCGATTGCGGATAGGGCGACCGGCGGCGTCCGCTCGCGCGTGCGCGGCGTCGCGCGCGTCTTGTATCGAAACGTCCCGGGCGTGCGGGCGGCTTTTGAAGGTCTTCCCGCGCATCTGCGCATGAACGCGCGCCGGATGATCCTCAACATTGATGCGGAAGCGGATGCGGCCGCCGCGCGGGCGGCGCCGACGCTCGCGCCCGCGCACGGAAGACTGGATCACTCACGGGCGCCTGGCGTCGATCTTTACGGATATTTCAGGGCGGAGACCGGCGTTGGAGAGGGCGCGCGACGCGCGTTTTTCGCGCTGGAAGCCGCCGGCGTTCCCGTCAACTCCATCACCATCGGGACGCGGGGCGTCTTCCGCGAACAGGTTGAATGGCGCGACGATAATTCGGCGCCGCGGCGCATTGCGCTGATCCACGTCAACGCCGACCAGACGCCGCTCCTCGGCGCGCTGGTCGATTCGTTTCGCATCGAGGGCGCCTATCGGATCGGATACTGGGCGTGGGAGTTGCCGGTTTTCCCGCCGGTGTGGGCGCCGGCTTTCGATCTCGTCGATGAAATCTGGACGCCCAGCAGCTTTACCGCGGCCGCCCTTGGAGAACAGACGCGCAAGCCTGTTCGCGTGGTGCCGCATCCGGCGGCGGATGTGTTGGTTGAAATTCCGGATCGGCGGCGATTCGGGCTGCCGGAGGAGCGGCTGCTGTTCTTCGCCAATCTTGATCTCAACTCTTTTGTCGAGCGCAAGAATCCCTACGGCGCGGTCCGCGCGTTCAAGACTGCATTCAGCGACGCCGCCTCGTCACCGGCGTTAGTCCTCAAAATGCATGGCGGCAGGCACGTGCAGCGTCAGCGCCGTGCAATCCTGAAAGAAATCGGAGGATCGTCGAATATCTTCGTCATCGACCGGGTGCTGCCGCGCCGGGATCTCGCCTCGCTTCAGGCCAGCTGCGACGTCTATCTTTCCTTGCACCGCGCGGAAGGTTTTGGCCTTGGCATTGCGGAATTCATGGCCCTCGGCAAGCCGGTGATCGTCACCGGCTACTCCGGCAATATGGATTACACGGACAATGAAAGCGCCCGCCTTGTCGGCTACGATCTCGTCCCCGTTCGCGAAGGCGAATATCCTCACAGCGCAAACCAGCTATGGGCGGAGCCAAGGATCGGGGAAGCGATTGCCGCGATGAGAGACGTTGCCTCTTCGCCGCAATTGCGGGCGGATCTTGGGCGCCGCGCAAAGGCGCGCGTTGAATGCGTACTTGCGGCGCCGGCAATCGCGGCGATCATGCGCGCGCGGCTCGAGGCGATTGATCCCGAGCTGCGTGAGGCGACGCAGCGGAGGATCGCCTGATGGGGCGCGGGGAAGATCGTCCGCGGCTGCGCCGCCTGGCGGGTCACGAGGCGCCCCGACAAGGAAACGACCTGATTTGCCGGCGATTTCAGGGCGACCGGCGTCCGGCGTTGCCTTCCCGGAGGCATCTCCCTAGGTTCCGGCCCGCAATCGCGAATGCGTCCTGATCAAAGGAGTCAGACTTGGCGACCCCGGAGTTTCTTCTCGATTATCTGCCAATTGTTGTCTTCCTCGGCATCGCTGTCGCGCTGGCGCTGGCCTTTACCTTTGCGCCGATGGCGATCGCGCCGAAGGATCCCGACTCTGAAAAGGTGTCGACCTATGAGTGCGGGTTCAACGCCTTTGACGACGCGCGGATGAAGTTCGACGTCCAGTTTTACATCGTCGCCATCCTCTTCATCATCGTCGATCTCGACGTCGCGTTCCTGTTCCCGTGGGCGGTGACCTTGTTCAACCCGACGCTCGGCGCCGATCGGGATTTTCAGATTTTCGCCTTCTGGTCGATGTTCATATTCCTTGCGGTGTTTGCGATCGGCTTCCTTTACGAGTGGAAGAAGGGGGCGCTGGAATGGCGTTAGACGAACCGGCTGTGGCGGGTTCGGGCCCGATTTACCGTCCTGACGCAAAGGATCCGTTTTTCTCCGATCTTTCCGATGAACTCTCCGATCGCGGGTTTTTCACCGCGCCCGCCGACGCGCTGATCAACTGGGCGCGCACCGGCTCCCTCATGTGGATGACCTTCGGGCTCGCCTGCTGCGCGGTTGAAATGATGCAGGCGTCGATGCCGCGTTACGATCTCGAACGCTTCGGTTTTGCGCCGCGGGCGTCGCCGCGCCAGTCCGACGTGATGATCGTCGCCGGCACCTTGACCAATAAAATGGCGCCGGCGCTCAGGAAGGTTTACGACCAGATGCCGAATCCGCGCTACGTCATCTCGATGGGGTCGTGCGCCAATGGCGGCGGCTATTACCACTATTCCTACGCGGTCGTCAGAGGCTGCGACCGCATCGTGCCGGTCGATATCTATGTGCCCGGCTGCCCGCCGACGGCGGAGGCGCTGGTCTACGGCGTCCTGCAGCTTCAGAAGAAAATCCGCCGCGAAGGCTCGATTGTCAGATAGGACTTATGAGCGACGAGTTGAACGAACTGGGCGAGCACATCGCGGCGGCGATCGATGAAGACATTCGCGGCTGGAAGGTCGCCTTCGGCGAGCTCACAATCGACGTGCATGCGGCGCGGATCGGGCATGCCCTGAAGTTTCTGAAGGAAGACACGCTTTGCCGCTTCATTCAGCTGATCGACATCTGCGGCGTCGATTATCCGGAGCGCGCCAAGCGCTTCGACATTGTCTATCATCTCCTGTCCATGCACAACAACAACCGCGTCCGCGTCAGGATCGATGCGGGCGAGGGCGACAGCGTCCCTTCCGTCCGCGACGTTTTTCCGTGCGCGGACTGGTTCGAGCGCGAAGCGTTCGACATGTATGGGATCGTTTTCGCCGGCCATACTGACCTCCGCCGCATTCTCACCGATTACGGGTTCGAAGGGCATCCCCTGCGCAAGGACTTCCCGCTCACCGGGCATGTCGAGGTGCGCTATGACGATCAGCTAAAGCGCGTCGTCTACCAGCCGGTGAAGCTCGTGCAGGAATTCCGCAATTTCGATTATCTGTCGCCGTGGGAAGCGGCGCAGTACGTGCTGCCGGGCGATGAGAAGGCGAAATTGTAGGCAGTAGGCAGTAGGCAGTAGGCAGTAGGAGGAGAATTCATTTGGACAGCGCGGCGAAAATCAATTCGTACAGAGACTTGTTGGTCTGGCAGCGCTCAATGGATCTTGCCGAACAGTGCTACATTGCGACGAAGGAATTCCCCCGGGAAGAGACCTACGGCCTGACGTCGCAAATCCGGCGTTGTGCAGTCTCGATCGCAGCCAATATCGCGGAGGGCTATGGTCGAGATAGCTCCGGCGCTTACATTCAGTTCTTGAAAATCGCTCAAGGCTCGGTGAAAGAGCTTGAAACCCATGTAATCTTATCGCGACGTGTGGGCATTCTGCAGGAAAAAGCGGAAATGACGCTCGTCAACCGCACGGATGAAGTCGGGAAAATGCTGCGAGCCTTGATACGATCAATCCAGCAAAATGCAGGCAATTTGAGCATGTCTTTTTCCTACTGCCTACTGCCTATTGCCTACTGCCTCATGGCTGTCATCGATGGCTGACGACGCGCGCATCGTTGAGGACTCGCCCTCCGACGCTTCGGCGGGCCGCAAATTTACAATTAATTTCGGTCCGCAGCACCCGGCCGCGCATGGCGTTTTGCGTCTTGTGCTTGAACTTGACGGCGAGGTTGTCGAGCGGGTCGATCCGCATATCGGGCTTTTGCATCGCGGCACCGAGAAGCTGATCGAATACAAGACCTATCTGCAGGCGATTCCGTATTTCGACCGCCTCGATTACGTCGCGCCGATGAATCAGGAGCATGCGTTCTGTCTTGCGGCGGAACGGCTGCTGGCGCTGCGGGTCCCGCGCCGGGCGCAGCACATGCGCGTCCTCTGGTGCGAGATCGGGCGCATCCTCTCGCACATTCTGAACGTGACGACACAGGCGATGGATGTCGGCGCGCTGACGCCGCCGCTCTGGGGCTTTGAAGAGCGCGAAAAGCTGATGGTGTTCTACGAGCGGGTCTCAGGCTCGCGCATGCACGCCGCCTGGTTCCGCGTCGGCGGCGTCCATCAGGACATGCCGCAAGCCCTGATCGACGACATCGGCCAGTGGTGCGATCAATTTCCACAGAAACTCGCCGACATCGAAACGCTCGTCACCGAGAACCGCATTTTCAAGCAAAGGAATGTCGATATCGGCCTCGTCACCGCCGACGAAGCGATCCGATGGGGCTTCACCGGCGTCATGCTGCGCGGCTCGGGCATTGCGTGGGATTTGCGCAAGAGCCAGCCTTATGAGACCTACGCCGAATATGAGTTCGATATTCCGGTCGGCAAGAACGGCGATTGCTGGGACCGGTACCTCTGCCGCGTCGAGGAAATGAAACAGTCGGTCTCGATCATGAAACAGGCGATTGCGAAAATCCGCGCGGAAGGGCCGGGGCCGGTGATGACGACCGACGGCAAGGTCGCGCCCCCGAAGCGCGCCGAGATGAAGCAGTCGATGGAAGCCCTGATCCATCACTTTAAACTGTACACGGAAGGCTTCCACGTCCCGGCGGGCGAGGTCTACGCCGCGGTCGAAGCGCCGAAGGGCGAATTCGGCGTCTACCTCGTCTCCGACGGCACGAACAGGCCGTATCGCTGCAAGATCCGCGCGCCGGGATTCCCGCATCTGCAGGCGATCGACTGGATGTGCAGAGGCCACATGCTGGCGGACGTGTCGGCGATCTTGGGTTCGCTCGATATCGTGTTTGGGGAGATTGATCGGTAGATCGTCATCGAACTTTACCGGCTCTTTCTGAGCATATCTATTCCGGCAAGCATCGTCGGATTGGTTCTGGCGGTGATGACCTCCATTGCGGTTAATTATCGAGCCGCCATGAGATTGGAATTACCGATGCCGAAATTTGTAATGGCCGCGTCCTTTTTCGCCGCGTTGAACTGCGCAATTTTGATGACAATGTTGGTAGCAGTAAATTTTGTCGCATATCGTTTTGGGTTAGAGCGGGGCAATTAATCCGCATCGGACACGAACCTCGTTCCGTCATGCCTCGTTCCGTCATGCCTCGTTCCGTCATGCTGACGAAAGTCAGCATCCAGCGCCGCGAGGGCCTTGCTCGCCATTCTGGACCCTGACTGCGTCAGGGTGACGTCGTCCTCGATTCTGAGATATTGCTCTTTGCTCCAAGCAGTTTTCCGGTGATCATGACGATCATGATCGTGCCGTTCGCGTTGGCAATTTTTGTCTTAGAACCGTTAAACAGGGTGATCGGAAGATTGGCTCCGTTTCGAGGCCTCGCTGCAATCAACGCGATGCTGCGCGACGAGAAACGGCGCCGACTTGGTTATGTGAAAGAAAAGAATAGCCTCCCGTAAACCCGCAGCAGACCAGCCGGCATCGTTCCATTGGCCGCCGGCCAACAGGGCATGGTCGATGATGGGGGTGATCGCGGCCCCCCTATATTGTGTTTGGGGAGATTGAGCGTTAACTCCCGGGTCTCTGAAATTGGTGTGGCGCATGGAACAAGCTCGTCGATCCGCTTTGGTCGCGTATAGCGAGGGCAGCGCATCGCGCCGCGATCTGGCGGCGGCGTTCGGCGAGCCTGTGAGTTTTGGGCTTTTGCTGACCCTTCTCGCCAGCGAAGGATTGCAACTGCCCCGCTTTCCAAGCGACCCGCGAAGCCCCGGTCGCACCTTGTTGCGCGCGTTGCTGATGACGTCTCCGCCCGATGCCGCGCGCTGAACGCCTCAAAGCCAAGGTCATCGTAACGGACGCCGGGCCGCTGATCACGTTGGCGGCGGCGGACCGGCTTGATTATCTGCTCATCGCGGGTCTGCCGGTCTATCTGCCGGACGCCGTGCTGCACGAAGCGACGAAGGATATTGAATCGCTTGGCGCGAGGTCGATTCTTGAATGGCGCGACGCCCATTCCGACAGAGTCCGGACGGTATCCACGGAAGCATTCCTTCACTATGTCCAGGACCTCGAGCGCGCGCCCGGCCGACGGGAGCGCGATCTCGGAGAACGCGCCGCAATCGAGGCCATTCACGACGCGATCGCCCTTGCGCCGGCCGAGCGCGCACTATTGCTGACCGAAGATGACAAGGTCCTGCGGCAGGTCCTTGTGCTGGAGCCTGAACTCAGCGATCGGATCATTCCGCTGACGACGCGGGATTTTCTGGTCGAGCTGGAATCAGCCGGCCGCATCAACTCCGCGGACGAAGTCTATCGAGCCGCTGAAGCGGCGGGCCGCCGGGCATCGGCGCGTGAAATCTTGACCCGGCAAACGGTCGGGCGGGGTGACGCCGTCCGCGAAGCGTTTGAAAAGGAAAGCTAAGAGAATCAATGGCCTCCCGAAAACCATATCACGATCAGCCGCAATCGTTCTCCTGGTCGCCCGCCAACAAAGCATGGTGCGACGGGGAGGCGAAGAAATATCCGGCCGGGCGTCAGGCGTCCTGCGTCATTCCGTTCCTGTGGCGCGGGCAGAAGCAGGACGGATGGATTTCGATCGCGATGATGGAGGCGGTCGCAAGGCAATTGGAGATGCCCTACATCCGCGTCTACGAGGTCGCGACGTTCTATTCGATGTTCAACCTCGCGCCGGTCGGCGAGTTCCACGTGCAGGTCTGCGGGACGACGCCCTGCATGCTGCGCGGATCCAGGGAGCTGAACGCGATCTGCGAGCGCGTCATCGGCGCGGAGAACCATGCCTCGGAGGACGGCAAGCTCTCCTGGCTCGAAGTCGAATGTCTCGGCGCCTGCGTCAACGCGCCGATGGTGCAGATTTCAACGAAGGACAACGATCACTATTACGAAGACCTGACGCCGGAGATTTTCGAGGGTCTGCTGGCGAAACTCCGGCGCGGCGAGCAACCGAAAATCGGCGCGCAAAATGCCAAACGGAAAACCTCCGATCCCGAGGGCGGGCCGACGACGCTGACGGACCTGAAACTCTATGACGGCTCGGCGTCGGCGCCGATCCGCGAATTGCCGAATTCACGCCCGCCCGTGACGGCGCCGGCGGAGTAGGGGCGATGGGGGCTGTTGCGCCATTGGCGCAGCGCCCCCAACGCAAACGATCAAAGGGCGCCAAATAATGCCACTCCTCGAAGACAAGGACCGCATTTTCACCAACCTCTACGGGTTTCAGGATCCGGGGCTTGAGGCGGCGAAAAAGCGCGGCGCGTGGAACGGGACCGTGGACATGCTCCGCATGGGTCCCGACTGGATCATCCAGCAGATGAAGGATTCCGGTCTCCGCGGCCGCGGCGGCGCCGGTTTTCCGACCGGCCTCAAATGGTCGTTCATGCCGAAGGAAGTAAAAGACCGGCCGCATTATCTCGTCGTCAACGCCGACGAGTCCGAACCCGGCACCTGCAAGGATCGCGACATGATGCGCCACGATCCGCATCTCCTGATCGAGGGCTGCCTCGTCGCCGCTTTCGCGATGAAGGCGCATGCCTGCTACATTTACCTGCGCGGCGAATATGTCGATGAGCGCATCGCGCTGCAAAAAGCGGTCGATGAGGCCTACGCGGCGGGCCTCATCGGCGACAACGCCTGCGGCTCGGGCTACGACTTCGGCGTTTACCTGCATCACGGCGCCGGCGCCTATATCTGCGGCGAGGAAACGGCGCTGCTGGAAAGCCTCGAAGGCAAGAAGGGCCAGCCGCGGCTGAAGCCGCCGTTCCCGGCGGGCGCCGGACTCTATGGCTGCCCGACGACCGTCAACAATGTCGAATCGATTGCCGTCGCGCCGACGATCATCCGCCGCGGCGCGCAATGGTTCAAGAAAATCGGGCGCGACAACAATGCCGGCACGAAAGTCTTCTGCATTTCCGGCCACGTCAATCGTCCGTGCAATGTCGAGGACGCGATGTCGATTCCGCTGCGGACGCTGATCGAGCGTCACGCCGGCGGCGTTCGCGGCGGATGGGACAATCTGAAAGCGGTCATTCCGGGCGGATCGTCCGTACCGCTCATTCCGAAGGACGTTTGCGACGATGTGCTGATGGACTTTGACGCGCTGCGCGATGTGAAGTCGGGGCTTGGCACGGCGGCGGTCATTGTCATGGACAAATCGACCGATGTCGTCCGCGCCATCGCGCGCATTTCCCGGTTTTACATGCATGAAAGCTGCGGCCAGTGCACGCCCTGCCGCGAGGGCACGGGCTGGATGTGGCGCGTGCTTGAACGCATGGCGGTCGGCGACGCGCGAACGTCCGAAATCGACAAGCTGCTCGACGTCGCAAGCCAGGTCGAAGGCCACACGATCTGTGCCCTCGGCGACGCCGCCGCGTGGCCGGTGCAGGGTCTCATCCGCCATTTCCGCAGCGAGATCGAAGCGCGAATCAACGCCTATCGGTCGGATCGCCCGCATGTCGCCCAAGGGACAATGATGGCGGCGGCGGAATAGCGCGGCGGCGAGGTTTTCCCCAGTTTTACAGGCTTTTTTGCGCGAAAAGTGTCAGAATCATCGACTTTTCAGGGGTTTTTTGCGATTCGAGCGCCGCAATCCCTTTGCTTTGCTGCGAATCTCGTGAATCTACGCGCACTTCTTGTATCACCGCATCATAAAGGAAACTCCGATGCCTCCCGCCAAAAAAGCCACTGTCAAAAAAGCGGCCGCGCCAGCGAAAACCCCCGCCGCCAAAAAAGCGACGCCAGCGGTGCTGACGCTGAAGCACCTCGCCGCCGATCTCGCCAACGCCCATGACATGTCGAAAAAAGATGTCGAAGCGGTGCTCAACGATTTCGTCACGCTGATCGGAAAGAATCTCAAAAAAGGAATCAAGCTGCGCATTTCGGGTCTCGGCATCCTGCAGGTCCGCCATCGGCAGGCGCGCATGGGCCGCAACCCGGCGACCGGCGAAGCGATCAAGATCAAGGCGTCGAAGAAGATCGCCTTCCGCGCGGCGAAAGATCTGAAAGAGTCGATTTAACCCGGCTGCATTCGTATTCTCCGCCGCTCTTGCGCTCCGGATTTTTCGCCATGCGACCGGCGATAATGTCCGGATGCGCCAGAGCGGCGTCGTTGTTTCCGGATGAGGAAGATGACTGACAGGCATTTCATCCTTTTTTATGAGGCTGGCGAGAATTACGCTGAAGGGCGGCTAAAACTTCGACCGGAACACTTCGCATTTGCGCGAGCGGCGGAGGCGAGAGGCGACTTGTGCTCGCTGGCGCGTTCGCCGATCCGGTCGACGGGTCGGTGTTGGTGTTCAAAGGCAAGACGCGCGATGTCGCCGTGCAATTCGCCGAGCAGGATCCCTATGTCAGGGAAGGATTGGTCCGGCGCTGGCATGTGCGGGAATGGACAACCGTCGTCGGCGATCTTGCGCTGACTAAAGTCAGGCTATGACCGCGACGATCAGGCAGGCTTTCGACGAAGATGCGGAAACGCTTGCGCGGCTTGGGGCGGAAACCTTCACCGCGGCGTTCGGTCCTCTCTATCCGCCGAGCGATCTCAACTCTTTTATTGAAACGAATCATTCCGCGGACGCCTATCGCGTATTGCTTGCCAAACCCGAATTCGGTCTCTGGATCGCCGAAAGCGAAGAGGGCGGCGCCGTCGGCTATGCGGTCGCCGGTCCAAGCAAACTGCCCGTGCCCGGGTCGCCGCCGGGATCGGGCGAGCTTGCGCGCCTCTATCTGCTCAAAGGCGCGCAAGGCGGCGGCCTTGGCGCGCGGATGCTCGAAGTTGCGCTCGAATTTCTGCGAGACCGGTTTGAGCGCGTTTATCTCAGCGTCTACGCGGAGAACCATGTCGCGCAGCGACTTTACGCGCGCTACGGATTCGTGAAGATCCACGAATACTTCTACAGGGTCGGCAACCACGCCGATCCGGAATGGATCATGGAACTGAAGGACGGCTAATACCCGCGTAAAACAAGGTTGGCGGTCCACGTCTTGGCGGGCAGGCGCTGCTCGCCGGGGCGGCCGTGCTGCACGAAAATGAAATGCGAAGGTCCAAGCTTCGCCAATTCGCCGACGGTTGCGCGCTCGATATTTCCCGCTGCCCGCTTCGAGATAAAGAGGACATCGTCTCCCGGCGCGATCGGACGCGCGGGATCGACGAACAGGAGTTCGCCCGCCTTGAAACGCGGCGCCATCGCATCGTCCTGCGCGTAAACGCCGAAAACGAGAGCCGCCGAAGCGAAATGCGGCGCCTTGGGCTTGCGATCGATCGGCGGTTCGCCGCGGTAGAGCCGCCAGTACGGCGCATCGTCGCCGGGGCTCGCGCGCCAGACCGGCGCAAGCCGCGTCGGCGGATGTTCGAAAGGCGTCTCGTCTTCCGCAAATCCCAATGGAACGGGAACGCAGAGATAGGCGGCGATCTTGATGCTCTCGCGCATTTTGAGGGCGCGCTCGCCGTTCAGAAGGCGCGTGACGCCGGATTTGTCGATGCCGATCGCTTCGCCGACGCCTTTCCGCGTTTTCGTTTTGTCGCGTGCGAGCGCGTCGAGAATCCACTGGATGTCGATTTTGTCAGACCGCGGCATGGGTCGAAGATGTCTTCAGTCGGCCGCCAGGATCGATCTTCAAAACCGCAACCGGTTGCACAAAAAGTTGCGGCATTCGCAACATCGTGCAATATTCCCGTAACGGCGCCGGGCGCCATAAACCGGGGGTTGAAGAGTTGGCCCTGCATGAACTGGCCGCCGCCGTCGAAACGCTTGGTCGGCGCCTTGAACTGATGCACGGCGACCAGCGGCTCGTGCTTGAAAAGCTGACCCGGCTGCGACTCGTCGTCGATTCGATGCGCGACGAGCAGCGCCGCCTCGCCGACCTCGTCGCCAATCGCCGGACAGATGCTCTGAAGGACTAAATGGGCCGCCGTTTGGAACGCCCCTTTGAGCCGCGCCGCGGCTGGAAACCTCGCGGAAATGCCGGTAGAGAGGCGCGCGCCTCGAACGCGACAAAGCCCAGAGCCCGACCATGACCGACGCCCGAACGATTAAAGTGAACGGCCGCGAAGTCGCGGTCGCGCCGAACCTCACTTTGCTGCAGGCGTGCGAGGCGGCGGGCGAGGAGATCCCGCGTTTTTGCTATCATGAACGGCTGTCGGTCGCCGGCAATTGCCGCATGTGTCTCATCGAAGTCAAAGGCGGACCGCCCAAACCCATCGCCTCGTGCGCGCAGAACGTGCGCGATCTGCGCGCCGGTCCGAACGGCGAGCCGCCCGAACTCTTTACGAATACGCCGATGGTGAAAAAGGCGCGCGAGGGGGTGATGGAATTTCTTCTCATCAACCACCCGCTCGACTGTCCGATCTGCGACCAGGGCGGGGAATGCGACCTTCAGGATCAGGCGATCGCCTATGGCCGTGACGGCACGCGCTACGAAGAAAACAAGCGCGCCGTCGAAGAAAAATACATGGGGCCGCTGATCAAGACGATCATGACGCGCTGCATTCAATGCACGCGCTGCGTCCGGTTCGCGACCGAGATCGCCGGCGTCGATGATCTCGGCCTCATCAATCGGGGCGAGAACGCCGAGATCACGACCTATCTTGAAAAGGCGGTGATGAGCGAACTCACCGGCAATCTGATCGATGTCTGCCCGGTCGGCGCGTTGACCTCGAAGCCCTATGCGTTCAGCGCGAGGCCCTGGGAGCTGACGAAAACGGAGACGATCGACGTGATGGACGCGGTCGGCTCCAATATCCGCGTCGATGCGCGCGGCCGCGAGATCATGCGCATTCTTCCGCGGCTGCACGAAGCGATCAACGAGGAATGGATTTCCGACAAGACGCGCTTTGTCTGGGACGGCCTGAAACGCCAGCGCCTCGACCGACCCTACCTTCGCGAGAACGGCGGGCTGAGGCCGGCCCGCTGGGAGGAAGCGTTCGCGGCTGCCGCCGGAAAGATCCGGGATGCCAAACCCGAGCGCATCGCCGCGATCGCCGGCGATCTCGTTCCGGCTGAAGCGATCAAGGCTTTGAAAGACCTGATGGCGGCGATCGGCTCTCCGCATACGGACTGCCGGCAGGACGGCGCGCCACTCGGCGGAGCGCGGGAGAGCTATCTTTTCAATTCCGGGATCGCCGGCGTCGAACGCGCGGACCGCGTACTCCTCATCGGAACCAACCCGCGCCTCGAAGCGCCGCTGGTCAATGCGCGCCTCCGCAAAGCGTGGCTCGCCAATCTGAACATCAAGATCGCGCTGATCGGCGAAAATCGCGATTTGACGTTCGATTACGGCCATCTCGGCGCGGGGCCAGAAAGCCTCGACAAGGGCGCGGGGTTCCTGAAAGGCGCGGAACGCCCGATGATCATCATCGGCATGGGCGCGCTTGCCCGTCCCGACGGCGCCGCGGTCCTTGCCGCCATCGCGGCGCTCGCGCGCGAGGCGGACGTCGTCCGCGACGGCTGGAACGGCTTTAATGTGCTGCATACGGCGGCGGCGCGCGTCGCGGCGCTCGATCTTGGGTTCCTGCCGAAAGCGGGCGGCCGCGATTTCGCCGGCATTCTCGAAGGCGCGGGGACCGGTGCGATTGATGTCGTTTACAATCTCGGCTGCGACGAGTTCGACCCTTTGAAATTGAACGGCGCCTTTGTCATCTACCAGGGCCATCATGGCGACGCCGGCGCACGGCATGCGGACGTGATCTTTCCCGGCGCGTCCTATGTCGAGCAGAGCGGCGTTTTCGCCAATACGGAAGGCCGCGCGCAAATCGCGAGCCGCGCGCATTTTCCATTTGGCGAAGCGCGCGAGGATTGGGCGATCATCCGGGCGCTATCCGACCGGCTGGCGATGACGCTTCCCTATGACGACCTGTTTACATTGCGTCAGGCGATGATCGCCGACGCGCCCGCGCTCGGCCGCATCGATCAGGGGCCGGCGGGCGACGCGGCGCTCGATCTTGCGACGGTCGGCGTCAAGGGCGCGCTATCGGTCGAACCCTTCCGTTCCACGGTCCGCGACTTTTACCTGACCAACCCGGTCGCGCGCGCGTCGAGAACGATGGCGGAATGTTCCGCCGAATTATCGGGCGCGGCGAAGAGGGCGGCGGAGTAGGCTTCGCGCCGACGGCCCGCTTGCCCGTGCCTTTAAAAAATGCTATCAACATTGATAGCAAGGAAAAGCGGTCATGGGCCAGATTTTGGTGAGAAACCTATCGGATAGCGCTATCGAGAGCTTCAAGCAGCGCGCGAAGT
Source organism: Parvularculaceae bacterium (assembly GCA_041744115.1). Taxonomy (GTDB): domain Bacteria; phylum Pseudomonadota; class Alphaproteobacteria; order Caulobacterales; family Parvularculaceae; genus Amphiplicatus. The sequence continues at coordinate 6,525 of JBGTLL010000125.1, read as the reverse complement.
TCAAAGGCACGTCCCTCGAGCAAGAGGTCCGTGCGTTGATCGAGTCGCATGCGCCGTTCACGCCCGAGGAGCGCGTCGAGGTCGCCCGTGCGATCAGTCAACGGACGAAAGGCGTCGCGCCTTCGCTTACGCTGGACGAAATTCGTGAAGGGCTGAAGTGACGCCGGTCGTCTTTGACGCGAGCGTCGCCGTCAAGTGGTTCGTTCGCGAGGCCGACAGCGATCTCGCCCGAGGACTGATTGGCCGGCCGATCGAGATTCACGCGCCGACCTTGCTGCGATTTGAGGTCATTAGCGGATTGTCGAAGCAGTGGCGAAAAAAGCTGATCGCAGCCGATCAGGTCGAAGACGGCGCCGCTGCGCTGGAGCGTATGATCGCCTTCTGGCATGACGATCCGGAACTTGCCGCAAACGCGTGCAAACTCTCGCTCGCGCTCGATCATCCGGTTTACGATTGCGTTTACATCGCGCTCGCGCGACGGCTCGCCGCGCCTCTCGTCACGGCCGACAGAAGGCTCCTCGACCGCGCTCCGGAAATTGCGATTTCGCCGAGAGGCTGGTCGTCGAAAGCGGGCGTTTGATCGTGACCGAAGGCTTCTCACAGCCGCCGACCGCCGCATCGAACGACGCCGTCATCGCTTCAATCCGCGCCAATATCGTCTTTGAGAAGATGATCGTCTCGGTGCTGACGGTTGCGGCGGTCGCGGGGCTCGGCCATTTTCTGATCGGGCTTGGCGGGCGGATCATCGGCGGCGCGCTGTCGCCCGGCGGCGCCATGAAGGCGCTCTTTGACGCCATCGGCTTTTCATCACTGTTTTTTCTCGCCGGGTTCGCGACGGCGGCGGCGGTCGGCATTCCGCTGTTTAGACGGCTGGAACACGCAAAAATCAGGAAGACCTGGCCGTTCGTTCTCGCCGGGCTGGTCGTCAGCCTGATCATCCTCGCGGCGATTGGCGTCAGCCCGTCCGTCGAGGCGCCGGCTCGGGCGCTCTACCTCGTTCCCGGCATCGCGGCGGCGCTTCTCTTCGGACGCAAGATGCGCCCGTTCTGGCGCGCCGCCGATCGTGCGGATGCGGCTGCTCCGGTGATCATTCAGCTTCACTGAAACGCCAGTCAGTCGGCGGCGCACAACTGCGACGCCTCGGCGTCGAGCGGCTCGTTCTTCGCGATGTCGCCGCGCGCTTCATTCAACGCCGCCTCGACGATCGGCTGTTTGAAGAACATGTCGAAAAGGCGCGCCCTGACCGGATCGCCCGCGGTGAACGCCGCTTCGTCGGCGGCGAAACTGAACGCCGGGCGTTGGTCGCTATCGACGGCATTATCGGCGGCGAAGGCCGCCGCCTGATCGGCGACATGATCGAGAAGGGTCGCCATCTTCGCCAGATAGTCCGTATCCGTCATGATCGGCCCGTGGCCGGGCACGATTGTCGCCGCCGGCAGGCTCGCGAGCTGCCGGACGATTCGCGCCCACTCCCGCGGATAGCTGCCGAAGCCATAGGGAACCGGCGCGACGACGATATCGCCGGTCGCCAGAATCTTTTCTTCCGGCAGATAGAGCGCAAGATCGCCCGCCGTGTTGCCGAGGCCCGCGTAAAGCAGGGTGACGCGCCGCTTGCCAAGATCGATCGTCATCGTCTCGTCGATCGCGAGCGTCGGCGTCATCACCTTCATGCGCGCCAGCTGCGCCTTGTAGGCGGGATAGTCGGCAAGCATGCGGGTAAAATACGCGGACTCTTCCGGCGTCAGCGCCGAGCCGTCGAACCATTCGCCTTTGCCGACGGCGTCGGCGACCGCGTTGTAGGTGTCGTCAAGCTGCGCTTCGCCTGCCTCGACGCGCTTTTCCGGGCCGTCGGCGATCGCCGCGCAGGTGAAACGGTGGGCGACGATTTCGGCGTCGGGAAAGGCGTCGATGATCGCGGAAGCGCCGCGATGATGGTCGCCATGCCAATGGCTGATGACGAGATGGGTGACCGGCTTTTTCGTTTCGCGGCGGATTTTTGCAAGAACCGCCTCGCCTTGCGCCGCATAGCCGCCACCGTCGAAGACGAGGACGCCCTTTTTGTCGATGACGACCGTCGTGTTGGCGATGACGGGATAGCGCAGCGGGTCTTCCCGCCCGCCGACAAAAACGCCCTTGGCGATCTCGCGCCAGGTGATTTCAAACAGTCCGTCGTCGGCGACGGCGGATCCGGCCGAAAGCGCCGTGAAGGCGAGGGAAGCAAGAATGCGGCGCATGCTGACGATCTCCGGTTGTCCGGCCATAGGACACCCGAAACGCGCCTGTCAGCAGGCGCCATGCGACGATGCGAGACGGAAAAGCGGCGAACCGGGTTCACGGTCCGCGCGCGAGCGCCTGACGCGCGGCGGTTTTGCGCCGCCGCGCGATAGGGTCACGCGTTCCGAAAACGCCTAGTTCGGCGCGCTGTCGTCGGCCGCGGCGTCCTCGGCCATGACTTCATCGACGACGACAACCTCATCGACAATAACCTCTTCGGCGACGATCTCGTCCATCGGCTCGACCGTCGCGTCGCCCATCGCGTCGCTTGTCGCGTCGGCGGCGTCATCCGCCTTCGCCGGCATATGGCTCATCGCCTTGTCCTTGGCTCCAAGCAGCATGTCCTTGCCGCCCGGCGCGTAGAACCAGACGCCCGCAAGCGCCGCCGCGATGACGATGATGAACAACAGAAAACGACCCATGATTACCCGCTCCAAAATTTAACGCCGCCCCAAGGCGGCTCCCTGGCATTCGCGGGAAATCCCCAAGCCCCCCGCGCCCCGGCCGGACCATAGCAAACCTTGCCGTCCGGCGAAACAGGGGGCGGGGACCTTCGGCGAACTCGTTGCAATTCCCCGCCAGGGCGCATCTGGCGCGGCGCGGCGGCCAATTGCGCGAACCCGGCGAGCGGGCTGGCCGGTCGCCGCAGCCTGTGCAGCGCGTCCAAATGGGGATAGGCAAACAGCAGCGCCCGGGCGGAGCGCGGCCATGAGGACCGGGGAGGGCGCCGATGGGAACATTCTCGCGACTGCGGCGCGCGGCGCGCCGTCAACTCGACCCTGAGGCGTGGGAGGGACAGGGGCTGTCTCCCGTGAACTGGACGGTGCTCTGGCTCATTCTGATTTCCGTCGCCTTCGGCGTTGTCGCGACCGAAAAGACAATTGCCGATCAGCTCGGCATGTCGCTCTTCATCATCGATCACACGATCCTCGGCGTTTTTGCCGCCGAATACGTGGCGCGGCTGGCGACGATCGGGCTTAACCCGAGGTTTGCCGGCGGCGGCGGCGTCGTTCGCTACGCCCTTAGTCCGGCGAGCATCGCCGATCTTATCGTGCTGGCGCCGATGTTCATGACGGCGCCGCCGACCTGGCTGCTGATCTTCCGTCTCCTGAGGATCCTGCGGCTTGTCCGGCTGGCCGAATTGCCGCGCATCAACACCGCGCTTTCCGAGCTTGGCGAGGCGCTGGGCGCCAAGCGGTTCGAACTCATCATGACGCTGTGCGGCGGCGCCCTGTTGCTGATTTTTTCCTCGACGGCGCTGTTTCTCGCCGAGAAAGACGCCCAGCCGGAGGTCTTCGGGTCCGTCCCGCGCGCGCTTTGGTGGGCGGTCGTCACCTTCACGACGGTCGGCTATGGCGACGCTGTCCCGCAAACGCTGATGGGGCGATTTCTCGCCGGATTCTTCGCCATCGCCGGCCTCGCCTTCGGGGCGATGTTGACGGGCGTCTTCGCGTCGGCCTTGAGCGACGCCGCGAAAATCCACCGGACGCGTCGTCAAACCGGCGCCGGCCGCGAACCTCCCTCGAAGGAATAGGCGCCGGATGGCCGCCTCGATCCGGTCCGCCGTTTCCCGCGCCGGTTGACAATCCGCGTACGGACTGCCTGCCGGCGATTGCGAAAATTGGCCGATTCCGCTACGGATAAACCCTGACAAGTCGTTTCGGATGCGGAAATTTTAACCCGTTGATTCATCTGGGTGCGGATGGTTAATGTTCACGGTCCGTCCCAAGTTATCCTACCACTTATCCTACCACTTATCCCCCAACTTATCCCCCTCCTTCCGGGACCCCTCAGAATGCTCTCCAGTCGGAGCGTCACCGTTCCCAAGGTTCCGACTTTTGGTCAGCGGAGAAGTGTCTTTGGATCGCCACTGCGAACACCGTTCAACGAAAAACCCCGGCGGTCGCCCGCCGGGGTTTCATCAGTCTCAAGACGAAAACGCGTTACGGCTTGTTGCGTTCCTTCAGCGCGGCGCCGAGGATGTCGCCGAGCGAGGCGCCCGAATCGGCCGAGCCGTATTGTTCGACGGCGTCTTTCTCCTCGGCGACTTCGCGCGCCTTGATCGACAGCGAAATGCGGCGCGAGACCTTGTCGAAGCCGGTGACGCGGGCGTCAACCTTGTCGCCGACGGCGAAGCGCTCGGGGCGCTGTTCGTTGCGGTCCTTGGAAAGATCGGACTTGCGGATGAAGGCCTTGGGGCCGCCTTCGCCGCCGACCTGCACCTCGATGCCGCCCGATTCGATCGCCGTCACCGTGCAGGTCACATCGTCGCCGCGGTTGATTTCGCCGACCGAGTCCATCGGATCCGATCCGACCTGCTTGATGCCGAGCGAAATCCGCTCTTTGCCGGAATCGACGTCGAGAACCTTGGCTTTGACGACGTCGCCTTTCTTGTAGTCCTTGATCGCATCCTCGCCGGAGCGGTTCCAGTCGAGATCGGACAGATGCACCATGCCGTCCATCTCTTCGGTCAGACCGACGAAGAGGCCGAACTCGGTGATGTTCTTGATATCGCCTTCGATGATCGAGCCAATCGGGTGCTCTTCGGCGAAGCGCTCCCACGGATTGTCGAGGCACTGTTTCAGGCCGAGCGAAATCCGGCGCTTGGTCTCATCGACTTCAAGCACCATCACATCGACTTCCTGCGAGGTCGAGACGACCTTGCCGGGGTGAACGTTCTTCTTCACCCAGCTCATTTCCGAGACGTGAACGAGGCCTTCAATGCCCTGTTCGAGTTCGACGAAGGCGCCGTAATCGGTGATGTTCGTCACCCGGCCGTGGAATCTGGCGCTGATCGGGTATTTCGCGGCGACGCCCTGCCAGGGATCGGGCTGCAACTGCTTGATGCCGAGCGAAATGCGGTGGGTGTCGGGGTTGATCTTGATGATCTTGACCTTGACCGTGTCGTTGACGCCGAGAACCTCGGACGGGTGGTTGACGCGGCTCCACGACATGTCGGTGACGTGAAGAAGGCCGTCGACGCCCGGCGCAAGCTCGACGAAGGCGCCGTAATCGGTGATGTTCTTGACAACGCCCTCGCGCGTGTCGCCCTCGTTCAGTTCACGGACGACTTCCTGACGGTGCTCGGCGCGGTCTTCTTCGAGGATCGAGCGGCGCGAGACGACGATATTGCCGCGCCGCTTGTCCATTTTGAGAATGCGGAAGGGCTGCGGGATATTCATCAGGGGCCCTGCGTCCCGGACCGGGCGGATATCGACCTGGCTGCCGGGGAGGAAGGCGACCGCGCCGCCGAGATCGACGGTGAAGCCGCCTTTGACGCGATTGAAAATGACGCCTTCAACGCGCGCTTCGTCGGTGAACTGGTGTTCGAGGCGGTCCCACGCCTCTTCGCGGCGCGCCTTGTCGCGGCTGATCACCGCCTCGCCATTGGCGTTTTCGATGCGCTCGACGAAGACTTCGACCTTGTCGCCGACCTTCAGCGCGCCGGGAAGGCCCGACTGGCCGAATTCCTTCAGCGGCACGCGGCCTTCGGTTTTGAGGCCGACATCGATGACGGCGACGTCCTTTTCGATCGCGGTGACGATGCCGGTGACGACATTGTCTTCGAAAAATTGCCGGTCAAGCAGCGAGGCTTCGAGCATTTCCGCAAAGTCGTTGCGGGTGGGATTGAAAGATTGGGTTTGCGACACGTCTGGTTCAGTCCTTGTCCAAAAATCGGCTTGCTCAATTCGAGCCGTTCAGCGCCGACCGGTTCGTCCGGCGGTCTTCCCCGCGCTTTCGGGCGCCGGGCGATGAAAGCCTGGTTGAGGGTCATGGAAGCGGCGAGAAGCGTGGAACGGACACAAAAGTTCCGCTTTCCGCCGCGCCCGGGAAGGAAGACCGTGGATTTGGAGCGACCCCTTGAAGGAGGCTCCGGTCAGCCCTCGCAGCGCTGGAAAACGCCGTCGATCACGCGGCGCGCCGCCGCGAAGGCCGCTTCTATAGTCAAATGGGTGGTGTCTAGCAACTCCGCGTCGGCGGCCCTGATCATCGGCGCGTCGCTGCGGGCGGCGTCGCGCGCATCGCGCTCCTCGAGGTCGGCAAGGACGTCCGCTTCGGTAAGACCCGGCTTGGCCGGCGCAAGTTCGAGAAACCGCCGCCGGGCGCGGATTTCGGGGCTGGCGATGACGAAGAATTTGACCGTGGCGTCCGGGCAGACGACGGTCCCGATGTCCCGCCCGTCGAGCACGGCGCCGCGCGCGCCGGTTGTAGGCCCCCTTGCAAATTCCCGCTGGAACTCGAGCAGCGCGC
>JBGTLL010000124.1:0-3488 GCA_041744115.1 Parvularculaceae bacterium | reverse complement strand
GCGGCGCCGACGATCGCGCCGGCGACCAGCGCCGGCCAGACCAGCGCGAGCACGCCGCGCGCCACGGCGGACAACAGCACGCCAACGCGCATGAGCATGACGACATTCGCCATGATGATCCCCGCCGCCGCCGCCAGGGATGTGCTCTTCCCTTCCTTGACGAAGCGCGACAGCGACAGCGTCGTCGCCGTCGACGAGGCGAGCCCGCCGACAATGCCCATCACCAAGACGCCGCGCTCGGCGCCGAGCGCCTTGACCAGCCAATAGCCGAGAAAAGACAGCCCGCTGATGAAGACGACCATCTTCCAGAGATCGCGCGCATTCAGCGCATCGTAAGGACCGAAATCCCGGTCCGGCAGGATCGGGAGAACCAGCACCGCGAGCGCCAGAAACCGCAAGGAGGCGTGAATCTCGTGCCGGTCGAGCGCGCGCGCCCAATGTTCGATGGCGCCTTTGGCGCTGAGGACGATGGCGACGGCGACGGCGCCGGCGGCGGCGATCAGCATCTCGCCCCGCCCGGCTGCGGCGCCAAGAAGATAGGCGGCGAAAATCGCCATCTCGGTGGTGCCGCCGCGGCCCGGGGCTTCCTTCGCTTCGATGAAATAGGCGACGACTGTCATGACGCCAATGGCGAGAAGTCCCGCCGCTACCAGCAATGCGCCGCCGCTGAGGATCGTCGTCAGCGCCCCGGTCGCGGCGATCAGGGTGAAGGTGCGGGCGCCGGCGAAGCTATGCTTCCGGCCCTCGCGTTCCTGCGTCCACTCGCGCTCGAAGCCGATGAGGAATCCGACAACGCCCGCCATCGCAAGATTGCGCAACAGGAAAAGCGCGGAGTCCGGATCAAGATCGGGCATGCGGGCTTCTTCCTTCGCCGGGCGCAACGAGGCTTCGCCCTATCGTATTATTTCGGCGGGCGGGCGCAAGACGTACGCCTGAAGGACTGGAAGAGTTCCGGCTTGTTGCCTATCTAGGCGGATTGCGAGAGGGAGATTGAAACCCATGTCCGAAACGAAGCGCTCAACCGCGCTGCAATATCTCGACAAGGCGATGGGCGAGTTGAAGTCGCTCGGGTTCGCCGCCGAAGCCGGACAGCCGGCGCCGATCGTCGCGCTTTTGAACCAGATCGCCGATCTCAATGAAGACAAGGTCGCGGCGATCGCGCGAACCCTCGATCAGGCTTCGCATTTCAACGAAGTCGTGCGCGATGAGATCGCCAGCATGAAGATCGGCGAACGCTACAAGGAAATCACCGCCGCCTTCGATTCCATCCGCGACGACGCGAAGTCACTGGTCGATCAATACGCCGACGGCAAGATCTCGACGATGGAGCGGGCCGGCAATGTCTGGATGAAGATGACGCGCGGCGACATCGCCGCGCGCTTTGACAAGATCCGCAAAGCCTATCTCGATGTCGCCGGCGAAACCCGCAATCAGGTCGAGCGCGAAACGCGAATCCTCGAGGCCTATCGCGATTTCCGCGGCGCCTTGAAGCAATCGGAAGTCCTCGCGCTCGATGTCCTGAAAACCGCGGAGGGAAAACTCGGCGACGCCAAAGCGCGGCTGAAAGGCGCCGTTGACAAGGTCGCGGCGTTTGCGGGCGATGACGCCGCCGCGCGCGCCGGCCTTGAGCTGGACCGCGACGAGACCTTGCGCGCGCTGCAAAAGGAAGAAAAGCGCTATCAGATATCGAAGGACCTCTCCGACAATATCACCATCGGCTACAACACCTCGGAAGTGATCATGACGCGCCTCGTCCAGACGACGAACGCGAAAGAGCGCATCTACGCGCAGGCGGTTTCCTTCTTTGGCACGAACGAAACAGTGCTGACGGCGTTGACCGCGACCTTCACCGGCATGCATGGCCTTCACGAGTCGACGCAAACCGTTGAAGCGATGAAGAAGGGCGTCGACGAGAGTCTGGAAACCTTGTCGGAAATCGGCGGCAAAGTGCATGAAGCCGCCGTCCGCGCCGGTTACGGCCCGACCATCTCGGCGGCGGCCGTCAAGCAGCTCGTCGATTCGGTCGTTTCCTTCCAGGAGCGCAGCCAGACCATCATCGAGGAAATGCGCAAAGCCTCGACCGAGAACTCCAGGGAAATCCGCGAAGCCGTTGAAGGCGGCAAGAAGCGCCTCGCGCATTTGATCGAGACGGGCGCCAGCGCGGCGCTGGATAAGCCGTGATCGCCGGACGGCCGGGACCAGTGACCGTCGCGAGCGCCGAACCAAAGCCCCAATCCCTCGACGATGTCATGCTCGCCATGGACATCGTCGACACGCTCCGCCATCGGACGCTCATCCTTGAAAAAGAGCTTGGCGGCGTCGAGAGGAAAGACGCGCTCGTCAAGCGCCTCAAGGAAATCTATCACGCGCAGGGGATCGAGGTTGCCGACCGGGTCCTTGAAGACGGCGTCAGGGCGCTCGAGGAAAAGCGCTTCGTTTACGAGCCGCCGCAAAACAGCTTCGCGATCCGGCTGGCGAAGATTTACATCGCGCGCCATCGCTGGGCGCCGCCGCTTGCCTTCATCGCCGGCGCCGCGCTGTTCCTGACCGCGGCCTTTGAGTTCGGGTTCGACCGCCCGCGTGAGGCGAGAGCCGAACGAACGCGGATCGAATTGTCGCAGACCCTGCCCATGACGCTCAGGAAGGCGCGGGGCGCCGCGGTCGCCCTCGCCGCGGACGACGCCGCGAAAGCGCGTGTCGAGGCGTCTTATCAGGAAGGCGTCGCCGCCGCCGCTTCCGGCGATGCGAAAGCCGCGCGCGCGGCCGTCGGCGATCTCGAATTTCTCACCGGCGTCCTCTCACGGGACCTGTCGATCCGCGTCGTCTCCCGCGCCGGCGATTATTCCGGCGTCTTCCGCATTCCGGACGATGCGCCGGACGCCCGCAATTATTACCTCATCGTCGAAGCGGTCGACGCGAAGGGCCGCGTCCATGAACTCGAAATTTCGAGCGAGGAAGACCGCAAGATCGCGCGCACCGAGGCCTGGGGCGTGCGCGTTCCTGAAAGCGAATTCAACCGCATCGCCGCCGACAAAGGCGACGACCAGATCATCCAGAACGCCGTCATCGGAAGGAAGCCCAAAGGCGCGCTTGTCCCGGCTTATGATATTTCCGGCGCCGGCGGCGCGATCCTGGAGTGGTGAGATGACCTCCGGCCGCGACGCGCTTTCGCAGATTGACGGCTCGATCGCCGCCGCGCGGCGCGCGCTCGCCGAGGCGAGCGACGCCGCCATGACCGATGCGCAAACGCTCGCTGAACTGGACCAGCGGGAGATCGGCATCTTCCACGGCCTCGCCGACATCCGCCTCATGCATCTTCAAGGCGACGGGGCGGATGGCGGATCGCTCGGCGACGTCGATCTCAAGGCGGAAGCGCTGATCGCCGTCCATGAACGCACGGTCGCTGACCTGGCCGCTGCACGCAACGACGCGGCGCGCACGCTGGAGCGGCTGGAATCGGCGCGCGCGGAGGCCGAAGCGGACACGGC
>JBGTLL010000123.1:0-7500 GCA_041744115.1 Parvularculaceae bacterium | reverse complement strand
CGCCCATGAACCCGCCCTTCCTCACTCAGGCAGCCGACGGGCGTCCCCGGCGAGGCTTCACCAATCGCGATATAGTAAGGATGGTGGAGGCTGGCGTCATTGACATGGACGAATCCTTCGAACTCATAATGGGCGAGATCGTTCCCGTAACGCCGGAATTTGACCGACACGCCAAAGCGCGCTTTCGCCTCTCGAAAATATTTATCCGCGCTCTTGGCGACGAATGGATGGCCGCGAGCGAGGTGAGCCTGTTTCTCGCCGGCGACATCGAATTCAAGCCCGATCTTCACGTCTTTCCGAGCGCAATGATCACCGAAAATGTTCGGGGTCCCGACGTCGCGCTCGCGGTCGAATTATCGTCGACGACGCAGGCGCGCGACCTTACGCTCAAGGCGCCGCTTTACGCCGCTCACGGGGTCAAGGAACTGTGGGTGATCGATCTTGATTCCGCCAGCGGATGGATTTTCACGAGGATCGATAACGGCGCATATGCGCCCGGCCGCAAGGTCGGGTCGAACGATGCGCTCGCGCCGCGCGCTTTCCCGACGGTTTCGTTGACGATCGCGGAATTATTGGCTCGCTGAGCAAATCGCAGGGAGCGCGGGTTCCCGCCTCACGGTTACGACGCGATATATTCCTTCAGCATCGCAGCTTCGCGCTCCGCGTTGTCGATCTTTCTTTTGACAACGTCGCCGATCGAAACGATGCCGGCGAGCTGGCCGCCATCGATGACCGGGATGTGACGGATGCGGCGGTTGGTCATGTCGGTCATCAATTGGTCGAGCGTCGTCTCCATGGTGCAGGTGACAGGGTCGCTCGTCATGCAGTCGGAAACGGGGCGCGCGAGAACGCCCGCCCCTTCCGACTTGAGGCGGCGGACAACGTCACGTTCCGAGAAGATGCCGGCGACCCGCCCGGTTTCGTCCTTGACGACGACCGCGCCGATATTCTTGTCGCTGAGGAGGTCAATCGCGTCCTTCACCGACGTCGCGCCGGCGACGGCGAACACGTCAGCGCCCTTGGACCGGAGGATGTGTTCGACTTTCATCGGGGAAGTGTGCGCTTTCGGGCGAAAAAATCAATAAGGCAGGAATGGGGAATGGGGAATGCCGTTTGCCCTTTTTCCATTCCCTATTCCCTTCTGTATTCCCTTCCGTCAAACATCGGAAACGCGACCAATCCGAACAGATAGCCGCCGACATGCGCCTGCCAGGCGATGTCGGCCTCGCCCGCGCCGACGCTCGGACCGATGACGGCGACCGAGGCGTTCATGAGGATGACGACGATCGTCCAGGTGAGGACGCTGCGGTCGGTCAGTGGAAGGACGCCGCTGGCGGAAACCGGCCGCGACGCCGGGCGGTGAAAGGCGAACCGCACAAGCCCGCCAAGGAGACCGGTGATGCCGCCCGATGCGCCAACGAGCAGCGTCGGATCGCTGAGATGGAACAGCGAGAAAAAAATGCCGCCCGCAGCGCCGCACGCGGTGAAAAAGAGGAGAAACCGCCAGCCGTTCCTGAACCGCCTTGCGATCGGCGTGCCGAACACGACGAGCCAGAGCAGGTTGAACAGGAGATGCGCGACGGAGGCGTGGATCAGCATGTGGGTGATCACCGGCGCGACCATCGACAGGAGGCCGCCGGCGCCGCCGGGCCCAGCAAAGAGGCGCGCCGGCGACAGCCCGAACCGTTCGCTGACAAGGTCCGCGGCGGGGGCGGGCGCAAGCTGCATGGCGAAAAACACAAGCGTCAGCAGCGCCGCCAGCGCGACGACCGGGGCCGGCACATTGCCGAACAGCGCGCGGTTCTCGCCCGGCTGTCCGGGTTCCGGAAAGTCCGCCCGCGTGGTCCCCCGCGCTTCTTCCTGCGCGACGGCGCCTCGATCATCGTTTCCGGCCATGCGCCACACCTGTCCCCCCGGCCCTCATTGCAAAAGCACATCGGCAAACGCGCAAAAATGGCCGCTGCGGCGCTCATCTAGAGACAAGGCAACGCCTGAATCAAACTTTTGTTCACATTGCCCGCTTAGAATTCGTTGAGATCAACGCTTCATTAACCAAGAAAAACCGATCCCCATGGGCGCCCAATCCGGTCCGAAGCCCGGTCAAAAGCCGGGTCAACAACCGCAATCGTCGTCCGCGGACGACGCCTCGCTCTCGCCGGAGGAGCGCCGGCGCCATCGCCGCGTCGATCTCGCGCTGAAAGCGCGCGTCCTCAAGGCCGACGGCGAGGAAGAACCCTGCCTCGTCATCAACATTTCCGTGGGCGGCGCGTTATTGAAAGCGGTCAACCCGCCGCAGGCGGGCGAAAAAGTCGTTGTCTATATCGACGACATGGGCCGCTACGAGGGGCATGTGATCCGCTCGGCCAAACACCATTTCGCCGTCGATTATCGCGGCAAGCGCGCCAAGACGAAACGCGCCGCCGACAGTCTCACCTATGCGCTCAACACACGGCACATGCTGCTCGAGCGTCGCGTCAATCCGCGCATCCGCCAGGATCAGGCGACCGTCCTGACCCTTGCCAGCGGCGAGACGATCGCCTGCGAAATTCTCGACATTTCGCTGACGGGCGCTTCGGTCGCGATCGATCCGCGCCCGCCGCTCGGAGCGCTCGTCTCGGTCGGCCAGATGTCAGGCAAGGTCGTCCGCCGCCACGAAAAAGGTGTCGGCGTCGTGTTCACCGGGCCCGCGGCTAAAATGGAAGACGTGATCGAGAACACGAAATCCCGCGTTGACACACCTGAGGCCGGCGCCGGCCTTGCACCGCAATTCGGCAAGAAGGGCGTTCCGGACTGAAAGCCGGCAAGCGAAAGATCGCGACGATGTTTGCAGACAATTGGCGCCTCAAGTCGAACGAGCGGATTTATGGTCCGTACTCGTCGAAAGATCTGCGCAAGTTTGCCCATGAGGGCCGCTTCGCCGCGAGTTCGCTGATCGCACCTGCCGGCAGCGAGGATTTTCGCGAAGCGCGCGACGAACCCGCGTTTGCACAATTCTTCGGGATCGCCGACGCAGCGGCGCCCACCCCGCCGCATGCCGTTCAGGCGCGCGCCTTCGGAAAATTCAACGAAACGAATGGCGCCGCCGACGACGAAGCCGATACCTCGCGCGCGCCCCGCCGCGCGCGCCCGCTCGGACAGTCCGGCAAAAAAGAAACGTCTACGGAACAAATCGGTCCGGCGAATTTCATTCTTGTCTTCGACGTCGTCAACGCCGCGGCGAGCCGCGTCGAGACAGCGCTGCTCTGCCTGGGCCCGGCGTTCCGCCTCGCCGAGAATGTGTGGACGCTCAATTGCCCGTTGACAGCGATCGGGGTCAGGAACGCCATCGCGCCGTTCCTGAAGCGTCATGAAACCGTCTTCGTCGTCGATGCGACCAACGGGCGGACCTCCTGGCAGAATTACGCGCCCGAAGCCCACGCCAAGATCACGCAGGCATTCGTGCATACGCGGCATTAAGATTGGGTTGGGGATTAGGGATTAGTGATTAGTGAGAACCTCCCAATTCCTAATCCCAATCCCAATCCCCCAAGAAATCTCCGATTTCCCCCTCGCCACCCCGCGCGAACACCCATAGCGTTCGTCCAATTGTCGATTTTGGCGTCCACCCTGACGGGCGGTTGAATGCGCGGATTGCGGCTGAACGAACGATTTGCCCTGTCGTTGTCGACGACAATTTTCATTGCACCTGAATTTCACGGCTTGTCGTCCCGCTTGCGGCGCGCGGGCGGCGATTGGTTCACGCCGCATAAGGAGAGAGTTGATGGCCAAACGCTCCGCCCAGACCCGGCGCCGGCAACAGCGCGCGACCGGGGCCTTCGAGGGCCCATTTGAAGAGGCGTATGAGGGCAACAATGTCCGCCGGCTGTTTGAAGAGCCGCACTGGTCGCCATTGGGCCATGGACAAGAAGGCGAGCGTGAGCAGAAGTACCGGAAGAACATCCGCGCGCAGAACGAAGCGCAGCAGGCGCTGCTCGACGCGCTCGATCTGAACCCTCTGGTTTTCGCGGCGGGCGCGGCCGGTACCGGCAAGACCTATCTCGCGGTCGCCAAGGGCGTCGAGGCGCTGGAATCAGGCCGCGTCCGCCGCATCGTCCTGTCGCGTCCCGCCGTTGAAGCCGGCGAAAGTCTCGGCTTTCTGCCGGGCGATATGGAAGAAAAACTCTCGCCCTACCTGCGCCCGCTTTACGACGCTCTGTGCGACCGGATGTCGGGCAAGCGGCTGAAGGCGCTGATCGCGGAAGGCGTCATTGAAATCGCGCCGATCGCCTATATGCGCGGGCGAACCCTCAACAGCGCCTATGTCGTCATCGACGAGGCGCAGAACTGCACCTATGGCCAGCTCAAAATGCTGCTGACGCGGCTCGGCTGGAATTCGTCGATGGTCGTCACCGGCGATCCGGCGCAGACCGACCTTCTGCCCGGCATGTCGGGGCTCGAAGACGTGATGGGACGGCTCGAACCGTTCGAACAGGTCTCGGTCGTCCGCTTCACGCGTAGTGACGTCGTTCGCCATCCGCTTGTGGCCGAGATCATCGACGCGCTTTAGGGCGAATAAAATCCGGATCGCCGGGCGATTTTGATAAATGGCACGGCGATTTAGCGCGCCCGGAGATTGCCTTGCACAGGGCGCGGATGTACGTCTTCGAGGCTTGCGGCGTCCCGGGCGGGCGCGCCGCGCAGAACGGCAGGAGGCCGCTCATGACCAGCAACACCACCCTCAGCATCTATCTCAACTTCGACGGAAACTGCGCCGACGCGTTCGATTTTTACAAATCGGTTTTCGGCGGCGCCTTCATGATGAAACAGACTTTCGCCGAAGGTCCGCCCGGCATGGAAATCAAGCCGTCGGAAAAAACCCGCATCCTGCATGTTGCGCTCCCCGTCGGCGACGCCGTGCTGATGGGATCCGACACGATGAGCGGCCAAGGCGAGCCGTTCAAGCAGGGCAATAATTTCGCCATCACGTATTCGCCGGCCGACAAAAAAGACGCCGACGCCAAATTTGCCGCCCTCGCCAAAGGCGGCGCGGCGATCATGCCTATGCAGGACATGTTCTGGGGCGCCTATTTCGGCATGGCGAAGGACCGATACGGCGTCAACTGGATGGTGAATTTCCGGACGTGACCCGTTGAGGGCATAGACCTTCGGCCGACCACACCAAGCACTTGACCAAGTATCTCCGCGCAGCATCGGCAGACAAGCGATGCGCACGCGGAATTCCCATGACAGCGACCGTCAAAATCGGAGACGCGAAGACGAGGCTTTCCGAACTGATCGCCCGCGTCGAGAAGGGCGAGGAAATTGTCATCGCGCGCGGCAACGATCCGGTCGCCAGGCTCGTCCGGATTGATCGCACCTCCGACAGAAAAGCCGCCGCCGACGCAATCCGCGCCGCGCACGAGTGAAAAAGATAACTGTCGAGGAGATCCTTGCCTGGAAGGAAGAAGGCAGGCGCTATTGACGATCATCGTGCTTGATGTGTCGGTGGTCGTCGCGTTCCTGTTGCCGGACGCAAGCGGACCGATCGCTGCAAGAGCGCTCACGCACCTTGAGACTGGCGCAGCGGCGGCGCCGTCGCTTTTCTGGCACGAGGTCCGCAACTCCCTGCTCGTCGCCGAAAGGCGCAAGCGAGTCGCAGGCGCCGACATTGCAGCTTTTCTTGAACGCCTTCGCGCCTTCGCCGTCGACGACGCCGGCGCCGGCGCCGGCGCCGGCGATGACCCCGAAATCTTGAGGTTGGCGCGAGCGAACGGTTTGACGGCCTATGACGCCGCCTACCTTGACTTGGCCCTGTCCAGAGGCTTGCCGCTCGCCACGCTCGACACTTCGCTCGCGCGCGGCGCCAAGGCCGAAAAAGTAAAACTGTTCGGGTAAGGATTCGCGTACGGACTCGTCCGCCAAAACCGCCATTGTTGGCCCCTCGCGGCCGCTCATGCTATGACCTCGCTGGCGTTGTAGCGTTGGCGGGCAAGCATCATGACGAATTACGGAATCGGGGGCGAGGAAGTCCGGCGGGAATCGAGCTGGCGCTATCCGCTGGGGATATTCCTTGCAACGCTCGTCCTCTGCGCAATCTTTCTTTATTATTATGTCGGACCGAGCGTCGATGAACTCGGCGGCAATATCCCGAGCCCGGCGATCAGCGAGGAACCCGTCGCGATGACGGTTGCCGAGATGACGCTCGCGGTGCCGGCCAATTACACGGTCTTTCCGCGCGACCGCCGCGGCGGCGCGCGCGACGAGGTCTGGCTTTACGCGCTGTGGCCGACCTTGTCGGGCTATGCGCCGTCGCGCCGCGAGGATTTCATCGAGAATGCGCCGGACACGCGCCGTATCGACATGCTGATCGCGGCGCGCACCTCCCCTTTTACCGAAAGGGAGCGCATCGACATTCTCTATATGCCGCAGACGATCGACCACCGCGGGTCGAGAACCCCCTATCAGCTCATCAAATATGAATTCAAGGAACAGCGCGCCGACGTGCCGACCAGCGGCTATTTTGGCGCCGAGCTTTACCTCGGCGAGGGCGCCGCCAAGGAAGTCCTCGCGATTTTCTGCTTCAAGGAGCGAGACGATATTCCGAGCCCCGAATGCTGGCGCGAATTCGAACTCAGTCCCGGCGTCACCCTGACCTACCGCTTCAAGCGACCCTATCTCGCCGAATGGCGCCGGATCGACGAGGAAGTCAGATCGTTCGTAAGCGGATTGGTCCAGTGACCAAGGATCGGTGATCAGAATGGCGCGTCGACTGATACAAGATACCTGATCACTCTCTTCCAAACAACGCGCCAATCGCCGTCATCAGGGGCGGCGCGGCGATGAGGCCGATGAAGGCCAGCCCCGCCGCCAGAAGCGCCGCCTCGACGCCTTCGCTCCACAGGCCCGCCGCTTCCGTCGCCGCCATCGCCGCTGCTGCAAGAGTTGAAGCGGCGACATAGGCAAAGAGGCTGTCGGCGGTCGCCATTGCGACGACTTCACGGGTCTTGCGGCCTGGATTGCGGCGGTCGCGCCAGGCGAGGAAAAGCTGCATGTAAAGCGCCGCCGCGAGCGCGAGCGCGGCGATGCGCGCGGTTTCGGTCGGCGCCGCTACGCCGGCAAGATCGCCCGCCCAGCTCGCGATGCGGCCGGCAAGGAGCAAGAGCGCGGTCGCCATCAGCGCCGTTCGCAGCGAAACGAAAGTGATGGCGGCGAAGAGCGCGACGGCGATTGTCACCGCGATTTCGCCAATCCCCGCAGGCGTCGATGTGGCGAAGGCGGCGACGATGGCGCCGATGACCAGGATCGCGCTCGCGGCCAAGGCCGAACTTGGCGGCAGCAAGGCGCGCAAGGTCTTCAGAAACGACCGCAGTTCCGCGCGTCGCCGATTCTCGAGAACGGCCGTCAATTCGGTCCTCCCCTTCAGCGAAAGCGCCCCCGCCAGCATGAAGAGGGGGACCGCAACGCCGAGCGCAATCGCCGCAGCGGCGACGCGCGCCGCCGTCATCGCAGCCCCCGCGGTGG
>JBGTLL010000122.1:0-7502 GCA_041744115.1 Parvularculaceae bacterium | reverse complement strand
CGTCACGCCGCGGCCACAATCCCGTCAGCCATATCGAAGCCGCTGATAACGGTCGCGTCAACGTCTCTCCAGCCTCGATGAAAGCATCATACGCCAGATAAAAAGGAGGGGGATAACTTTGTCGATCGTCGCAAAGATCGGACGAAGATTTAAGGTTGACGATGTGCGCCGCCGCGCCGCGCACCGCTCGTTCCGGCCTTCGTCGTCACTGCAATCGCTCGCATTGCGGCTCGCGCGGCGCGCCTTTGTTAACGCAAACCGGGAGGCCCTGCATCCTTCGAGACGCCGCGTGAAGGACGCGGCTCCTCAGGATGAGGACTTTTGAGTGTTGAGACAATAACCGTCCTCACCCTGAGGAGCGGCCTTCTCGGGCCGCGTCTCGAAGGATGGGCGGCGCGCCGGGATTTGTCCGTAAACGAAAGGCGCGCTTCAATTGATTCGTACACAGATCACTTGCGATGGCCCGCGTTTTCATTGCGGAGACTTTTTCTGCTCCGCTTCTTCCAGTTCCTTGCGGAGTTGTTCGACGTCTTTTTGCCTGACGAGCGGATCGTCGCGGCGCGACCATGAGGGCTCGCCCGCGGCCCCGCCGAGAACGGGGCGTGTCCCCGCCGCCGGATCGTCGGGGCGCAAGGCGTCGTCTTCGGCGCGCGAGCCTTCCAGATCCCCGATCCTCTCCCGCGCTTCGATCTGGCGCGCGATTTCGGGACCAAAGGTCGTCGCGTCGTTCGAGAAATCGCCCTGTTCGCGCCGCTTTCTCAAAAGCGCGACCGCCCTCGAAAAATCTTCGCCGGAAGATCCGGGGCGCCAGCCCGACCGGATTTCCGGCCGGCCGGCGCATTCCTCGATCTTTTCCCTGTCCGTGAATTCGTCGGGGCAGAAAATCGCGACGACGCCCGATGTTCCGGGTACGGCGGATGTCTCCCCCTTTGGCAGTTCGACCGGCGGCAGCGCGAAGCGGCGCGCATTGAAGACCGGTTCCTCGTCGAACATGTCGTCGCCGGTGACGGGCTGGTCGTCGGCCGGCTGAGCCTCCTGTTCGGCGGCTTCCTGCTCGCCCGCGGCAATTTCGCCGGCCCCTTGTTCCGCGCCCTGTTCTTCTTCGTCGCCGGCGTCTTCTTCCGCCCCGGCCTCGCGTGATTGCGGTTCGACGGCGACGAGCGGCGGCGCCTCCTCCGCCGGCGACTGTTCGCCATCGACGACGATATCGCCAGGCTCCGGCTCTTCGGCCGTCGCCTGTCCTTCCGGCGCGGCTTGCGGAATGAGAGGCGCCGCTTCAACTTCGGCGGGCGGCGCAAACACCGGCTCCGGCGTCAGATCGATGACCGGTTCGGGTTCGGGTTCGGGTTCGGGCTCCGCCGGCGGCTCAGGCTCGGGAACCGGGGCCGGCTCGGGTTCGGGCTCGATCTCCGGCTCGATGACAGGCTCTGGTTCCGGTTCAGGGGCAATCTCCGGATCGCGAAGGTCGATCGCTGGCGGGCTTGCTGGAAGATCGACATAGACGACCGAAATCGAATCCGCCGGCCGGTTCGGGACAAAGATCTGAACGCGGCCGTAGACAGCGAGGACGGAAAGCATCGCCAGGTTGAGCGCAAGGGCGCCAAAGACAGAAGCGCGCCGGCGCCGGATCGGTGTTTCCGCGAGCCGCTCAACCGTGCGCATGAATGCGCGATCAAAAGTCCTCAGCGGCTGTCGGAGCGCTTTCGGCGTTGCGACCCTGAACCGCCGAAGGCGCGGCGGAAAAGGCAGCCGTTCGCCGCGCGCCGCCGCGACCGATTGATCGGCCGCCGGCGCGGCGCCTTCGGGCTCCGCTGGTGTCGCGTCGGTCTCTGTCGGCATTGATCCGGTCCGGCGTGACGCCTAAACGCTTTTATCTGAAGGGAGAAGGATGACGTGAAGGTCCTGCTGATCGGCGGCGGTGGGCGCGAACATGCGCTTGGCTGGAAAATCGCTCAAAGCCCGCTCCTGACGCGTCTCTTTCTAGCGCCCGGCAATCCGGGCCTCAATCGCCACGGCGAACCGATCGGCATTGGCGCGGACGATCTCGACGGAATTGTGGACGCGGCGCGGTCACGAAGCGTTGACCTCGTCGTCGTCGGGCCGGAATCGGCGCTCGCCGCGGGGATCGCTGATCGCCTTGGCGAGCATGGGATCGCCTGTTTCGGGCCGACGGCCGCGGCGGCGCGGCTTGAATCGTCAAAATCCTTCATGAAAGAAATTGCCGCCGCCGTCGGCGCCCCGACCGCCGCGTATGCCAGCTTCACCGACGCCGGCGCGGCGAAATCCTGCCTGAAAAGCCGCGCCGCGCCCTATGTCATCAAGGCCGACGGCCTCGCCGCCGGCAAGGGAGTCCTGATCGCGGCGACGCTCGCCGAGGCCGAAGCCGCGGTCGATGAGCTTCTTGGCGGCGCCCTCGGCGACGCTGGCCGCGAAATCGTCATCGAAGACTTCCTCGACGGCGAAGAAGCGAGCTTTTTTGTAATTGCCGACGGCGAACGGATCGCGCCGCTGATCGCGGTCGAGGACCACAAGCGCGCCTTCGACGGCGACAGGGGACCGAACACCGGCGGCATGGGCGCCTACGCCCCGACGCCCGTGTTCACCGATGCCGTCCGTGAACAGACGATGACGCTTATTATCGAGCCGGTCGTCGCCGAAATGCGGCGGCGCGGAACGCCGTACAAGGGTGTCCTTTTCGCTGGTTTGATGATCGGCAAAGGAGGCCCAAAGCTCATCGAATTCAACGCCCGCTTCGGCGATCCCGAATGTCAGGTGATGATGCGGCTGTTGAAAAGCGACATCCTGCCCGTGCTGTACGCGGCGGCGACCGGCGCGCTCCCCCCGCGCGCGCTCGACTGGTCGCGCGACGCCTGCGCCCTCGTCGTGTTGGCGACGAAAGGATATCCGGGCGCCTGCCCCAAAGGATCAAAGATCAACGGGATTGACGACGCCGAGCGATGCGAAGGCGTCACCGTCTATCACGCCGGAACCGCGGCGCGCGACGGCGCGCTTGTCGCCGATGGCGGGCGCGTGCTCAACATCGCCGCCTCCGGCCGGACGATCCGCGACGCGGTCGAGCGCGCCTACAAGGCGGTCGATCTGATCGACTGGCCGGAAGGCTATTGCCGCCGCGATGTCGGCTGGCGCGCGCTGAAGGCGCTGTTATGAAACCGGTTGCGGCGTGGAAGCGGCAGGCAAAAACGCTGACCGCCGGCGGGCGGCGCCTCGCCTATTGGACCGCGCAGGACGCCGACGAGAAAAAGCCCTTTCTGCTGCTCATTCACGGCTATCCGACATCGTCCTGGGACTGGACGTTTGTCTGGCGCGATCTTTCGAGGCATTTCCGCCTCGCCGCCCTCGACATGCTGGGCTTCGGCCTGTCCGAAAAACCGCGCGACATCGTCTATTCGATTTTCATGCAGGCCGATTTTCAGGAAGCGCTTCTAGAGCATCTCGGCGTCAGCGAGGCGCACATCCTCGCGCATGATTACGGCGACACCGTTGCGCAGGAACTCCTCGCCCGCCACAATGACGGAAGCTTGAGTTTCCTGATCAGGTCGGTCGTATTCCTGAATGGCGGTCTCTTCCCCGAGCAGCACCGCGCGCGCCCGATCCAGAAGCTAGGGCTGTCGCCGCTCGGGTTTCTGCTCGGCCTGATGATGACGCGCGCGCGGCTGCGCATCGCGTTCAACGAAATTTACGGCCCCGGCGCCAAAGCGTCGGACGCGGAAATCGACGCGCACTGGTCGATGATTTCGGAAGGCGGCGGCACACGCATCCTCCACAAATTGCTGCGCTATATTCCCGAACGCCGGCATAATCGCGCGCGCTGGGTCGGCGCCTTGCAGGAAGCGGCGATCCCGTTGCGACTGATCAATGGCGGCGCGGACCCGGTTTCCGGCGCGCATCTCTATCGCCATTTCCGCGAGCATGTTCCGGATGCGGACGCTGTCCTCCTCGACGAAATAGGCCATTATCCGCACACCGAAGCCGCCGACGCCGTCGCCCGGCATTTCCTTGAATTCCATCACCGGATGAGGACGATCACCGCATGACTGCCTTCTTCACGATCTTCTTCTCTGTGTTTTTCGCGGAACTCGGCGACAAGACGCAACTGGCGACGCTGCTTTTCGCCGCCGACGGCAAATCCTCGCCGGTCGCCGTGTTCGCGGCGGCCTCCGCCGCATTGATCGCGGCGACCGCGATCGCGGTGATTCTCGGCGGCGCGGCGGAGCGATATTTTTCGTTTCTGCCGCTGAAGCTCATCGCTGGAGCGGGTTTTGTCGCGATCGGCGTCTTCCTGATGTTCGAACATTTCACCAGGACCGCCTGAAGGAGCGCAGATGGCCGAGCCCGCAACATCGGATTTCATCGGCGTCACCGAGACGCCGGACCGTCTCAAATTCGACGAGGCGGCGCTTCAGCGCTACATGAAGTCGCATGTCCGGAATTACAAAGGCCCGCTGACGGTCGAGAAATTCAGGGGCGGGCAATCCAACCCGACTTACCTGCTGACGACGCCGAAGAAGAAATATGTGCTGCGCCGCAAGCCGCCGGGCAAGCTGCTTCCCTCAGCCCACGCCGTTGACCGCGAATATCGCGTGATAACGGCGCTCGGACGCGAAGGATTTCCGGTTCCGGAGACCTTTGCGCTGTGCGAGGACGCCGAATTGATCGGCACCGCGTTCTTCATCATGGATTACGTCGAGGGACGGATCTTCTGGGATGCCAGCCTTCCGGGCGTCCCACCTGCCGAACGGCGCGCGCTCTATCTTGAACTGATCGCGGTGATGGCGCGCCTCCACGCGATCGACTTCAGCGCGGCGGGACTTCAGGATTTCGGCAAGGCTGGCAATTATTTCGGGCGCCAGATCGACCGCTGGTCAAAACAGTATAAGGCGGCGAAGTCCTCCGAGATCGCCGAGATGGACCACCTGATCGCGTGGCTGCCGACAGCCATTCCGTCCGGCGACGACGTGTCGATCGTGCACGGCGATTTCCGTTTCGATAATGTGATCGTCGATCAAAATGCGCCAAAAGCGCGCGCCGTTCTTGACTGGGAGCTATCGACGCTCGGCCATCCGCTGGCCGACTTCACCTATTTTCTGATGGTCTGGCATTTCCCGCCGACGATCCGCGGCGGGCTTGCGGGGCTCAATTTGAAACCGCTCGGCATTCCGTCTTTGGAGGAGGCGTGCGGGCATTATTGCGAGAAGACAGGGCGCCGGTCACTTGCCGATTTCGATTTCTGTCTTGCTTACAACATGTTCCGTCTCGCTTCGATCGCGCAGGGCGTCTATGCGCGGGCGCTGCAGGGGAATGCGTCATCGCCGGAAGCCGTCAAGATG
Organism: Parvularculaceae bacterium; assembly: GCA_041744115.1. GTDB lineage: Bacteria > Pseudomonadota > Alphaproteobacteria > Caulobacterales > Parvularculaceae > Amphiplicatus. The sequence continues at coordinate 2,154 of JBGTLL010000122.1, read as the reverse complement.
GGCGAGTCCGTTCCGCCGCTCGCGGCCCTCGCATGGAGCTATGCGCGGAAAGCTGGCGCCTGAATATCACCGGCGAATGGTGACGCGCTCGATCCCGTCGCCAAAAAACAGGCCCCATGGCGCGCCGCCGATATAAAGCCGCTGCGTCGGATTGTAGGCGATCGGTCCCAACGGCGCCGTGCGGCGCGCGATTTCAATTTCGTTAACGGCAATCGTCATCAGGCCCGCCGCGCCGTCGTAAACCATTTTGACGTCGTGCGCCGCAAGATCGGGCAAGGCCGGCGAAACGCCGTCGAGTCGCGTAACGCCGCCTTGCGTCCACACCGAAAAGCGGATGCGGCCGCGGTCGATCCGGACGTCATAGGAATTTGGAACCGCCGCGAGGAGCCGCCAGCCAGCCGCCGTCGATGGAAGCCTCGCCCGCGCGTCGATCGAAAGGTTGAGCGCGGCGGAGAGTTTTGGCGACGCCGCGGATGAAAAATAAAGGGCGCCCGAAGGGTCACGAACTTCACCGACCGCAACCGGGTCCGGCGCGCTGTCGACGATCCCGTTCGTGAAGTCGAGATCGGCGATGATCGGCGGCGGGTCTAACGAAGCTGTCGGCGCCGACGGATCGCCCGGCCACGGATCGCGCACGAATGACCGCGCGCCTGCCGCGCCAACCGGCGCAAAATCGGCCGGGTCCGAAGGATTTGCCGGATTCTGAAGATGCGCTCCGACGAACGCCGCGATCCACGGATTGAAATAATCGGCGGTCACATTCTGAGAGGCGGCAACGCCTGCAGGAACGCGATACGCCATCGCGATATTGCCGCTGACCGTCGTATTCGCGAAAGGCGTTCTGATTTCGACGCCCGGTTTGTCGGCGAGATAGTCGGCGGGGATGACCGTGTTGTCGCGGATGACGACGCCGTCGCCATTCTCAACGAAAATGCCCTGCGCCATCGATTGTTCGATGACATTATGTTCGATCAGCAGATTGCGGGTTGCAAGTTCCGGCGTCTTGATGAAGATGCCCTGGCTCGGGTCGCCCGCGCCCCGGCGGATGAGATTGCCGCGGATGGTGACGTTTTGGTTCGCCCTCGGCGCGTCGCGCGACCATAGCTGGATCGCGTCCGGGTGCTGCACATTCAGATCGATGATGGCGAAGTCCGAGAAATAATTGTCGAGGATCGAAAGACCGAGCGCGCCGCGCGCGACAATTCCGTCGGACCCGACCTTTCGAATGATGTTGCGGCGGATTTCAACGTCATCGGAATCGAGCACCGCGACCCCCCGATAGACGTCATGCAGCAAACTGTCGTTCACCGTCACCCGCGCGCTGTCCCGAATATTGACGCCATAGGCGTCGTCGCCGGCAACGCCGTTTTCGGCGGAAGAAATCTCAAGGCCGGAAAGCCAAATGTCGGCGCTGTCGAGGATGTTGACCGCGTAACTCGACAACGGCGCCTGTGTCGGCCCGTAGACGACGCGAAGCCCGGAGAGGACGACGCCGCCCGCCTCGGACAGGAGGATCGACGTGAAAACCGGCGCGGAAGCCGGATCGGCCGCTGTCACTGTGAGGATTGGCGAATATCGCCGATTGCGCAGATCAAGCGCGCCATAAGCGCCGGGCGCAATCAGGATGCGGTCGCCGGGCGCTGCATCCGCCAGCGCCTGACGCAGCGCCGCGGAGCCGGAGACGGCGATGTCGGCGCCGGATGCTGCCCCGGACACAAGCTTCAAAGCGCAGGCAAAGGCAATGGCGCGACGCGTCCGCATGAAAAATGATCTCCCCCAGCGACCCCGAAATCAAATTCAACTGATTCAATAATCGAGCCAGCCGACGCGAAGAACCGCTGTCTTCACGCGGAACCCGGGGTCCATTTCTCAACCTGTCCCGCGTTGCGCGATGGATAGCGGGTTCCGCCAAGGGGCGGCCCCGGAATGACGGCGTGTGTTTTCGGCCATACATTCAGGGTGAGGGATAGCCTCACGAAGGGAGACGGCGAGTTTTCATAAGGATGCTTAAGGTTAGGGTGTAGACTCAAATCAGGAACCACATTCTGACGCTGACGAGTGCGACAGCGGCCTCGAAGTTGCGCTTGAGCTTGTCATATCTTGTGGCGATGCGCCTGTAGTCCTTGATTCGACAGAAGGCGCGCTCGATGAAAT
>JBGTLL010000121.1:0-6493 GCA_041744115.1 Parvularculaceae bacterium | reverse complement strand
GACGCGCGCCCATTCGGCGTCGCGGTCGGCGGCGAGCGCCTCGATCCTGCCGGCGTCGCATTCAACGCGCGCGCCGGAAAATTGCGGCGCCAGCCATGCCGACAGCGCCGAGGCGGTCTTCTTCACCAGCGGCAAGACCGTCTGCTTCCAGAAAGCGAGGTTCGCTTCCCTGTAGTTCGCATACGTATTGTCGCCCGGAATGCCGAGCAGCATCGGCGGCACGCCGAAGGCGAGCGCGATTTCGCGCGCGGCGCCGTTTTTCGCCTCGACGAAGTCCATGTCGCTGGGGGTGAGCGACATGGACCTCCAGTCGAGGCCGCCATCGAGGACGAGGGGGCGTCCCGCGTTGGCGATTCCGGAATAGGCGCCTTCGAGTTCGGTCTTCAGACGCTCGAACTGGTCGGCGGTGAGATTTTCAGCGCCCTCCGGCCCCTTGTAGACAAGGGCGCCCGAGGGGCGCGCGGCGTTGTCGAGCAACGCCTTGTTCCAGGCGAGCGCCGCGTTGTGGAGATCGACCGCGCCGGCGGCCGCTTCGAGCGGCGACATGCCGTAATGATCGTTGGTCGGGTGGAAGAGCTTCAGCTGCAGGATCGGATGGAAGCCGTCAGCGCCGTTGCGGAACGTCGTTTTCCGTCCGTCAACGGAATACTCCCACCCTTCCGCCCAGCCGGAGGGGCCGATCAGCGCCTTCATGCGGTCTGGCCGGAGCGCGTAAAGCTCCCGCACCCGGCCGTCGAGCGACACCGCTTCGAGATAGGCGTTCCCCGCCGTTTCGAGATAGCCGTAAAGGCATTCAAGGAGGGTCGCGCCCGATTGCTCCGGGTTCGGATGGAAAAGCAGCGCCAGCAGCGGATGCTCCGCCATCACCCGCCCTTCGTCGATGACCTTGAGGGGCGCCGACGCCGCCGCTTCCGCGACCATGCGGATGCAGCGATAGGCGATGACGTTCTTTTCATAGCCGGCTCTGGCGAGCGCGGCGTAGTTGCGCGGCGTCCACACCGGCTGCCCGGGCGAAGAGAGCGCGATCAGCGTCCGCGCCGCGGATTGCTTTTTTTCTGTTTTCAGTTTGGGGGGGGCGAAGAGGGAGCGCAGGGTCATTGGATGCGCCCTCCTTTTCCTTCTCCCCCTGGGAGAAGGTGGCCGAAGGCCGGATGAGGGTTCCGCCCGATCGGTTCGCGCGCAATCTCGGCGGGGGGACCCTCACCCCCGGCCCCTCTCCCAAGAGGAGAGGGGGGAAGAAAGGCTCGCCTTCCGGGACCCCCGGCCCCTCTCCCAAGGGGAGAGGCGGGAAGATTACTCCGTACACAACTCAACACATCGAACTCCTATAAAATCCGTTTGACGCCGGGGTCCGCGCCCCGCCGCAGCATCAGATCCGTCAGCGCCCAGACCAGCGCGTCGAGGCGGTCGGGGCTTTTCGATCCCTCGCCGGTGAACGTCGTCATCTGGTCTTCAAGTTTCGGAAAATGCGCGACGTGGCGGACGCGGCCCTGCTCGTAGAGCGCGGCGACGGGTTCGGCCCTGAGGCGCTTGCCCCTTGTGGCGCGCACTTCGCGGACGGCGACGCCGGCGTCGATCTGGCGGACGATTTCGCGGACCATGTCGCCGCCCTGGTTGGTCTCGACGACGATGCGGTCGGCCTTGAACTCGTGATAGGCGGCGACCGCTCTGGCCGCCCATTGGCGCGGCGATAGTCCGTGCGCGGAGCGGTCGGCGAGGACGAAGGCGGTCCGGGGTTCAAGGTTGCTGGTTGCGGGTTGGAAATCCGCCTTCGCAACCTTTGACCCGCTCCCTGCAACCTTCTCTCCGTTGAGAACGCCCGCCACAACGATCCCGCATTCGTCGGCGTCGTCGCCGGCCGAGACCGGCGGATCGACGGCGACGACGATGCGGTCGAGCGAGGAAGGAAAGCCCTGTGGAACCGAGATGCGCGCAAGCTCGATCATCCCGTGGGTCCACAGGGCGCCCGCGACGTCTTCGACGAGTTCGCCCAGGAGTTCCTGGCGGCCGAGGGCTGTCCCTTCATAGGCCGCCGCGATTTCGTCGAGAAACGCGCGGGAAAGGTTCGCGGCGTTGTCATAGGTCGTTGCGCGGCGGGTGACCGTGCCCCTGGCGGCGATGATGCGTTTCAACAGCGCGGTCGGGCGCGGCGTCGTCGTCACCATCTGGCGCGGACGCTCGCCGAGGCGGAGCGCGAGCTGGAGATTGCTCCAGGTTTCTTCCGCGTGTTTCCATTTGCAAAGCTCGTCCGACCATGCCGCATCGAACTGGAAGCCGCGGATGCCGTCGGGGTCTTCCGACGAGAAGACATAGCCGACCGATCCGGTCGGCCAGACGAGGCGCCGGCGCGAGGGTTCATAGACCGGCCGTTTCGAGGGATCGCCGATATGGGCAAGGCCCGACTGTCCGTCGATCATGACTTCCCTCCCGTCGGCGTAGGTCTCGGAGACGAGCGCGATCCGCGCGTCGCTCCGCTCGCCGACGAAATCGCGCACCCATTCAGCGCCGGCGCGCGTTTTTCCCGCGCCCCTGCCGCCGAGGAGGAGGAAGACCGTCCAGTCGTCGGTCGCCGGCCAGCGCTGGTAGCGGTGCGAATTGACCGTGCGCCATGCATGTTCAGTTCCTCCCGCCCGCGCTGTTTCCTTCGCCATTTCGCGCGCTTTCGCCCACAGCATCGCCGCCAGTGTATCCGTCGATGTATTTTCCGAGGCGGCGGATGAGCTCTTGTTCGTGTCGGTTGATGTCGTCGTCAGTGACGGCGCCGCTTTTGTCATTCGCGGGTTCTTCCTTGCGTTTGCGGGCGGAGAGCGCGTCGACTTCAGCCGCGACGCGTATGAGCGCCAGCGCTGTCCGCGCCGCGCGATCGAACTCGACGTTGTCTTCGGCCTCGTCTTTGTCGATCGTGAGGAGGCGCTTACGGGCATTGATCAGCGCGAAGTCGAAGATGTCCTGAACAATCTTCCGTCCTTTCGCGCCGATCTCGATTTTCGCCTTGTCGTCCGTCATCTCGCTTCTCCGCCGGGTGAAATTCAAACCTGACGGGGATGGTACGGGCGCCGGAAAGGAGGGGGATAAGTTGAGGGATAAGTGGTAGGATAAGTGGTAGGATAACTAGGGGGATAAGTGGTAGGACGGTTCAAAATCGCCCTGTAAAAACAAGGCTCTAAAAATTCTTTCAAAAATCGTGGTTAACCGGATTCGGGGCTAGCGGAAACGGCTAAAAAGCGGGCGAATTTTACCCGCGGGACGGGAATGCGCGCCTTCTTCCTTACCCTGACGAGCGCCTCTTGGCGCCGGACGCGGGACGCAAGCGCGGCTTTGGCCTCGCCGCCGTCACATGATCCCAGATGTCGTCGGCGTCGATCGTCCGTTCACTGACGGCCGCCGTCACGGCGACGCCGGCGTCCTCGACGCTTTTTCGTGTTCCGGTCAGCAGAGGATGCCAGCCGGGAAGACCTTCCCCCCTTGCAAGGCGGCGATAGGCGCAAGTTTCCGGCATCCAGTCGAGCCCGCCGGCGTTTCCCGGCGTCAGCGCGACGCAGTCCTTCACCCGCTTCGTCCGGTTCGCGTAATCGGTGCAGCGCCGCCGCTTCACGTCGAACAGCCGGCAGGCGACGTTCGTCTCATAGAGCCGGCCGGTGTCGGTCTCGTCGAGCAGCACCATGCAGCATTTGCCGCAGCCGTCGCAGAGCGATTCCCACTCGGCGTCGGTCATGGCGTTCAGCGGCGTCGTTTCCCAGAAGCGGTTCATAAGCGGCAATCGGCAATCGGCAATCGAGTGTTAGGCCAGCAGGCGATCCATGTGCAACAGCGCGCCCCGCCGCCCATCCTTCGTGACGCGGCCCCCCTTCGAGACGCCTTGCGGCGGCTCCTCAGGATGAGGGAGGGCCGCTCCTCAGGATGAGGAAATTTCCTGTTGCAACAAAGAAAACCCTCATCCTGAGGAGCCGCGTTCTTCACGCGGCGTCTCGAAGGATGGGCGATGCGCGCCAATGTCGGCGTCAACGGCCCGGCGCGCGTTCCGTGGCGATCGATGCGCGGCATGCCTCGCAAAGCGCGTTGAGGTTGGATTTCGCCGTTCGCCCACGGCCCGCCGGGGCGCAATTAATCCGCATTGGACACGAACCTCGTTCCCTCATGCTGACGACAGTCAGCATCCAGAGCCGCGGGGGAGTTGCTCGCCATTCTGGACCCTGACTTGCGTCAGGGTGACGTCGTCCTCGATTCCGAGATATTGCTCTTTGCTCCAGTTGTCTCGCATAGCTCGACGATATGTTCGAGGAGCTCGCATTGCGAATATTTCGGGCGCCGCGCCATCAGAATACAAAGACGGCGTCGCGATCGACACTGGCCCGGACATGCGGACGGAAACTGTCGCCGGGCGCGAGATCGGCTTTCATGCCGAGAATTTCTTCAATTCGCCTTTGCAGGGTTGCGATCTCGAGAAGCCCGATCGCCGCCGCGGGCAGTTGTTCGAAATAGAGATCGACATCGGATGCAGCGTTCGCCTCCCCCCTTGCGACCGACCCGAACAGATAAAGATGATCGATTCCGGCCGATCGAAGCTCGCGCTGGCGGGCGCGCAGCCGGCGCAGCACAAAGTCCTTGTCGCGCCTCTTCACGGCGGGGTCGTGCGCCTTCAGGCCGGAAAGGCGGCCGCGCGCGCGTTTTCGCGCCTGTTCAAGGTCGAAGCCCGCCTGCAAGGCGAGCAATTCGTTGGCGGGAACGCCAAAAACCGATTCGATGCGCAGCGCCATTTCCGGGGAAACACCCGATTTTTCGCCGACAAGGCGGGTCAGTTGCTGCCGGCTGACAGAAAGGCGCGTTGCCGCCTCGATCACCGATAGCCCGGTGTCGCGCAACAAATCCCGCACCGATCGGCCCGGATGAACCGCGCACGCTTCGCCAGCCATAAAGCCTCCGTCGCCATCTGTATCATGACGCGCGTCATATGTCATTCCGCTTTCGTTGGAGTAAACTCTACAGTTTAGCTACCTTCGTCGCCTAAGCTGCCGGCGGCAAACGGAACATCAGCCCATGACCGCCGAACATTTCGACGTCCTCATCGTTGGCGCCGGGCTTTCCGGGATCGGGGCGGCGCATCATCTGCAGCGGAAATGCCCGGAGAAGTCGTACGCGATCCTTGAGGCGCGGGGCGCGATCGGCGGCACCTGGGACCTTTTCCGCTATCCGGGCGTGCGTTCCGATAGCGACATGTTCACCCTCGGCTACCGCTTCCGGCCGTGGCGCGAGGCCAAGGCGATCGCCGACGGTCCGTCGATCCTTGCCTACGTCAGCGCTGCCGCGCGCGAGCAAGGGATTGACAAGAACATCCGCTTCGAGACGCGCGTCACCGGGCTTTCGTGGGACAGCGCCGCCGCGCGGTGGACGGTGACGGCGACAAGGGACGGCAAGGAAGCGCGTTTCACCGGCGCCTTCCTGTGGATGTGTTCGGGCTATTACCGCTATTCCGAAGGGAACATGCCGGCGTTTCCGGACGCCGACAAATTCCGTGGACGGATCGTCCACCCGCAGACCTGGCCGGAAGACCTCGACTATCGCGGCAAGCGCGTCGTTGTCATCGGTTCGGGCGCGACCGCCGTCACCCTCATTCCGGCGATGACGGACAAGGCCGCGCATGTCGTCATGCTGCAGCGTTCGCCGACCTGGATGTTCTCGATGCCGGGAACGAGCCCGCTCGCAAGATCGCTGGGCGAATGGCTGGAGCCGATCGCCGTCTACCGGATCATGCGGCTGCAGCGCATCGTGATGACGCATGTCATGTACAAGATGGCGCGGGCGCGGCCGAAAGCGACGGGACGAAAACTGCTGGAGGAGGCGCGCCGGCGCCTCCCCGCCGGCTACGACGTCGAGACGCATTTTCACCCGCGCTACAATCCGTGGGAGCAGCGGCTCTGCCTCGTTCCGGATGACGATCTCTTCACCGCGATCAGGGGCGGCAAGGCGTCGGTCGCCACCGGCGAAATCGAGACCTTCACCGAAGGCGGCGTCCGCCTCAAAGGCGGCAAGGAAATCGGCGCCGACATCATCGTCACGGCGACCGGCCTTCATCTCGAACTGCTCGGCGGGGCGGCGGTGTCGGTCGACGGCAAGGCCGTCGATATCGGCGACACCCTGACCTATCGCGGTTTCGGGTTTTCAGGGGTCCCCAATCTGGTGTCGGTGTTCGGGTATCTCAACGCCTCGTGGACGCTGCGCGCCGATCTCATCGGCGATTATGTCTGCCGGCTGCTGCAATACATGGACAGACGCGGCTGCGATATCGCAACCCCGGTCTACAGCGACCGCTCGGTCGAGCGCGAGCCGTTCGCGGATTTCTCGTCGGGCTATCTGGCGCGCGCCGCGGCAAGACTGCCGAAACAGGGACCGCACCCCTGGCGCCACGCGCAGAATTTCGCCGCCGATTTCGTCAGCATGCGCTATGGCCCGATCGCGGACGGCGCGATGCGCTTCACCAAAGCCGCGCGCGCCC
>JBGTLL010000120.1:0-8890 GCA_041744115.1 Parvularculaceae bacterium | reverse complement strand
TGCGCGCTCGAAAAATGCCCGCGACGAGGCGGCGCCTCTGATCGAAGAGGAGCGCCGCAATAAAGAAGGCGTCAGCTGGCGCGAAATCCTGTCGGCGACCGACGACGCCGAACCCCTCGACCTCGGCGCCGCGGACCGGAGCGCGGATCCGAGATCGGACACGGCGCGCGCGGACGCGGCCCGCGCGACGGCGTCAAACGCGATGAAGATCATCGCGAATTTGCAGGCGTTCACGCTCGATCTCGAAACGCGGCTCTATGGCGAGCCGCCGCCGGCTCTCTTCGAGCGCTTCGAACGCGGCGACCGCAACGTCTTTGCCAACCGCCTCTTGCGCCTCAACGAAGCCGACGTAAAACGCCGCATCAGGGGCGAGTCCGCAAGAGACAAGACTTTCGAGAAAACCATCCACGATTTCCTGCAAGGGTTCGAGCGGCTGCTCGAAGACGCAACGACATCGGCGACCGCGGATGAAGAACTCGAGGAATATTTGAGCTCGCCGCTCGGCCGGGTCTATCTCCTCGTCGGCGCGACGGTCGGGTATTTCGCCTAAGGCGCGTGGCGCATAATTCGACATACGCGCGCCGCGCATCCTTCGAGACGCGCGCCCCCTCGAGACGCCGCCTTCGGCGGCTCCTCAGGGTGAGGGAGGCGCGCTCCCCGGGATGAAGGTATTCCTGTTGAAACAAGCGTCCTCCTCTTCCTGAGGCGCGGCCTTCTTGGGCCGCGTCTCGAAGGATGCGCCGCGGGCAGGCGGCGCTGTTGCAGTCAAGCCCCTCGCCGCCCTAACCTCCTCGCCTGACATCATTCGGGGGGCGTCATGGCCGCAGCGCGCTTAACCAGGGCACCGGTCTTTGTGGCCGCCATCGCCGCAACCCTGCTGGCGACGGCGCCAGATGGCCTTGCGGCGGCGCCAAAAGCGGACGACGCGCATATCGCGATCTCCTGCGAGGCGGCCGCGCAAGAGGCATTCGACCGTGCACTGACGTTCCTGCACTCCTTTGAATATCATGAAGCCCGGATCATTTTCGATGAGGCCGCCGCGCGCGATCCGGCCTGCGCGATGGCGCGCTGGGGCGCCGCGATGACGCTCTGGCATCCTTTGTGGGCGCCGCCGGACGCCGCCGCTCTCGAAGAAGGAACGCGTCTGCTCGCCGAGACGCGCGGCCTCGAGGCGACGGCGCAGGAAAAGGCCTATATCGACGCGCTCTCGGCTTTTTTTTCGAGCGCCGATCCGGCGACACACCGCGAGCGGGCGGGCGCTTTTGAACGGAAGATGGCCGCCGTTCATGCCGAGAATTTGAGCGACCCGGAAGCGGCGCTCTTTTACGCGCTGGCGCTGCTCGCGACCGCCGATCCGCGCGACAAGACCTATGCGCACCAGTTCAAGGCGGCGGGCGTCATCAACTGGGTCGGGTCGAGCCGGCCGCGCCATCCGGGCGTCTTGCACTATCTCATTCACGCTTATGATTTTCCGACATTAGCGCATCTCGCGCTGCCGGCGGCGCTCGCCTACGCCGACGTCGCGCCCGATAGCGCGCACGCCCAGCACATGCCGTCGCATATTTTCACGCGGCTCGGCATGTGGGAGCGGGCGCTCGGCTCCAATATCGAATCGACGCGTTCGGCGGAGGAATACACGCACCGGGCGCATCTTGCCGGCCATTATGACGAGGGCCTGCACAGCATGGACTACCTGATGTACGCCATGCTGCAGACCGGGCGCGACGGCGACGCCGCGAAACTGCTCGCCGATCTAACGAATATCGGCAAGGCGAGCGAGGACAATTTCAAGGTCGCCTTCACCTATGCGTCGTCGCCGGCGCGCTACGCGCTTGAACGGCGGCAATGGCGGGAAGCAAGCGACATCGCGCTCGCGCCGGAAAACTTTCCGTGGAAGGATTTTCCATGGGCCCGGTCGATCGTTCATTTCGCGCGCGGCATCGGCGCCGCCCGCGGCGGCGATTTGAACAAGGCTGAAGCGGAACTCGTGACGCTGAAGACCTTGCAGGGCGAACTCGCGCCGACGACGCTGCCTTATTGGCGCGAGCAGGTGGCGGTGCAGATCGGGCAGGTCGAAGCCTGGATCTTATTCGCGCGGAAGGATATCGAGAAGGCGCTCGCCGCGGCATCGGCCGCCGCCGACCGTGAAGACGCCGTCGACAAGCACCCGGTGACGCCCGGCGAAGTTCTTCCGGCGCGCGAGCTTTACGCCGACATGCTGCGCGAAGCGGGCCGGAACGAAGCGGCGCTGGCGGAATACGAGGCGGTGCTGAAGCGCGCGCCGAACCGCCTCAACGCGCTTCTCGGCGCGGCGGCGGCCGCGAAGGCCGCGGGCGAAGATGCTCTGGCGGCGGACTATGCGCGGCGAGCGACGGAACAGACGAAGGCGGGAGATCGGCGCCTATAGCGAGAATGGCCAGGTCGATGCCGCGTCTTAGAGGACGACTCGCGCGGCGCGTTCTGGAAGTTCGAGCGCCAATCGGTCGATGACCGCATGGTCAAGTCCATCCTCGCGCGCCCGCTTGATTTCATCCGCCAATCGATCCGGCAACTCCAACGCCATGGTTCGAGCACGGTCGATGAGGTCCTCCGGATCCGCTTGAACATCCTTTGCGAGCTTGCGCCATTGCGCCATCCCAATGTGATGCAGGCGGTATTCGTCGCCGATTTTCATCGCGAGTTTCACCTTACGAATATCGAAATCGTCATATGGCAGGATGCTGGCGACATCGTAAAGCGGCGCCAATCGCACCAAGGCGCCGCCGCCAATCAGTATCGAATAATTCTTGGCGTGCGCGTCGGTTCCAGCGATTAGCCAGTTGAAAACCAGTGCGTCGAGGAAGGTTTGTACATCCTCTTCGGCGGCATGGGTGCGTAGCAGATCTATTATCTGTTTTGGACCCGGGCCTCCTTCGTTCTGATATTTGTTCGCGGGATGCTGGCGCAACGCCTGGCACATATCCTCCTGATGGACGCGCCGGATTTGATCGCCTTCGCGAACGCGGTCGTATCGGTCGATGACAATCGCGTGGGTGTCCCCAAACCGACGAACTTCCGACTTCGCCGCCGGCAAGCCGAGCGCGCGCGCCAGCGCAAGGCAGATGTGCTCGTTTTCCGCGTGACCGTCGAAACCGTTCGTCGGCGGCTTCAGAATATGAGTCGTCGGCGTGCGGCCGGACGGCACGCCCCAGCGCCGGCCGTCGAACAGAAGCGCTGTCTTCGGTTGCGCGCCGGCGAGGCTGAACTGACCGGTGTCGCGGGGCGAGCGCCACGCACTTGCATCCTCCTTAAGGGCGCGCAGCCGACCCGCGATATCGGTTTCGGTCAGCCATTCTGGTTCGACCAATGGCGCGTTGAAATAGTCGTCGCGACGATCGGGCAGAACAAATTGAACCGCACCGGCGCAATCTTCGCCGACGTGGCTGATCAGCGCGAAGGCGTTGCGAGGCGATACCTGAAAGCGTTGCGCCCAACGGCTCAGGACAAAGTCGTTGTCCGGCAGCAACCCCCAGAGAAACGGTTCGACGGCGGCGTGAGGGTGTTCAGCCGCCGCGAGCGGCATCGACAGCGACAAGGGATAAGCGCCGGGCGCTTCGCGCCACGCGTCGGCGTAGGTGAAAGTCATCCGGTTACGGTCGTGCCGGATCGCGCCGACTTCGCGACCGTCAAGCAGCGCAATGAGCTCCTTCATCGTTTGCCTTTGCGGCCGGCCGCCGCGACGATGGCGTTGATGTCGGGCGTGATGACAGGGACTGGCTTCGACTTACGTTTCGAACCGCCCGGCGCGTCGACATTAAGCTCGACGCCGACGGCAGCGAGCGCGCGCAGAACGAGGCCGAGGCTCGCGCCCGACTTGCCGCGTTCAACCTGGGTGACCCACAGCCGGCCGACGCCGATCCGGTCGGCGAGTTCGGCCTGATCCAGCCCCTCCGCGCGCCGGCGGTCCCTGATCAGGGCGCCGATGTCCGCCGGCGTTCGGAGAATGGTTTTCATGTATGCGATCGCATCCTTTTTGGGATGCATGCTATAGCATACATATTGCCTTGTACGCAATCGAATACATTTTAGTCACTGCGCCGGAGCGGGCTGCTTCGCCGCCCCCGCCCTCTCCGCCTCCGCGATCGTCCAGTCGACGAGTTGGCGCTGGATCGCCGAGAGCGCCTCGTTGAGCGCCGTCGCCGCGGCGCCGGCGTTATCGGCGCGGACGGGTTCTGACGCCGTGAACAGCTTCGATGCGTGAATGACGCTGCGGCCGTTGGTCAATCGCGCGAAGATCGCGGCTTCGGCGGTCAGTTCGCCGTCATGATCGATCGTCAGCTTGCGGACATCCGTCTGCAGCGCGTAGTCGGAAATCGGCAAGGTGACGCGGCTGCCGACGCCGGTGATCCGTGCCGAATTCTCGAAGCTTCTGACGAGGGCGGCGCCGAAGAGACGCGGCGCGCGGTCGACCCATTCGCCGCCGGCGTAATATTCGATGCGCGCCGGCTCGCGCGTCAGCGCGATCTTCGCCGTGTTGAAGGCGAGCGTCGCGTCCGGCTCTTCAATGCCGAGGGTCCATTCGACCGGCGCCGAAGACAACGGCGCGATCTCGACATCGGTCACCTGGAAGCGCGCCGACGCCGGGGCGGCGTCAGGAAGGACCGAGACGCAGGCGGAGAGGAAGAGAGCTGCCGCGGCAAAGGCGAGACTGAGGGGCAATCGGGAATCGGGAATCGGGAATCGGGCAGGTTCTCGCGCTGCGATTCCCGATTCCCGATTCCCGAGTCCTGACTGGTTCATTGCTGTTCCCCCTCATAGCGCGGCGTCGACTCGCCAAGCAGATACCCCCTCGGATCGCGGTCGATTTCGCGCAAGACCTGATCGAGCGTCCGGAACATCTGCCGCGCTTCGACGACGGCGGGGCCGATCTGCGCGAGGCCCTGATCGGTGAAAACGCGGATCGCCTCGCGGTTTTCCGAAACCGCGCCGCGCATTTCGGCGACGAGCGCTTTGGTTTCGGCGAGCGTCGCGCGGGCGTCGGCGATCGTCCGCGGCGCTTCGTTCGCGAGCAGGCGGTCGAGACTGTCCGCCGTGCGGCCGAGCTTGGTTGAGGCTTCGGCGAGATTGGCGAAAGTTGCGGCCATGTTCTCGTCCTGCGCGGCAAGCGTTGACGTCAGCGCATCGACGCTGGTCAGAATGCGCGTGAAGGCTTCGGTGTTTTCTTCGGAGAGGAGACGGTTTGCGGCGGCGATGATGTCGCTCGAGCCGGAGATCAGCTGCGCGATGCCGGAGGTGTCGGCTTCGATCCGGGGAACGCCGCGCGTCACATCTTTCAGCAGCGCTTCCTCCTTGCTGCCGCCGACAAGCTGGATGATCGCCAGACCCGTGAAGCCGACGAGTTCAAGCTCGGCCTTGGTATCCGTCTTCACCGGCGTGTCTTCATCGACCCTGATGCGGGCGACGACAATCGAGGGATCGTCCGGCGCGATCAGGAGCTCGCGGACCTCGCCCTTCTGGATGCCGTTGAACGAAACCGCGGCGCCGACCGAAAGCCCCGACACCCGTTCGCGGAAGATCACGTCGTAATCGTCGTAATTGCGCTTGGTCTGGCCGAGCCAGAGCACGAACAGGAAACCGAGCGCCACGGTGATGAGGACGAAGGCGCCGATAAGCACATAATGCGCGCGGGTTTCCATCCGTTCAAACTCTCTCAGCCGGCGCCATTGCGCCGCGCTCCTTGGCCGTCAGCGCCGCCCGGCCCCTTGGACCGGCGAAATACTCCTCGATCCACGGGTGGTCCGACCGGCGGACTTCATCGAGCGTTCCGATCGCAATCACCCGCTTTTCCGCCAGCACGGCGACCCGGTCGCAGGTCGCGTGCAGCGTATCGAGGTCATGGGTCACCATAAACACGGTTAACCCTAAGGAATTCTTGAGGTTGACGATCAGCCGGTCGAAGTTTTCGGCGCCGATCGGGTCGAGGCCCGCCGTCGGCTCGTCGAGAATGACGATTTCAGGGTCGAGCGCCAGCGCGCGCGCCAGCCCCGCGCGCTTGTTCATGCCGCCGGACAGCTCGGACGGATATTTGGCGCCGGCGTCGACCGGAAGGCCGGACATCGAGATTTTCATCGCCGCGATATCGGCGGCGAGCGCCTTCGGCATTTTCAGATGCTCACGGATCGGCGCCATCACATTCTGCGCGACCGTCAGCGACGAGAACAGCGCCCCGCCCTGAAACATCACGCCCCAGCGGCGTTCGATCTCGATCTGCTGCTGCCGGTCCTGCTCGTAAAAGTTCTCGCCGAAAACCTTGACGGTTCCGGCGGACGGGCGCTTCAAGCCGATGATCGCGCGCATCAGGACGGATTTGCCGGTGCCGGATCCCCCGACAACGCCGAGAATCTCGTTGCGCCTGACGACGAGATCGAGGTCGTCGTGAATGACGTTGTCGCCGAACTGCGTGCGCAAACCTTCGACCTCGATGACCGGCTCTGAAGCCTTCGCGCCCGCCATCAGTAACCGATCTCCAGAAAGAACATCGCGAAGAACGCATCGAGGATGATGACGAGAAACAGCGACTGGACGACCGAGAGGGTCGTCCGCTGGCCGAGACTTTCCGAGCTCCCGGCGACTTCCATGCCCTGAAAACAGCCGACGATCGCGATGACGAAGGCAAAGAACGGCGCCTTGATGAGGCCGACCCACAAATTCGAAATCCCGATCGTCTCCTGCAGCCGCCCGATAAAAAATGTCGGCGAAATATCCATCGCCGACCAGGCGACAAGGCCGCCGCCGATCATGCCGAGAAGCGCGGCGAGAAACGCGAGCGCCGGCAACAGGATCATCAGCGCAAGGACGCGCGGCAGGACGAGAACTTCCATCGGATCGAGACCGAGCGCGCGCAGCGCGTCGATCTCTTCGCGGATTTTCATCGTCCCGATCGCCGCGGTGAAGGCGCTGCCTGACCGTCCGGCGACGAGGATCGCCGACAACAGGACGCCGAACTCGCGCAGGACCGCGATGCCGACCAGTTCCACCGTGAAAATTTCCGCGTTGAAAAGACGAAGGATTTTGGCGCCCATGAACGCGACAACGGCGCCAATGAGGAACGACATCAGGCCGACGATCGGAACGGCGTTGAGCCCTGCTTCCTCGAGGTGATAGAATACGGATGTCAGACGCAGACGCCGCGGATTTCTGACGACGCGCCATGCGGTGACGAGGGTCAGCCCGATAAAGCTCAGAACTTCGAGCGACGCGTAATAGCCCTCGACAATGCCGCGGCCGAGCCGGTTGGTCATCATCAGGAACGCGTTGCGGTGCGCCGGCTCGACGTCGCAGGGCGCAAGATGCGGCCTGACGCTCTCGAAGAGCTGCTCATGCGGCGGGCTGGCGCCGACGATCTTCGACAGGTCGGTGCGCCGGGTGCAGGACTGCAGGATACGCTCGATCACCATCGCGCCGGCGGTGTCGAGGCGGCCGACCCCGGCGACGTCGATCGTGATCTCGCGGCCGACCGAATCGTCCTCGAACGCCCGCAAGTCCCCGTCAATCGGCCCCAGATGGCGCGCCAGCCAGTCGCCGGAAGCGACCAGCCGCAACAGGCCGTCACGGACATCGACAGTGTAGGCGGCGGGCTGCATCCACACTCGCTAATTCAAAGGTTAATAGAGTGCAAACGGCGCGCCGCTTGCATTGTTATGGTGTACCGCGGGATGATAAATTCATCCTGAATTATGGTGAACGGCCCTTAATTTTTGAGGGCGGTTTTGACGCGTCGATTGGGGTTTCGGAGAATTTCTGGTGGCCAAGACGTTGTTTGCGGCCCGGTTGCGATGGCTGGGGGCGGTGCCGCTGCTGGCGATGATCGCCGTCATGGCGATGCTGGCGATCTCGACGCTCGCCAATGCCGACGCGCGCCATGGCGGCGCGCGCGAGCATTTGTTCGATCTCTACCAGCGCCTCATTCCGGCGAAGATCGCCGCCGCCTCGCCGTTTCATGTTGTCGAGATCGATCGCGAGAGCATCGACAAGGTCGGCCCGTGGCCGTGGCCGCGCTCCCTGATCGCCGAACTCGTCGCGGCGAGCGCTGGCGCGGGCGCGAAGGGCGTCGTCTATGTCGAAGGCGTCGACCGGCCCGATCCCCTGTCGCCCGAGACGATTGGCGAATTCTGGCTTGCCGGCGCGCGCGATGAACGCCTCGCCCAGCAGCTCGCGCTCCTCCCAAGCACCGATCTGATGCTGGCGCGCGCTCTTGCCGAGACGCGCGGCACGGTGGCGATCGACAGTTCTTCGGTCGCCAAGGACATCTCGCGCCTCGTTCTTGAACGCGCCGATACGGGCGGCTCGCCATCGATTGACGCGGCCGCCGACGCGCAGTTCTTCGGGCTGCCCGCGGCGCGCCTGCATTTTCCCTTGAACAGCGATCTCGCCGCCGCGGCGACGCTGACGGTTGCAGCGCTTCCCGCGGACAAGGACGGCGTTGTCCGTCACGCAACGCTTCTGTGGTCGGCGGGCGGCAGGATCGCGCCGCTTGCCGGGCTCGAAGCCGCGCGGCTCTCGCTGGGCGCCGAAAAGATCACCGTCGCCGCCGATCCGACGGACGTGACCTCGGTCGGGCGGACGGCGGCGGCGGTCAGCCTCGGCGATCATGATTTCAAGGTGCCGCCGATGACGGCGCTGAGAATCTATTTTCCGCGCCGGATCGACACCCCCTCGACGCCCGCCTGGAAACTTCTCGCCGACCGCTCGTCGCTCGGCCAGCTTTCCGGCAAGGTCGTCATGATCGGGCTCGGCGGCGACGTTGGCGCGACCGTCAAGACCGCGCGCGGCGAAATTTCCTCGGCTGAAGCGCAGGCGCTGATCGCGCGCCAGCTCGCCGCCGGCGCGGTGACGCGGCGCCCGGCGGGGT
>JBGTLL010000119.1:0-7209 GCA_041744115.1 Parvularculaceae bacterium | reverse complement strand
GCCGAGGTCGCGAACGCCGGCGAACGGCGCGATGCGCGGGGAGACGCCGCCGGCCAGCGTGCATTCGCTTTGATAAAGCGCGGCGCGCAACTCTTTCAGCGTCTCTTCGCCGAAGAGAACCGCAATCAAAAGTCCGTCCGGCTTCAGCGCCAGCCGCATCTGCGTCAGCGCGCCGACGAGGTCGTTCGCGGCGTGTAAGGTCAGCAGACTGACAATCAGGTCGAACGAAGCAGGCGCAAAAGGCAGCAATTCCTCGTCCAAGACAAGAGCCGCGCCGGTGGTCGGAAGGCGTTCGGGAGCAAGGTCTGCCGCGATGACGTCGCCGACGCCGGCGGCTGGCGTCAAGAGGTCGCGCAACGCACCGGCGCCGTAGAACAACGCGCGCGGAAAGTCACGGGTCATGGTTTCGAGGCGATCGACCACATCTTCCATCGCGCGCCGGTGGAGAAAATCGTGCGCGGCGATTGAACTTGCCGCGCGGGCGCGCCGGCGCGCATAAAGGCGGCGATTGAAGATTTGCGGCGGGCCTGGCATGGCCCTCAGTGATAGCGTCTCGCCGGCTGGCGCGACAGGGCGTCGGCGTCAGCGGGCGCTTTTCAGCCGGCCGCAAAAATTCTATGGGCAAGGGTGACTGAAAATCCGGCGGCAATGATCGATCTTGCGACAACGCGTCTGCTTGATGCGCTGGCGCCGCCGCTTTGCCCGTTAACGAACGAGCCGGTCGCCGCGCCCGGCTTTCTCGCCGCTTCCGCCTGGGCGCACCTTCAGTTCATCGACGATCCGGTGTGCTCGCGGTGCGGCGCGCCCTTCGCGCACGAATTTGGCGAAGACCTCGCCTGCGCCCGCTGCATCGCCGAGCCGCCGGATTATGACACGGCGCGAGCGGCAGTCGTCTATGACGACGCGAGCCACGGGCTGATTGTCTCCTTCAAGCACGCCGACCGGACGGAGCTGGCGCCGATGTTCGCGCAATGGCTGCTCCGCGCCGGCGCCGGATTCATCAATCGCCAGGCGATCGTCGCGCCGGCGCCGCTGCATCGCCGGCGGCTGTTCTCGCGCCGGTTCAATCAGGCGGCGATACTCGCCACGGCGGTTGCGCGGTCCTGCGGCGCGAGGTTCGAGCCGATGCTGCTCGAACGCCTGCGCGCGACGCCGCCGCAGAAGGATCTTTCCCCGGACGCGCGCCGGCGCAATCTCGCGGGCGCGATCGGCGTCCGTCCGGGGAAGAAGACAATCGTCAAAGGCGCCCATATCATTCTCATCGACGATGTGCTGACGACCGGCGCCACCCTTTCAGCCTGCGCGCGCGCCGCGAAGAAAGCAGGGGCGCGGCGCGTCGACGCCCTCGTTCTCGCCCGTGTGGTGAAGGGCGGCTCGGCGCTCGCCTGAATAGGGCGGCCGAAAAAAGCCGCTTCCGGCGCTAGGCGATGGCCGAAAAATGGAGGATCATCGGCGCTTCTCGTTCCTGCCAGAGGCTTTGATCGCGCATGAAATCCGTGACTGTCTACACAAGGCCGCTTTGCCCCTATTGCGTGCGGGCAATTACCCTTCTTGGAAAAAAAGGCGCGGCCATCGCGGAAATTTGCGCCGCGTTCGACAAAGAAAAGCGCGCTGAAATGATGCAGCGGTCGAACGGCGCAGGCACCTATCCGCAGATTTTCATTGGCGAGGCGCACATCGGGGGCTACGAAGAACTCCAGGCGCTGGAGGAGGCGGGCAAGCTCAGCCCCATGCTCAATGGCTGACGAAGGCGAAACCGAACGCACCGCCTTCAAGGCGGCCTGCGTGCAGATGCGGTCCGGGATCGACCGCATGCGGAATATCGAGGATGCGCTGACGCTCATCGGCGAGGCCGCGCAAAAAGGCGCGCATTTCATCCTGACGCCGGAGATGACCAACGCGATTGACCGCGACGCCGAACGGCTCGCCGCGGCGCTGCCCGAGGGCGAGGAAATAGAGGAAGTCAAGGCGTTCGCCGCCGCCGCCGCCGACAATGGGGTGTGGCTCCTGATCGGCTCGCTGGCGATCAACAGGGGCGACGGCAGGCTCGCGAACCGGAGTTTTCTGTTCGGCCCGGACGGGGAGATCGCCGCGCGCTACGACAAGATCCATATGTTCGACGCCGCGCTCGAGAACGACGAGATCTGGCGGGAATCGCGCATCTATCGGCCGGGCGATACGGCGGTCATCGTCGAAACCCCGCTGGCGTCGTTCGGCCTCTCGATCTGTTATGATCTGCGCTTTCCCAATCTTTACCGCACGATGGCGCGCGCCGGCGCCGAAGTCTTTTGCGTGCCGGCGGCGTTCACCAAGCAGACCGGCCGCGCGCACTGGAAGACGCTTCTGACCGCGCGGGCGATCGAATGCGGGGCGTTTATCATCGCCGCCGCGCAAGGGGGCGTTCATGAGGACGGGCGCGAAACCTTCGGGCATTCGCTGATTATTTCTCCGTGGGGCGACATTTTGACCGAGGCGAAGGGCGATGAGCCTGGCGTGATCCTTGCTGAGATCGATCCTCTCCGGGTCGGAAGGGCGCGGCGCCAGATTCCGAGCCTTGACCTTGAAACGCCAGTCAGAATCCTCAATGTAGAAGCATGATCAAGTATCAGTTGAAGTGCGGCGCCGGCTGTTCGTTTGAAGGCTGGTTCCGGTCAAGCGACGATTTTGAGCTGCAGGCGGCGGATGCAACGCTTGCCTGCCCGTTCTGCGGATCGCTGGCGGTCGAACGCGCCATCATGGCCCCGGCCGTCGTCGGCGGCGCGGCCGGGCGCCGCACGGAACGTCTCGCCGAAATGCGCGAGACAATGACGCAAGCGGCGCAGCGCGCGCGTGATTATGTCGAGAAAAACTTCGATTATGTTGGCGAGCGGTTTCCGGAGGAAGCCCGGAAAATTCACTATGGCGAAGTGAAGGAACGCAGCATCTATGGCGAAGCGACCGGCGGCGAGGTCAAGGAGCTGGTGAAAGAAGGCGTGACGATTGCGCCGATGCCGGCGCCGACGGACCCGGTGAAAAAGAAATTGAACTGACCGGTCGAGCAATCTCCGCGCGCATTGCAGGGCGGAGATTGCTCAAACCAAAATTCGCGAAATAATCTTTGAGCGGACTTCTCTAGCGGACTGTCTCTACAGCGATGCGCTCTTGTCCGCGTCCATGGCGGCGGCCGGCGCGGCGGCGTCGAATTTGAGACCTGTCATGTAGGCGTCCATCTTGTCTTCCTTTATGAAGGCGTCGATCGCCTTGGCATAGTAGGTGCGCGCGGCTTCGACGCTTTTCGCGCCTTTGGCGACGTCGTTGGCGAGGTTCAGGGCGAGAAAATTCGCGCCTTCCTTGTCGCAGCGCGCCGACAATTCGCCCTGGGTGCGGTTGGCGACGACGCTGCCGTCATAGGTCGCGAGCTCATCGACCTTATCGACCGGAATGTCATAGGAGATCGCCTGTTCGAGCACATCTTCATGCGCAACCGGAAAATCATGCTGCGTCGGGTCGTTGGTGAGGATCGACCACTTCCACGGACCGTTGTTCAACCACACCATCCGTGTCGGCGTCATTTCGTTCGGTGCGCCATATTTGGCGATAATCGCCTCGCCGGTCTTGCGCGGCGTTTCCTGCCAGCCGGCGAGGGCGTTCATCGCCTCCTCCCTGGTCGGCTTCATCATCGCGTGATCCGATGCTTTTGCTTTACCGGGCATGCTCTTCTGGTCGCGCGTTTGCGACGGCTGATCCATCGTGTCGGTGTCCATCGTGTCTGCGTCCTGGGCAAACGCGGGGGCCGCGATCGCCAGCGCCCCGGCGATCGCAACGCGCGACGCATAAAGTCTCATTGACATGGCGGTTTCTCCATAGGTTGACGGCGCGGGAAGCGCGCGGCGTATACCTCGTGAAACAGGAAATACCGCCAGCGGTTCCGTCACTATGCCGATATCTCCTGAGTTTGACCTGCCCGGTCGCAAAACCGCGCCCGGAGGCGCCAACCCACGGATCGACTTCGGCGGCGTTGCGCCTTGCGGCTTGTGCTGCGAACGCGATCAGTCTTTGAGTTGGCGATGAGCGCAGTTTTCGACCGATGCCGCGAGCTTGAATACTTCAACGTCTTCGACGACGAAGCGCTGACGCAGCTTGTCGCGCGCGGGCGGTGGTTCTCGCTGACCGGCGGGATGGCGCTTTTCCGCCAGGGGGACGACGCCGACGCCGTATTCTTTGTGCTGACGGGACGGCTCATCGTCGTCAGGGAGGGCGAAGGCGGCGAAGACGTTCTCGGCTATGTCAGGTCCGGGGAGCCGGTCGGCGAGATGTCGCTCCTTGCCGGCGAGGCGCGCTCGGCGTCCGCCTATGCGCTTCGCGACAGCGAACTCCTCGCCGTCGATAAGGCGGATGCGGAATATCTGCTCGATACTTGCGCGGATTTTTCCCATGCGCTCGCCAATTCCATCGTGAAGCGCGCCCGTCATCCGAACGCCAGCTTCAAACATGCAAGCCCGCGGGTTTTCGCGCTGATCGGCGCCTCGCCGTCGATCGATATCGACGCCCACGCCCGCCAGATCGCGCGGACGATCGGCCTTTACGGCCGCCGCGTCGCCCTCGTTCCCGACCCGGAATTTTTGACCGAAGGCGCGTTTGACGCGCTCGAGGCAAGCCATGACGTCCTGCTGCTGACGGCCCGCGTTGGCGATTCTTACGCATTTCGCTTCGCGCAGCGTCACGCCGACCGCTTCTTCGTCTTTGCACGCCAGGATGCGCGCCCGCCGCGGCCCTTTACCTTGACGCCGGCGGACGATTCGCCGGCGCGGAAATTCCGGCTCGTCGATATCGTGATGCTGCACGAAGGCATGAAGTCCGGCAGCGTCTCCGACTGGGTTGACGCGGTCGACGCCAACCGGATTTTTCATGTAAGCGGGACCAGAACCGAAGAGCGTCTTGCGCGGGCGATCGCCGGCCGCACGGTCGGAATTGTAATGTCGGGCGGCGGCGCGCGCGCCTACGCGCATATCGGCGCGATCAAGGCGCTCCGTGAGCGAAAGGTACCGATCGATTTTCTCTGCGGCGCCTCGATGGGCGCGATCATCGCCGCCTGCGTCGCCATGGGCTGGAGCGACGCCGAAATAGAAGCGCGCATCCGCGACGGATTCGTGTCGTCAAATCCTTTGGGCGATCATGTGCTGCCGGTCGTGGCGCTGACCCGCGGCGCGCGGGTCGAGGAACGGCTGCGGCGCCATTTCGGCGACACGCTGATCGAAGATCTCGAAATCCCGTTTTTCTGCACATCGTCGGAGATGACAAAGGGCGCGACGCACATTCATCGCCGCGGCCTGTTGCGCGAGGCGCTGCGTGCGTCGATCGCGCTGCCCGGAATTCTGCCGCCCGTCGTCATCGACGGCGCCCTTCTTGTCGATGGCGCGGTCATCAATAATTTTCCGACCGATCTGATGGCCAATCTCCATCGCGGCTTGACCATCGGCATCGATGTCGCGCGCGAAGGGACGATCTCGCCCGACATGTTCGCCGATCCGCCCCACTTCCTTGAATGGGTGTGGCGGCACGGCTTCCGCTCGGCGCCGCCGATCGTCTCGCTGCTGATGCGGGCGGCGACCTCGCGCCAGGAACTTCGCCCGAAAGACCGTCCCGCCGACATCCTGATCGCGCCCGAGGTCGCCGGCGTCCAGCTCCGCGACTGGAAGGAATATGACCGCGCGGTGATCGACGGTTACGCGGCGACGCTCGGCGCGCTCGACCGCGACTGGGCAAAGCTCGCCCCGATCGTCGATCCCGGCCTTATCCGCTAAATCACGCGGCGTCACCCCGGGGCCGCGTGTCTTCACGCGGAACCCGGGGTCCATTTTTCAACGACGACGTCGGGATTTCGTTGTTAGGTTTCGGCCCAGACTTCGGGATGAGGACCGTGTTTGTCGCGACGAGGAATGTCCCCATCCTGGAGTTCTTTGCACGGATGGGCGGCAGGGCAGCGACGCCGCGAACCGGTCGCTGGAGCGCGTTCCCGAAAAGTGCGAGCGGTTTTCGGATCAGAACGCGCGACAAAACAAGAATCTAGACCACGCTTTCCGACTCGGATTTCGGGAAACGTGGTCTAGTAAACGCGGCCGAACAGCCGGGCCAATAATGAAGGACCCTCGCTGTTCATCGCGTGGTGCTTCTTATGCCGGTGGTCATCGTCGTCGTGATGGCCGCCGCCTGAATGACGGTTGGTTTGATGATCATCGCCGTCGTCGTGATCGCCGCCCGCGCCGCTGACCGCCTGCTGCAGGGAGGCCGCGCAGGCGTCGTTGTGGCGGAGAAACGCGTTCTCGAGCGATGCGTCGCGGGCCTCGAGCGACAGCTCGACCTTTTCGGCGAGCCGCTTCACTTCCGAAGCAAGCTCCTGGCTGGCGGCCAGACGCACCCCCGCTTCCGCCTGCGCCGCACGCCCGGCGCTGGCGATCCTGGCGGCGAAGACCGCAAGCGCGGCCCCGCCGATGAGAAAAATGATGCCCGCGCTCAGCAGGCCGACTTCAAAACCCGATATCGACATCGAAATGACCCCTTTAATCCCCCGAAGCGCGGATTTTTACGCTCAGCGTATTGTGTGGTCCAGCCGAAGGGCGGGAAACGCAGAATTTTTTTGAGTCGCTGCGAAATCCCTTGACGGATCGCGATGAGCCTTTCGCAAGACGGTGGCCCGACGGCGCCGGCGCTCCCGCGCATGGAAATTCAGGCGGCGGATCGGGGCCTTATCGCCGTCACGAGATAGTTGACGTCGGTCGCTTCGACGATCCGCCACAGATCCATCAGCGGGTTGTAGGCGACGCCCGCATGCGCGGTGACGGTCATCCCCGCCGCCAGCAGCGCGCTGTCGATCTCGTCGGGCTTTACAAACTTCGCAGGGTCATGCGTGCCGCGCGGCAGCCAGCCGAGCACATATTCGGCGCCGATCTTTGCGAGCGCGAACGCCTTCAAGGTGCGGTTGATGGTGGCGACGATCATCATCCCGCCGGGCGCGACCAGCGCCGCTGACCGGGCGAGAAATGCGTTCACGTCGGCGACATGCTCGACAACTTCGAGATTGAGGACGATGTCGAACGGCGCCGCGCCGGCTTCGGTCAGGTCTTCGACCGTCGCCGTGCGATAGTCGATCGCGAGGCCGTGGTCGCCGGCGTGGACGAGCGCGACCTTGATGTTGCGCGCCGAGGCGTCGATGGCGGCGACATCGGCGCC
>JBGTLL010000118.1:0-5084 GCA_041744115.1 Parvularculaceae bacterium | reverse complement strand
GCGGCGCCGAGCGGCTGCTTGCGCCCGGCCTCGCGCGCCATCCTCGGCAGCGCCTCGATCGCGCGGGCGGCCGACCCGAACCGCTTCAGGAGGCGGGAAAAGGTGACCGGCCCGATCGTCTCGGTTCGGATGAGTTGCAGCCAGTCGAGGCGCTCGGCGTCTGTCAGCGTCGTCATGAAAGTTCCTTGTTTCTGCCGCCTCCGTATCTTTCGTGTCAGAGTCCGGCCGAAAAGTATTTTCGCAACCACGGGCCAAATAAACCGCCGTCACCCCGGGGCCGCGTGTCTTCACGCGGAACCCGGGGTCCGTTTCTCAACGAGTACCGCCGCCGCGCGATGGATTCCGGGATCCGCCAAGAGGCGGCCCCGGAATGACAACGCCGGAATTGCTGCATCAGTTTTCGGCCAGACTTTCAAGAAGAAGCGATTCCCTTGGATTGCTTGTTTCCGATTTTCGGCTCTTCGCCCTTGAGGAGGCGCCTTATGTTTGCATCATGCCTGATGAAGATCAGGGCGACCATGAACGCCGACGCAACCGCGAAGCTCGCCTTGCCCATTGAAAAAAGGAGCAAGGGCGTCGCGGCGGCCGCGGCGAGCGCGGCGAGCGAGGAATAGCCAAGCGCGTAAGCGGCGGCGAGCCAGATCGCGCAGGCGAAAAGCCCCGCCGGGAACCACAGCGCCAGCACCGTGCCGAGAAAAGTCGCGACGCCCTTGCCGCCGCTGAATTTGAGCCACACAGGAAAACAATGGCCGAAAAAGGCCGCGGCGCCCGCGATCTCAGGCCGCCAGCCGAGCGCGTAGGCGATGACGACCGCAATCGCGCCTTTGCCGCCGTCGAGGAGGAGCGTCGCCGCGGCGAGATCCTTGCGCCCGGTGCGCAAGACATTGGTCGCGCCGATATTGCCGGATCCGACTTTGCGGATGTCGCCGAGCCCCGCTGCCTTGGTGATGACAAGGCCGAACGGGATCGAACCCAGCAAATAGCCGAGCAGGGCGGAAAGAATGAGTGTCAAAACTCGGTGCCCTTCGTGACCAGCGCATCGAGCACCGCCATCCGCGTCGCGACGCCGTAGAAAACCTGCCTGAGGATCAGCGACCGCTCTTCATCGTCGGCCAGCGCGCCGTCAATTTCAACGCCGCGATTGATCGGACCGGGATGCATCACTTTCGCCGCCGGCCTGGCGAGTTTCAAGGTGTCGTGGCTGAGACCGAATGTCTGGAAATAACCGACCGCCGCGTCCTTGCCGCCTTCCTCCATGCGCTCGAACTGCATACGCAGCGCCATCACGATATCAGCGCCGGCGAGGCCTCCGGCGAGGCTGTCGAACCGGCGCGCCCGCGGAAACTGATAGGGCGCCGGCATCAGAGTGGGCGGACCGACAAACCGCACCTCGGCGCCAAGTCTTGAAAATAGCGTCGCGCCGGAAGCGGCGACGCGGCTGCGCTTTATATCGCCGCAGATCGCAATGACGACGCCCGAAAGCGTTCCGTGTACAGACCTGATCGTCGCGGCGTCGAGGAGCGCTTGCGTCGGGTGCTCGCGGGCGCCGTCGCCGGCGTTGATGACCGGGCACTGGATGCGGCGGGCAAGCTCGTCATGAACGCGCGGCTCGCGGTGGCGGACGATGAGGGCATGGGCGCCCATCGCCGCCAATGTCTGCGCGGTGTCAATCAGCGACTCGCCCTTGTTGACCGAGGATGCGGCGACCGGGACATTGAGGACGTCGGCCCCAAGGCGGCGGCCGGCGAGTTCAAAGCTGAGATTGGTGCGGGTTGAGTCCTCAAAAAAGAGATTGATCTGCGTCTTGCCGGCGAGCCTGGCGGGCGGCCGCTGCCCGGACTTCAAAAAACGCGCGTAGTGCTCTGCAAGTTCGAGCACATAGACCATTTCGGCTTCCGGAAAATCATCGATGTTGATGAGATTTGCGGCGGCGAAGCCGCCCGCCGGCGCGAGGGGGCGATTGTTGAAATCCATGGCCCGCGTTCTATAGGGCGAGAGAGCGACCGCGCAATCTCAGGCGGGCTTGCCGGATTTCATCAGCCAGAGGGCGCCGGCGGCGAGAACGATGATGTCGATCAGGAACATCACCGGCAGGGTGAACGGTCCGCCATTTTGCAGGTAGCCCGATCCGCCGAGCACGAGGCCGAGGACGGTCACGCCCATGGCGGCGAGCACGGCTGTCCGGCCGCCGCGTCTCACCCATACGCCAAGCGCTGCATAAAGCGCTCCGAATATGGCCAGCGGCGCCCGCAAACCGTCGGGCGCGCCGAGCGCGGCGACGACGAGATGCAGAACGCCGGTCGCGATCAGCAGAATGGACATCAGGTTTTTCAGATTGGCGGGCGCCATTGGCGGTCTCCTCCTGTCAGGGGCGCGCATGCCGAAGCCGGTCAATCGCGCCCTGCAGAATGTATGTCGCCGCCGATTCGTCGATTTTGGCAGCCCGTCTGGCGCGGCTGGTGTCGATGGCGATCAGGCTCCGCTCCATCGCGGCCGTCGACAGGCGCTCATCCCAGAGGGCGACCGGGAGCGACAGCGCGTGCGTCAGATTGCGGGCAAAGGCCCGTGTCGCCTGGGCGCGGGGCCCCTCGCTGCCGTCCATATTGCGGGGAAAACCTAGCACGACCCCGACCGCCGCCCGCTCGGCGGCAAGGCGCGAGAGCGCTTCGGCGTCCCCGGTGAACCGGGTCCGCCGGATCGTCAAGACGGGCGTCGCAATCCGCCGGTCCGGGTCGCAGGAAGCAACGCCGATTGTCTTTTCGCCGAGATCGAGCCCCAAAAGTGACCCGCGCGCGCCGAACGCCGCCGCCGCCTGTTCAAATTCGTCCGCCATTCCGGCAGGGTATGGCGCGCTCGCGCCAGTCTGGAAAGCACCTCGCCTTGGATCGCATAGCGGCTTTTTTCTTCCTGCCCCTCCTGTTGATCGCGGCCTGTTCAAGGGGCGGCGAACGGTCCGGAGACGAGGTCAGCGTGCTGATCGAGCAGAAAATCGATGGGCCGTGGCGCGTCAGCTTTGAATTTGCGGCGCCGCAAGCAGCAATCGATCTCGGCCCAACGATCGACGGCTTCCGCGCTGAACATTGGCGGATCGACGGGACCGCGGCGCGCCTGATCGAAAAGGATGGGCGCGATATTGTTGAACCAACAGGACGCCGCACGCGCCTCTCGTCTGTCGCCTTCGACGTTGATCCCGAAGCGGTCAGCGTTCGCAAGCGATACGAACCGTTCATGCCGATGGGCGATGGCGGCGTTGTCTTTTTCACCGGCTATTTCATGCCGTTCGGGGAAGAGGGCGGGCGGCTCGACGCGGCGCTGACGGTAATCCCCGCCAACGGCTCGATGGTTTCGGCGTTTGGCGAGACCGCGACGCGTCTCGAAAACTGGAAGAGCGCTTACGATCATCCGGCATTCTTATATGTCGGCGCGACGGCGCCAATTGAATCCGGCGCCGCACTGCTGATTGTCGATGGCGCCGCGCCCGAATGGATCAGGGACGAGATTACTTCGTTCGTTCCGGCAATCGCGAAGGCGCTGACGCAAACGTTCATGCGGACCTTGCCGGCAAGACCGATCATCTTTGTCGCGACCGCCGACCTCGGCGATCAAGGGCGCCTCAGCTACAGCGGCGATGCGCTGCCGGGGCAATATCAGATGACGCTTGCTGGCGGCGCGTGGCGGCAATCGTCGCCGCATGCGCTGGGCGTTCTGCGGCAATCGACAGCGCATGAAGCGGCGCATCTGTGGCAGGCGGCGGCGCGACCCCGATCCGACGCCGTCGCCAACTGGATCCATGAAGGCGGCGCCGACGCGCTTGCCGCCGCCGCGCTCGTCGGCGCCGGCTATTGGACGCCGGAAGAGGCAAGCGCTGCATTTGCGGAAGCGCGTTCGACCTGCGCGCGGTCACTCGAACAATTGTCGTTGCAGCGGGCCGAGGCGGAAGCGCGCTGGGACGCCGTTTACGCCTGCGGTCATGTTCTCAATGTCGCTGCGGCAGGGGAAGCAGGCGTCGCATCGTTCTGGCGGGAGTTCATCAAACGCGGCGCCAAGGACGGCTATGACGAGGCGCTGTTCCTCGACCTGGCGGAGGAAAGGGCAGGCCCCGATGCCGTACAGGCGATCCGCGATCTGACGCGCATCAATGACGCAAGGCCGGACCGCGTGCTTGACCGGCTGCTCGCGCTTTCGGGCGGCCTTGATGTGGACCGGGGGCGTTGATAGGGCTTGCGGCCGTCCTCGTAACCCGCAACCGGGCCAAAATGTCCGTCGATAAGGAAATTGTCCGCAAAGTCGCCAAGCTCGCGCGCCTCGCCGAGTCCGAGGAGCGTCTCGAACAGCTGACCGCGGAACTGAACGGCATCCTGAAATGGATCGAACAGCTCAATGAAGTCGATGTGACCGGGGTCGAACCAATGACCTCGACCGTCGATATGACGCTGCCGATGCGCGACGACGTCGTCCAGTCCGGCCCGACCGGCGGCGGCCAGGCGGACAACATCGTCGCCAATGCGCCGAAGACGGAAGATCATTTTTTCGTCGTGCCGAGGGTGGTCGAATAGCGATGACGGCGATCACCGACCTCACGCTCGCCCAGCTTCGCGATGCGCTCAAAACAAGAAAGATTTCCTCGCTCGAAGCGACGGAAGCCTATCTCGCCAATATTGAAACGGCGTCGGCGCTGAACGCCTTTGTCACCGTCACCGCCGACAAGGCGCGGGCGATGGCGAAAGCGTCCGACGCACGGCTCGCGAAAGGCGAGGGCGGCGCGATCGAGGGAATTCCGCTCGGGATCAAGGATCTCTTTTGCACCGAAGGCGTCCAAACGACCGCGGGCTCGCATATTCTCGAAGGCTTCATCCCGGCCTACGAATCAACCGTCAGCGCCAATCTGTGGCGCGACGGCGGCGTCATGCTCGGCAAGCTCAACATGGACGAATTCGCCATGGGGTCGTCGAACGAGACGAGCTATTTCGGCCCCGTCCTCAATCCGTGGCGGGCGAAAGGCGGCAACGCAGCCCTGACGCCGGGCGGCTCGTCGGGCGGCTCGGCGGCGACCGTCGCCGCGCATCTGTGCGCCGCCGCCACCG
>JBGTLL010000117.1:0-5108 GCA_041744115.1 Parvularculaceae bacterium | reverse complement strand
GCCGTTGAAGGCGTCGCGCGCGTCGCCGCCATTGCAACCGCCCATCGCGCGCCGCAAGCATCGGCCTCGCCGCCGGGCCACGACAATCCGTTCGGCCTCAAAAAACCGTCGCGCATCGAGACCGCCGCCAGCGAACTGAAGGACGTCCGCAACGTGATCGCGGTCGCCAGCGGCAAGGGCGGCGTCGGCAAGTCAACCGTCGCCGCCAATCTCGCCATCGCTTTCGCGCGGCGGGGTCTGGCGACGGGTCTCCTCGACGCCGACATCTACGGGCCGTCGCTGCCGACCCTGTTCGCCCTTTCCGGCCGGCCCGAGACGCGGGACGGCAGAATCGTTCCGATCGAGAAATATGGCGTCCGCTCGATGTCGATCGGCCTCCTCGTCGATGAAAATCAGGCGCTCGCCTGGCGGGGGCCGATGGTCATGGGCGCCGTCCGCCAGATGATCGGCGATGTCGAATGGGGCGCGCTCGACGTTCTCGTTGTCGACACGCCGCCCGGCACCGGCGACGCGCATCTGACGCTCGCGCAGTCAAAGCGCCTCACCGGCGCTGTCATCGTCTCGACGCCGCAGCAGATGGCGCTCGCCGACGTTCGCCGCGGCGTCGAGTTCTTCCGCAAGGTCAGTGTGCCGATCATCGGGATCATCGAGAACATGGCGTGGCTTGAAGAGGCCGGCGGCGGACGGTCGTACCTCTTTGGAAAGGGCGGCGCCGAGCGCGCCGCGGCCGATCTTGGAACGCCGTTCCTCGGCGCCTTGCCGATTTTTCCCGATCTTCGCGTCGCCAGCGACGAAGGCATTCCGCTCGCCGTCCGCGATGGGCGCGCGCCGGCGGCGCTTGCGTTTGAAGCGCTGGCGCTGAGGATCGCCGGGAGCTTTGGATAAGGCTGGCGGCCGTGCCGTTTGCGGCCGGTTCTCCACAGTCATCAAATCTTCGCGGGCTGGTCACGGGGTTGTCGCGCACGCGCCCCAATTGTCTCCGGGCGGAACGGGACCACAGGCATTCGCCCGCGTGGCCCGAACTGCGACAGGCGTCGATATGCCCCAAAGACGCCGATCGTGCGTTTGTAGCCGCTGCGTTTTTTCCGAAGTTGCGTAAAAGGCCGGTCCGTCACGGACCGGCCTTTCCTTTTTCCGGTCCTGAAGCAGGGCCGTCACCGCCGCGGCGATCCGCGACCATACGACCGGGTCCAAGCAGACGCGCACCGGAACTCTTTGACGAAGAGCCGCCTTAGCGCTTCGAGAACTGGAACGAGCGGCGGGCTTTCTTGCGGCCGTATTTCTTGCGTTCGACGGCCCGGCTGTCGCGGGTCAGGAACCCGCCCTTTTTCAGGACCGCGCGCAGCTCCGGCTCGTAATAGGTGAGCGCGCGGGAGATGCCGTGGCGGACGGCGCCCGCCTGACCGGAAGGGCCCGATCCCGCGACCGTGCAATAGACATCGTACTGGTCCTTGCGGCCGGCGGCGACCAGCGGCTGCTTGATGATCATTTGCAGGACCGGGCGGCCGAAATAGGCCGCGTGGTCTTTCTTGTTGACGACGATGCGCCCGGACCCCGGCTTGATCCAGACGCGCGCGACGGCGGTCTTCCGCTTGCCCGTCGCGTAGGCGCGGCCCTCCTTGTCGATCTTCGGCTCACGGACGATTTCTTCCGCCGCGACCGGAATGATGCCGGCTTCGGCGGCGACGGTCTTCAGATCTTCAAACGAAGTCGTGCTCATGGATCAGGCGCCCTGTGCTTTCTTCTCGGTCTTCGCGTTTTTTGCGTTCATCGCGGCGATGTCGATCTTCTGAGGGTCCTGCGCCGCATGCGGGTGCTCATCGCCGGCATAGATTTTCAGATTGGTCATCTGCGCGCGGGCGAGCGGGCTGTCCTTCGGCATCATCCGGCGGACGGCGTTTTCAAGAACGCGGCCCGGGAAACGGCCGTCGAGGATCTGGCCGGACGTGCGCTCCTTGATCCCGCCCGGATAGCCGGTGTGCCACTGGAACTTGTGGTTCTTGCGCTTGTTGCCGGTCAGCGCGACCTTGTCCGCGTTGACGACGACGATGTTGTCGCCGCAATCGACATGCGCTGTGTACATCGGCTTGTGCTTGCCGCGCAGGCGCGTCGCGATGATCGCCGCGAGCCGGCCGACGACGAGACCCTCGGCATCGATCAAGATCCATTTCTTATCGACGTCCGCAGCCTTGGCGGAATAGGTTTTCATGGCGGTCTTCCTCGAACGGGAGGGCGGCGCTTAGCGCGGATGCGTTTTCGGGTCAACAGCTTTCCGGAAAGCCGTGAAAATACAGCGGTTTTTGAAGGTGGTATTATAATACCACAAAGCGGCCCCCCTCCCCCTCCGCGCGCTTTCTGCTATCAAGCGCCGCCAGAAGGAGCCATTCGATGCGTTTGATCCCCGCTCTCATAGCCCTCTTTGCGCTTGCCGCCTGCGACCGCGCGGCGAAGGAACGGCCCGCGACGGCGCCAGTCGACGCGCGCGAGGTCGCCGCCGCGGACGCCTATGGCGAAGCAGGCGACATTGTAAACGCGGTCGCCTTCTGGTCGCATCCGAGCGTGAATTTCGAGGGCCTCGTCATTGCCGCGACTGATGAAGGCCTCAAGGCTTTCAGCATCGAGACGGGCGAAGTGGTCGCCGCCTTCGACGGCGTCGATGCGGACGGTCTCGTCGTTTTTTATTCCGGGAACGGCGCAACGGCGAAGGGTTACGTCGCCGCGGCGTCCGCTCAAGGCTACCGCATCTTTGCGATCGACAATGCGACCCGGACGCTGACGCCCCTGGGCGCGCCTTTCAGCGCGCCAGCGTCCGCCGGGTTTTGCATCGCCCGCCAAGGCGCGGCGTTCACGCTCTACGAACCCGCCGCCGGAAAAATCACCGCCCGGACGCTCCGCGTTTCCGATCAGGGCGTCCTCGCAAGCGATCCCGTCGATTTCGTGCAGGTCGAAAATGTCGATGCCTGTCATGCCGACGACCGGACCGGCGATGTCATCGCGGTCAGCGGCGACGGAACATTGCGGCGTATTACCGCTGGCGGCGAAAGTTTCGGCCTCTCGATGGTCGAAGGGCTGACGGCCGAGGCATCGGCGATTGCGCTGAACGCCCTCCCCGGACATGCGATTGACGGCGGGCAGGTTGCGCTCCTCGACGCCGGCGCCGGAATTATCCGGCTTTTCGGATTGGCCGACGGCAGGGCGCTCGGCGCCGTGCGGGTAAAGGAAACCTTTGACCTCGAAGCGGTCGCCAGCGCGGCGACGATCGCGATCGGCCACGCGAATTACGGCGGCGTCTATCGCGACGGCGCGCTGGCGGTTGTCACCGCCGGCGACGGCGCGCCGATCCGGCTCGTTCCGTGGAACGGCGTTCTCGATGCGCTCGAATTGCCGCTCGGCGCGCCGATCGATCCGCGCTGGCCTCAGGTCGAAGGCGACGATGACGATTTCCTTTCGATCGAATTGAAACAGCCGTGAGCTGAATAAAGCGCCGCCGCCAGGACGATGAGCGCCCCCGCCTGATGCGCAAGCCCGAGCGCGATCGGCGTAGCAGCGAGAACGGTCCAGACGCCGAGCGCGATCTGCAACAGGATCGCGGCGACAAATACCTGCGCGCGCGCGTTGATTTTGGTCTTCCGCGCAATGATGAAAAACCAGACGCTGGCGCCGGCCAGCAGATAGGCGCCAAGCCGGTGGTTGAACTGCGCCGCGGCAGCCGTCTCGAAGAGATCGTTGAAGCGGGGGGCGCCCGCGAAATAGCCGTCGGGAAAGAATTTGCCGTCCATCAGCGGCCATGTATTGAACGTGCGGCCGGCCCTCAGACCCGCCACGAAGGCGCCGAGGATCATCTGCAGATAGACGCCGCCGGCGAGCGCCAAGGCGAAGGGCGCGAGCGCCAGCCTCTTTTTTCTCCGTGCGCTGACGAGATCAAGCGCGATCCAGAACATCGCGGCAAAAAGCGCGATCGCCAGCGCAAGATGCGCCGCCAGCCGGTACTGGCTGACATCGACGCGCTCCGTAAGTCCGCTCGCCACCATCCACCAGCCGAGCGCGCCTTGCGCCCCGCCGAGCACGAAAATGGCGGCGAGTTTCATCCCAAGCGCCCGGTCGATGCGGCGGGTGGCGGCGAAAAATACCAGCGGGATCAGAAACGCAAGACCAATGACGCGCCCGAGAAACCGGTGCGCCCATTCCCACCAATAGATCTCCTTGAAGTCGCCAATCGACATCCCCCAATTCACTTCGTCATATTCGGGGATCGTCTTGTATTTCTCGAACTCGGCGATCCAGTCCCCCTCATTCAGCGGCGGCACGGCGCCGGTGACCGGGCGCCATTCGACAATCGACAGCCCGGAATCGGTCAGCCGCGTCGCCCCGCCGACGATCACCATCAGCGCGACAGCCGCGCACATGAAGAAAAGCCAGACAGCAACGGGCCTCATGCGCGCTTGCCGGGACGGCGAAGGAGAAGGCTTCCGGTCTTTGCGCCCGAGCTGGCCATTTTGTTGTCTCATCGCGGCGGATATCCTACCGGTTGCGCATTCGGCCCGCGCCCGGGCGCATTTCAGATTTGCGGCGCGCTGGAAGCGGTAATGGGTTAACGATCCCTCTATATGACACTCCGATGGGCGACGGCGCCTGCCCCGGCTTGTCGCAAGCGCCCTTCACCCTGCCGATAGGGCCTTGAGAACGGCCGCGGAAACGCTTCTTTCGGGGGAAACGCGCGAACCAGCGCTGGCGGTCATTGGAGGACTTCATGGTGTTGAGAGGGAGCGTTTCGCTGCTCGCCCTTCTTGCGGCCGGTTGCGCGAGCGTCAATCAGGAGCTTCTCGACACCCAGCTCCCCGAGCCGCCGAAAGCCTGGGTCGCGGCGGAAGATGTGGCGGATCCGCCGGTCGGCGACTGGCTCGCCCCGTTCGGCGATCAGGCGCTTTACGGCCTCGTCAGCGAGGCGATGACGCACAACAACACCCTGCTCGCCGCGGCGGCAAATCTTGACGCCGCCCGCGCCGGCGCGAAGATCGCGCGATCGAACCTCCTGCCGTCGCTCAACGCCACCGGCGGCGCCAGCCGCAACGCGCTTGTTTCAGATCCCTCGCTCGCCGCGCAGACCG
>JBGTLL010000116.1:0-2272 GCA_041744115.1 Parvularculaceae bacterium | reverse complement strand
ACGCGTTGGCGGCAAAAGGGGTTCAATCACAGCCCATTCTTGATCGGTCAGGTCAAATCGCATGGCGCAAGCTCCCGTGAATGGGAGTTTGAATCAACGTTCGGACGAGCCGACAAGCAGAGATTTAGGTTTAGACCCTAGGCGGCGAACGATCGTTTCCAAAGGGACAAAATGGGACACTTTCGCACCTACATCCTGATAGCGGTTCTGACCGCGCTGTTCGGCGTCATCGGCTACGCGATTGGCGGCGCCGGCGGCATGATGCTCGCGCTCCTCTTTGCCGGCGCGACGAACCTCTTTGCCTATTGGAACGCCGACAAGATCGTTCTGCGCCTTTACCGCGCCGAGGAGGTCGACCGCGGCAACGCGTCGGGCGCGGTCCGCCGCTATGTCGAAATTGTCGAGGGCCTCGCGTCGAAGGCAAGCCTGCCGCGCCCGAAAATCACCATCATCCAATCCGACCAGCCGAACGCCTTTGCAACCGGGAGGAACCCCGAAAACGCGGCCGTCGCGGCGACGACGGGGCTTTTGCGCATACTCGATGAGGAGGAAATCGCCGGCGTCATGGCGCATGAACTCGCGCACGTCAAAAATCGCGACACCCTGACGATGACAGTGACGGCGACAATCGCCGGCGCGATCACCGCGCTCGCCCATTTCGCGATGTTCTTCAGCGGCAACCGCGGGAACAATGGCGGGCTGATCGGAACCCTCGCGATGATGATCCTCGCGCCGCTCGC
The DNA here is from genome assembly GCA_041744115.1 of Parvularculaceae bacterium. Lineage (GTDB taxonomy): Bacteria > Pseudomonadota > Alphaproteobacteria > Caulobacterales > Parvularculaceae > Amphiplicatus. Next base: position 1,532 of record JBGTLL010000116.1, on the reverse strand, counting down.
CGCGGCGCTCGTTCAGATGGCGATCAGCCGCGGCCGCGAGTTGTCGGCGCCGAAATTTCCGGACGGCCCGAAGCGCTTGCCTCGGCGCTCGCCAAAATCTCGCAAGGCGCGGCGCGCATCCCGAACGAGACCGCCGAGCGGCATCCCGAAACCGGCCAGCTGATGATCATCAACCCGTTGTCCGGGCGCGGCGCCGACAATCTCTTTTCGACCCACCCGGCGACCGGGAACCGTATCGAGCGATTGATGGCGATGGCGGGACGCGGCGCCAGTCGGCGCCTCGGCGGCGATGCCTCGCCGTTTGAAATGGCGAGGAAAGGCCCCTGGGGCTGAAAGCCTTCTTGACGCGGCGTTAACGAATAGGGATGCGACGCCGCCAATTTTAGACGAGGCTTAAGGGCGGTCTTTACGCGGCGGCGACTATGCTGGCGGCGCATCAAGAGATCGCCTGTTCATGCGCATGGACTTCGCCACCATCGGCGGCATCGTCGCCGGCCTCTTTGTCGTCGGCCTCGCCATCGTAATGTCGGGCGCCGTCGCTGTCTTTTTCAACATGCCGAGCTTTCTGATCGTCATCGGCGGCGCCGCCGCGGCGACGGTGCTGCGCTTCCCGGTCGATGAGGTTGCAACTGCCGTCATCACCGGCGCCAGGACCGCGTTTCTCGACCACCGCAAAAGCCCCGGCGACATCCTCGAAGAATTGAGAACCCTCGCCCAGATCGCGCGCCGGCAGGGACCGATGGGGCTTGAGCGGGCGCCGGTTTCCGAGCCCTTCCTCGCGCGCGGAAAGCAGATGATCGCCGACGGTCTTTCGACGGAGCACCTCCGCGCGCAGCTGACGCGCGAGCGCGAGCTTGAAATCCAGCGCCTCGTTGACGGCGAGAGGGTTTTCCGCGCGATTGGCGAGGCGGCGCCCGCTTTCGGCATGATCGGCACGATTGTCGGCCTCGTCAAAATGCTGTCGTCAATGGAAGACCCTTCGACCATCGGCCCGGCGATGGCGATCGCGCTGTTGACGACGCTTTACGGCGCGCTTGTCGCCTATGTGATCGCGCTGCCGATCGCCGACAAGCTGGCGTCCAAGCTCGACGCCCAGGAAACCAATCTCTCGCTGATCATCGACGGCCTCTGCCAGGTGTCCGAGCGGCGCTCGCCCGACGCGATCACCGACATGCTGATCGTCTATCTCCCCGAAAAGGCGCGCGGCGCCTTTGCGAGCGCGGCGGCATGAGAAGCGCGGCCACGGACAAGGCCAAGCGCCGTCGCGCCGGCGCGTGGCTCATCACCTATGCCGATCTGATGACCTTGCTGGTTTGCTTTTTTTTGATGATCGTCTCCTATTCGGTTCAGGACGAAACCAAAATGCAGGTCGTCGCCGGATCGATCCGGGAGGCGTTCGGCGTCACGTCCGAGCGGCGCTACGCCGGCGACGCCGCGCTCGACGGCGTTCCCGAAACGCGCCAGCCTGGCGCAATCGTTCCGACCGCTGCGCCTTCGGGACAAGGACTCGCCGAGACCCTCGCCGCGCGCCC
>JBGTLL010000115.1:0-53048 GCA_041744115.1 Parvularculaceae bacterium | reverse complement strand
GCGCTGGCCGCGGCCCTCGTCCCGGTCGTTCTTTTGCGGCCGGCGGAAGCGTCGGTGGCGCCGGCGGCGGGCGTGATCGTCTTCGATGCCGCCGACATCGAACGGCGGCGGGAGGCCGGCGAACCCGTCTTCATCGACTTCACCGCCGCCTGGTGTGTGACCTGCCAGGTGAACAAGCTGACGGTCCTGTCATCGCCGAAAGTCAAAGACGCGTTCCGCGAGGCGGGCGTCGCTTATGTTACCGCCGACTGGACAAAGCGCGATCCCGCGATCGAAGAGGCATTGGCGGGTTTTGGCGCCAATGGCGTCCCGCTGTATGTATATTATCCGCCGGGCGCTGAGGCGGTGATCCTGCCCCAGCCGCTGACCGAGCGGTCGCTGATGTCGCTTTTTGTCCCGTAGAAAAAAAGGAGCCTTCCATGCTGAAACTGTCGCTCTTCGCCGCCACGGCCTGTTTTGCCGTCGCCCCGGCGCTCGCCGGACCCGCCATCGATGCCGCGGCGCCTGCCTTCACGGGCCTCGCCTCCAACGGCGAGACGGTCTCGCTTGACCAGTTCAAGGGCGAAACGGTCGTTCTCGAATGGACGAACGAAGGCTGTCCGTTCGTGCAGAAGCATTATGAGACCGGCAACATGCAAGAGGCGCAGAAGACCGCGAATGCCGACGGAGTCGTCTGGATCACGGTGATTTCCTCCGCCCCCGGAAAACAGGGTCACGCCGATGCGGCGAGCGTCAATGCGCTGACCGCGTCGCGCGGGGCGGAACCTGATTTCGTGCTGCTCGACGAAAGCGGCGCCGTCGGCAAAGCCTATGGCGCGAAAACGACGCCGCAAATGGCGCTCATCGATAAGGAGGGTGTCCTGCGCTACGCCGGCGCCATCGACGACAAGCCTTCGGCCAATCACGCGACAGTCAATGGCGCAACCAATTACCTGCTCGCGGCGCTCCAGAGCGTCAATGAAGGCGAGCCGGTCGAGATCAAGGAAACCAAGCCCTATGGCTGCTCGGTCAAATACGGATCGTAGGAGCCAGAGCGCGTTCCCGAAAAGTGCGAGCGGTTTTCGGATCAGAACGCGCGCCAAAACAAGAATCTGGACCACGCTCTCCGACTCGAATTTCGGGAAACGTGGTCTGGCGCGCCGCCAAGGTCATCGCTTCCGGGAAAGGGTAGGGCGCCTGAGGCTCCGCCGCCTTGAAGCCGAAGATCGCCGTGACGGCGATCGTCACGACGAGGTTGCGGCGCAGGCGTCTCGTGAAGTGGCGCGTGAGGGCGATTGTCATGGCGATCCTGTTTACGCGGCCTGAATACGCGGCCTGAATTAAATTCCGTTGAGGCGCTTTCCTAAAATTCGATCAAGTCAGTGCGGCGCTTATGGTTAAAGGGCGATGACCGACATCACGAGAAGCAAGGCCTGGCGCCGCCTCGATGCGATCAGGACGGCGATCAGCAAGCAGCGGACCATCGATCTTTTTGCGGGCGATCCGGATCGCGCGGAAAATTTTTCGCTCGCGGCGGCGGGGATCTATCTCGACTATTCAAAGAACAAGGTTTCCGCAGAAGCGATGACGTCGCTTCTGGACCTTGCGGGCGCCGCCGATCTTGGAGGCGCGATCCGGCGCATGACGGCGGGCGAGAAGATCAACGCCACGGAAAACCGCGCCGTGCTGCATGTGGCGCTGCGCGATTTTTCCGGGCGCCAATACCGGATCGACGGCGAAGACGCCGCAGCGCTCGCCGCCGCCGAGCGCACGCGGATGAAAGCGTTCGCCGATCGCTATGAACGCGGAGACCTCAAGGGATTTGCCGGCGCGCCGATCGATACAATTGTGAATATCGGCATTGGCGGGTCGGACCTTGGGCCTTTGATGGCGGTCGAGGCGCTGCGCCCCTATTGGCTGAAGGGCAAACGCGCGTTCTTCGTCTCCAATGTCGACGGCCAGCACCTCGCCGACACGCTCAGCGTGCTCGATCCGGCGAGAACACTCTTTATCGTCGCCTCGAAGACCTTCACGACGCAGGAAACGATGACGAACGCGCAAAGCGCCCGCCGGTGGCTCCTTGGGCAAGGCGGCAAGGAAAATGACGTCGCGAGGCATTTCATCGCCCTGTCGACGAACGTAGGCGCGGTCGCTGATTTCGGCGTCGCGCCTGAAAACATGTTCACCTTCTGGGACTGGGTCGGCGGGCGTTATTCGATGTGGTCGGCGATCGGCCTGCCGATCGCGCTGCAATGCGGCTACCTTGCGTTTGAGGACATGTTGCGCGGCGCGCACGCGATGGATGAGCATTTCCGCAGCAGCCCGCTTGAACAGAACATGCCGGCGCTGCTCGCGCTGATCGGGGTCTGGAACCGCAATTTCATCGGCGCCGCGGCGCACGCCGTTCTTCCCTATGACCAGCATCTTCACCGGCTCCCGGCATACCTTCAGCAGCTCGATATGGAATCGAACGGCAAGTCAGCGTCGCTTGGCGGCGGCGCGGTCGGCGCGGCGACCGGGCCGGTCGTTTTCGGCGAACCCGGGACCAACGGCCAGCACGCCTTCTACCAGCTGATCCATCAGGGGACGGACATTCTCTCCTGCGATTTCATTGCGGCGGCGCTATCCGCGTCGCCAATTGGCGACCATCACGAAAAGCTGCTGGCGAACTTCCTCGCCCAGCCGGAAGCGCTGATGCTCGGCAAGGACGAAAGCGCCGTGCGCCGCGAACTCGCGGCGGAAGGGCTGACCGCGGCAGAGATCGGCCGCCTTGCGCCGCACAGGGTTTTCGCCGGCGACCGGCCGACCAATTCGATCCTGATCGAGCGGCTCGATCCGGCGCGCCTTGGCGCGCTTGTCGCGCTCTATGAGCACAAGGTGTTCGCGCAAGGGATCATCTGGGGGATCAACTCTTTCGACCAATGGGGGGTTGAACTCGGCAAGACGCTGGCGAGGAAAATTCTTCCCGAAATAGCGGCAATCGGCGAGAAAAAGCCGGCGCCGGCCAGCCACGACGCGTCAACCAATGCGCTGATTGAACGGATCAATTCCATTCGCGAAAGGAACAATAGCGATGACCGCGACCAAAGTTGAAGGCGGATGCCATTGCGGCGCCGTCCGCTGGAAGGCGTCGGCCGACCTCGACACGACGATGGAGTGCAATTGCTCGCATTGCTCGATGAAGGGCTTCATCCTGACGTTTACACCGGCCGAACAATTTGCGCTCGTGTCCGGAGAGGACGGGCTGACCGAATACCGGTTCAACAAGAAAACGCTGAGCCATGTTTTCTGTTCGACCTGCGGCGTTCAGTCCTTCGCTCGCGGCAAAGGTCCGGACGGCAAGGAGATGGCGGCGCTGAACGCCCGCTGCATCGACAATATCGATCTGGCCGCGCTCAATCCGGCGCCGATTGACGGCAAGAGCTTCTAGGCGACGATATGAGCAACCGATACGCGACCGCGCTTTTCGGCCTTGCCGCCCTCGCTCTTGCCGCTTGCGGAGAGAAAGCAGCGCCCGCGGAACCTGCCCCGGCGACCGAGGCGTCAGCAATTGAGACGATCGGTAAACCCGCGCGGGCCGCGGAAGCGCCGCTTGCCGAGCCGGAGACGCTGGCGACGAGCGTTGACTGGCCCTCATCATCGTTGCGCGCAAAAATCGTCACCTCGAAGGGCGATATCGTCGTCGAACTCTACCCCGAACAGGCGCCGAAGACCGTCGCCAATTTTGTTCAATATGCGAAGGACGGTCATTACGACCGGCTGATCGTTCACCGCGTCGTGCCGGGGTTCGTCATCCAGGGTGGCGGCTTCAACAAATACTGGAACGAGCGGGCGACCCGCGACCCTGTCCCTTATGAAGGCGACAACGGCCTCAAGAATTATCGGACGACAATCGCCATGGCGCGGACGCCCGATCCGGACAGCGCCACTGCCCAGTGGTTCATCAATCTTCGCGACAACAATGAAAAGCTCGATCATTTTGTGAATGATCTTGGACCCCGGCACGGCTACGCCGTCTTCGGCCGCATCATTGAAGGAATGAGCGTCGCCGACGCCGTTGGCGCACTGCCGACAGGGGCCGGCGGCCCGTTCCCCTCGGAAGTCCCGAACGAGACAGTGACGATCACAAGGATCGACGTTAGCGGAGAGTGAGCGTTCGGCGTAAAAAAGCTGCGCCGCCCTGACGGCGGCGCAGCATCAACCCGACAGGACCGGCCTAGTTGCAGCCGTCTTCCTCGTCGCGAACGTCTTCGAGCGGATCGATATTATCGTCGCACCGCTCAGCTTCCGAGATTTCGTCGGCGGCGACAGCGCCTGCGCCGGCGGCGAGACCGAGCGCGCAGCCTTGCGTCGCGATCGATGCGCCAAAAAGGCCAGCTAAAACCAGATACTTCATGTTATGTTCCAATCTGCAATGAGGCCCGGGGAACCCAAGACGAAAACGTTGGGGGTTACATTTGGTTCCGTCCATTGCGCCGCGTTGCGCGACCTTGCGGGTTCGGCTATCTGGCCCCTGTGATTAAAAACGCGAAATCTTTCAGACCAAAAGCGCGGATCCCGCGCGGATTTCGCGACCGGCTCGGCGCGGAAATCGTCGCCGAGCGCGACATGCTGGCGCGCATTTCCAGCGTTTACGAATCGTACGGCTTCGATCCGCTGGAGACGCCGGCTTTTGAGTACACGGACGCGCTCGGAAAATTTCTGCCCGACGACGATCGCCCGAACCAGGGCGTCTTTTCCTTGCAGGATGACGACGAGCAGTGGATGAGCCTGCGTTATGACCTGACTGCGCCGCTCGCGCGCTACGTCGCCGAGAATTACGACGCCTTGCCGAAACCCTTTCGCCGCTACGCCGTCGGCCCCGTCTGGCGCAATGAAAAGCCGGGGCCGGGGCGTTTTCGCGAATTCACGCAATGCGACGCCGACACCGTTGGCGCCCCGGGGCCGGACGCTGACGCGGAAATCTGCATGATGCTGGGCGAAGCCCTTGAGGCGGCGGTCAATGCGATGGCCGTCGATCCAACCGCGCGGCCAAAATTCATGGTGCGCGTCAGCAACCGAAAGATCGTGGACGGATTGTTTGAGCGGCTCTCGCTCAACGATGACGAGGACGCGCTGACCCGCGTCACGGTCATGCGGGCGATGGACAAGTTCGACCGCCTCAAAGAGGATGGCGTGCGGCGCCTCCTTGGCCCCGGCCGAAAGGATGAAAGCGGCGACTTCACCGGCGGGGCGGGCCTTGACGACGCGCGCATCGAGACGGTGATCGGGTTCCTGCAATCGTCGGCCGGCGTCAGCCGGGATGAGCCGACGCTTTCGCTGGATCGCATGCGGAAAATTGTCGGCGATACCAGATCCGGCGAAGCCGGATTGCAGGAGCTGGGCGGACTTCGCGGCGCGATTCCGGATTTTGGCGCGCGGGCGATCATATTCGACTGCGCCGTGATCCGCGGCCTCGACTATTATACCGGCCCGGTTTTCGAGGCCGAGTTTCTGTCGACCGAGCACGGCGTGTCGCTCGGGTCGGTCGGCGGCGGCGGGCGCTATGACGGCCTCGTCAAACGCTTCAAGGGTGTGGAAGTCCCGGCCGTCGGCGTCTCGATCGGCGTTTCCCGCCTGCTGGCCGCTTTCGAGTTCGGAACGAAGGCCCTTCCATCGCCGCGAAGGTCCGGTCCCGTCGTCATTCTCGCGCTCGAACAGGATCGGATGGCGGAGTATCAGACGATGGCGGCGGAACTGCGTGCGGCTGGCATCCGCGCCGAAGTCTATGTCGGCGGCTCGGGCATGAAGGCGCAGATGAAGTACGCGGACAAGCGCTCGGCGCCGGTCGCGGTGATCGTCGGCGGAGATGAACGCGTCAAAGGCGAGGTGACGGTCAAGGACCTTGTCCTCGGCGCGGAACTCTCGAAAAAGATCGGCGACAACGCCGAATGGCGCGAGAGCCAGGCGGCGCAAACATCCGTCCCGCGCGCGCAACTGGTCGAGGAAGTGAAGCGCGCGCTCGCGCAGACGAAGAAATGACACGGCAGCGGCGCGGTTTAACAATCAGGGAATACGAATGAGATCGACAATTTTCACGTCCAGTCTGATGCTTGCAACCGCCGCCCACGCGGCGCCGCTCGACGATCCGGCGAAGGAAACGCAAGCGCGCGCCATCCATGACCGGGTGATCGCGCTCGACACCCATGTCGACATCCCGCTCGACTATGCGACGGCCGCGGTCGATCCAGGCGGCTTCACAACCGCCCAGGTCGACCTTCCGAAAATGCGCGCCGGCGGGCTCGATGCGGCGTTCTTTATCGTCTACACGCCGCAAGGTCCGTTGACGGATGAAGGCTACGCGCAAGCCTCCGGTATCGCGATGACGCGCCTTGCCGCCATCTTGCGCATGACCAACGCCTATCCGAAAGAGATCGCACTCGCGATGAGCGCCGCCGAAGCGCGCAAGATCGCAAAGTCCGGCCGCAAGGTCGCGTTAATCGGCCTTGAAAATTCATTTCCGCTCGGGCCCGAACCGACGCAGGATGCGATTGACGACATCGCGCGTCAGGGCGTCCGCTACGCCGGGATTACCCATTTCGGCCATAACCAGTTCGGCGATTCGTCGAACGCCAATACCGAAGGCGGCGACGCTGTCGAGAAATGGGGCGGGCTGTCGCCCGCCGGCCGCAATCTCGTCGCCCAGCTCAATCGCGCCGGGATCATGATCGACGTGTCGCATGCGGGCCGCAAAACCATGATGCAGGCGGCGGAACTTTCGAAAGCGCCGATCATCGCCTCGCATTCGGGCGTCAAGGCGCTCGCCGACAGTCCGCGCAATCTCGATGACGAACAATTGCTGGCGCTCGCCGGGAACGGCGGCGTCGCGCAGATCGTCGCGCTCGATGTCTATGTAAAGACGCTGAACGAAGCGCAACTCGCTTTGCAGGCGAAGGTCAGGAAAGAAATGGGGCTGGAAACTTCGGCGGCGCGCGCCGCGATGACCCCCGAAGTGACGGCCGATTACGAAAAGCGGCTCGAGGCGCTGTGGGCGATCGCGCCGCGCGCGACGGTCGCCGATTTCGTCAACCATATCGATCACGCCGTCAAGCTCGCCGGGATCGACCATGTCGGCATCGCTTCCGATTTTGACGGCGGCGGCGGCATCGTCGGCTGGGAAGACGCTGGCGAGACGCTAAACGTCACCCGGGAGCTGGTAAAACGGGGGTATACGGAAGAGCAGATCGGCAAACTCTGGAGCGGCAATCTCTTGCGCGTTCTCGCGACCGCTGAGAAGGCGTCGGCGGCGCTGAAGAAGGCGGGCGAATAACGCCGCTCCGGCTACGCCGCTTTGAGCTTTCGCAGCACCAGCGATTTCTTCGGCGGCTCGGCGCCGGGGCCGCGCCCGACCGCCAGTCGCGCCCGTTCGATGATGTCGCGCGCGAGCATCGGCGCTTCCGAACGGAACTGCGTCTTGCCGTCCTGATCGACATAAACGACGAAAAAACCCTCTTCCGCATCCATCGCATGGCGGAGGAGCGACGCATCGAGCCAGTCCATGTCTTCGCCATTCCGGGTCGGGCGCGCCAGTCCGTAAACCTCGATCACCGAAACGTCCTCACGGATCAGCGCGGCGATCGCCGGTTTCAAAAGCCGCCGCTGCATCCGGCAGGCATTGTGATTGGCGGTCGGGCCGATGATGAACAGCGTGTTCCTCGGCGAAAAGCGTTTGGGTTCGGCCTCGCGGATCGCGGCTTTAATTCCGTCAAGGGGAATTGGCCCGCGCGCCGCGAACCAGGCGATCGCGCCAAAAATGACGCAAGTCGCCAGGATGAGAAGCGTAAGACCCATGCGCCAAAACTAGCCGAACGTCGTTGCCGCCGTATTAACTGGATTTCCACTCTGCGTGTGGAAAGCCGGTGGAGAAACGCGGCGCGCCCTCCAAGCGTTCCAATTTGGGTCAGTATTTTTCGATCAGTATAAAGGTTTGCCGAGGCCCCTGCGCCAGGCGATCGTTTTCGCGACGCCCTCCGCCAGCGATGTCGCCGGATCGTACCCGATTAGCGCGCGCGCTTTTGAGATGTCGGCCCAGGTTCGCTCGACATCGCCCGGCTGCATGCCCTTGAAAACTTTCTTCGCTTCAATCCCGAGTTCTTTTTCGAGCAGGGAAACAAGGGTCATCAGCTCTTCGGGCCGGTCATTGCCGAGATTGAAAACGCGGTGGAACGCCTCGTCCGCTCCCGGGGGCGTTGCCGCGGCGGCGAGGATCCCCGCCACAATGTCGTCGATATAGGTGAAGTCGCGGCCCATCCTCCCTTCATTGAAAATCTCGATCGCCTCGCCTTTCAGCATCTTTTCGGTGAAAATGAGATACGCCATGTCCGGTCGGCCCATCGGTCCGTACACGGTAAAGAACCGCAAGCCGGTCAGCGGCATCGAATAGAGCCGGGCGTAGGACGCCGACATCATCTCATTTGATTTCTTGGTCGCGCCATAGAACGAAACGGGATGATCGACCCGGTCTTCCTCGGAAAACGGCGTTTTCATATTGGCGCCGTACACGGATGACGACGACGCATAAACGAGATGCGGAACCTTCCGCCGGCGTCCGAGTTCGAGCACCGACAGATGGCCGACCAGATTTGACCTTGCGTAGGCGAACGGATTGTCGATCGAATAGCGGACGCCCGCTTGCGCCGCGAGGTGGACGATGGCGTCGAACGGCCCATCGGCCGCCTTGGTGAGCGCGTCGTGATCGGCGATGTCGATTTCATGGAACTGGAAACCCTGGCGCGCCGCCAGAAGGTCAAGGCGGGCGCGTTTCAAAGGGGTCGGGTAATAGTCGTTGACATTGTCGACGCCGACGACCTGATCGCCGCGGTCGAGCATCGCCGCCGCCGTCGCCGCGCCAATGAAGCCGGCCGCTCCCGTCACCAAAACGCGCATTGATTTCCCGCCCAACGAGACCAATCAGCCAGTTCGCTCCGCCGCCCGCTCCCCCAGCACCTCGTCATAAAGACCGTCCGGCAGCGTGCGCCGTCTATGCAGCATCAGCGCCGCGATGGCCAGCATGGCGACGGCGATCGCGTAAAAGGCAAGGCTGGGGTCGGCGGTGCTGTTGGTGATCGCCAGCGTCGCCAGCGATCCGGGCAGCGCAAACAGGGCGTTAAGGAAAACGCCGGCAGCCATGATGCGCGCCCGCACCATCGCCGGGGCGCGCCGTTGCACGGCGGCCTGCAGCGGCGCGATATAAATGCCCATCATCGCTGACGTCGCAATGAACAGGAAAACGAGGGCGAGGCCGGCTGGCGTCGACAACAGTTCAAGCGAGGAAAGCTCCTGGCCGGACGGCGCGGCGGCATAAGGGGTGAGGGCGGCGATGAGAAGGCTGAAGGCGCCCGCGGCCCCGACCGAGACCGTCGAATAGCCAAGGCCCGACCGTCCCTTGGCGAGACCGGCCGCGAAGATCGCGCCAGCCCCGGCGCCAATTGCGAACAGGCCGTTCAGCACGGTTGCGACCGCCGCATCGGCGTTCAGGGAATCGCGCGCGTAAAGCGGCGTGATCACGGTCACCGGCGTCGACAGAAGAAAAAATACAGCGACGCCGAGAAGCGGCGGCGCGACGCCGCGCGACGATTTTACGTACCTGATCATGCGCGCGGTCTGCGCGATCCAGTTGAAGTCGATCTTGAGGCCGGGATCGTTGGCGCCGGCGCGCAAGGTCCGGAGCGCCGCCAGCCAGCCGATCGTCGATGCGCAGATCAGGACGATTCCGACCAGCGCCCGGCCGTCTTCGCGGACAATCAGCGAGCCGCCGACCATGTAGCCGATAAGGATGAAACTGTAGAGACCGGCGTTGCAAATCCCGTTGCCGCGGACAAGCTCGTCCGGCGCCAGGTATTTCGGCATGGCGCTGGTTCTGACGGGGGAGAAGAACGCCGACTGCGCGCCCATCGCGAACAGCATGAAGATCGCCAGAAATCCCAGCCCGCTCAAAAAGGCGGCGGCGGCGACCAGCATCAGGATCACTTCGGCGAATTTGGTTCGACGAAACATCATTGACGTTTCGTATTTGTCGGCGAGCTGACCGGAAAGCGGCGTGAACAGGAGAATTGCAAGCGGAAGCAGCGCGCCGATGAAGGGAATCGCATTGTCTGGCTTGCCGAAATTCGGCGCTTCGATGACGCCATAGGGAATGCCGATGAGGAGCGACTGCCGGAGGACATTGTCTCCAAACGTCCCGAAAGACAGGGCGACCCACATCGGCCAGAAACGGCGCTGCAGGAAAAGCGGCGGCAATTGGCTCGTCAAGATATGCGCGCTCCCCGCAAGGCTGGCCCCGGCGGCTTCGGGTCCGGCAACGGCGGATCCAGCGCGTCCGGCGCCGTCCGTCCGAGGAGCTCAAGCGAGCGCCGTTCGATCGTTTCTTCAAGCCGGGCCATGAAACTTTCCTTGTCCAACCCCGGCGGAATCGGGTCGAGGAATTCAATCACCGCCTCGCCGGGACATAGCCGCCACTCCGATTGCGGCCACAAACGGCCGAGATTGGTCGCGACCGGGACGGCCGGACAGCCATAGGCCTCGTACATATGATAGACGCCGCGCTTGTAGCGATAGCGCTCGCCGACCGGCGCGAGATGGCCTTCGGGGTAAATCAGAATGCGGCGGCCCTGTTCTTGGGCCTTTCTCAGTTCGTCATCGACGAGGCGCGCCCGCGCATAGGCGCCGCCGCAATTGTCGACGACGATCGCGCCCATCTTTCTCAGAATGCCGCCGAGCAGCGGAAACTTTTCGAGGTGATCGCCGGTGACGAAGGCGAGATCGTAAAACTGCGCGAACATGACGATGCCGTCGCCCCAGCTCTGATGCTTGGCGGCGATGATCGCCGGGCCCTCGGGAAGCCGTTCCCGTCCACGCACGACGACGCGGACGCCCGCGACCCAGCGCAGGAAAAACTGGAGCGTGCGGGTGTAGGCGAGGATCCACAGCATGACCGGCTTGCGGCTCGGGACAAGGATCAGCGGCGCCGCCGTCACCGCGAAGAAAATCGACGTCAGCCAGTAGGCGGCCCGAAACAGAATGCTGCGCATCAGATGTCTCCGGGGTTTCAAAAATTTCAGTTTCGCGGGAGCGGACGCAGGACCGAAAGCGCCGCGGTGACAAGGTCGTTCGCGTAGATCGAAAGCGGCCCCTTGAGGCGTCCATAGGAAATCTGCAGCGCGGTCTGCAAGACGACCCCAAGCGCAAGCCCCGCGGCAAAGCCCGGATCGCCGCGCGCGATCTCCCGCCGCTTCATCGCGGCGATGATGATGTCTTCTACCGCATCGACCGGGTTATCGACGCCCGTGGGCGTCGGCAGGAAACGGTGCGCGTGAAGGAGGTGAAAGGCAAACAGCGGAAAATCTTCGTCCGCGGTCCGGCAATAGGCGTCAACAATCGCGCCGGTCTGCGCGGCGATCCCCCTGGCCTCCTTCGCCGCTTCGCGGACAAGCGCGGCGAGCCGCGTATGGACCTTGAGGAACATCGCGGCGGCGAGCGCGTCTTTCGAGTCGAAATGGCGGTAAATCGCCCCTTCCGAGACGCCGGCCGCCGCCGCGATCTCGCGCGTCGTCGCCGCATCGACCCCATGGGCGACGAAAAGGTCGAGCGCCGCCCGCTCGATCCGCTCTTTCGTCCCGAGAGCCTCCCGCGCCAAGCCCTTGCCGCGAAGCTTCGCCGCTTTCGTTCGTCTCGCCGCCATCGGTCCCAGAAGTGAGCGCTCACTCACATTAGCGAAGGCGGCCCGGCCGGTCAAGCGGCGCCCGCCGGCTGCCGGTTGACCTGCCGATGCGGACGGGCGGAAAAAATAAATTTTCAAATGTTGTCACACTCGGGGGGTCTCGTTCGTCTTACTGTTGAGGGCGCGCCTTTCGGGGCGCGCGCTTTGACAGGTCCGGTTTGTCGTCCGTCCGGTGCAATCGCTGGCGGGCGATGCGAATTGTGCAGTTCCCCCGGCCGGGCCGGCGCGGACGCCGCGAAGCCGCGCCCGCTGGTTCGGGCATCGGTCACAGCAGGAGAAAGGCGTCACGGATAATACGGACAAATCGGCGACGACCCGCAAGGAGACTGGACTGGTCACGGCGCGGGGGGCGCGGACAAGACGGAATGTCCGTATTCTCTGGCGCTCCGGTCGCCTTGAGAATTCGCCGCCGCGTCCGAACCCGATCGGGAACCACTCTCGTTCGCCCGTGTCGTTCTGCCCGTAGCATCAAGGATATCGACATGTTTGGAAACATCGACGCCTCTGCAAATCTCGCGGTCAAGGATTTGGCCGTGGCCCGGAAATTCTATGAAAACGAGCTCGGGCTGACGCAGGCCGGGTCCGAAGGCGACGAGGTCATCGTTTATCGCAGCGGCAAGACGACTCTCAACGTCTACAGGTCGGATGAGGCTGGCACCAACAAGGCGACCGCGGTCACCTGGGCCGTTGGCGACAGGATCGAGGAGGTCGTCCGGAAGCTCGCCGCCAAAGGCGTCAAATTCGAGCATTACGAGATGCCGGAGATGCCGCTGGAGGGCGACATCCACGTCGGCGAGGACATGAAGGCCGCCTGGTTCAAGGACCCCGACGGCAACATCCTCAACATCGTCAGCCGATAGCGCGGAGACCAGATGTCAGCCTGACGGTCGCGCGGATGAGGCAGCGCGCTGGATTCGACGCAGCCAGCAAATCTTGGTTCAATGCAAGCGTGACCGCCGGCCAGGAATTCCGCACCACCGTCCGCGTTTACTATGAAGACACCGATTTTTCCGGCGTCGTCTATCATGCGCGCTATCTGCATTTCTTCGAGCGCGGCCGCACCGAGGCCTTGAGGTCGTGCGGCGTGATCCATTCCGAACTCCTCGCCCGCGAAGAACCGCTCGCCTTCGCGGTCAGGAAAATGACAACCGAGTGGATGGCGCCGGCGCGGATCGACGATGTGCTCGAGGTCGCAACGCTTTTTGTCGAGGTGAAGGGCGCGCGCATGTTGCTCGACCAGACGATCCGCCGCGATGGCGTCCTCGTCGCGCGCGCGGACGTCGAGGCGGCCTGCGTGAATCTTCACGGCCGCCCGCGCCGGCTGCCGGCGGCCGTCATCGCGCGGCTGGGCGTTCAACGCACAAAGGCATAAAAGACCGCCATTCCAGCTTTCCTTAACCATCCGGCCTTAGTGTCAGTACCGCGTTCACGCCGCCGACTTCAGCTTACTAGAATTCCAGCTTTCCTTAACCATCCGGCCTTAGTGTCAGGGGTTGTTCAATCCCCGGATGACCCATGGCGCTGGCGCGCACCATCGACGACGGCTGGCGTGAATCGCGCGCCCGCGGCAACAATTTCGACGCGCTGCGGCTCGCGGCGGCGGCGGCCGTCATCGTCTCCCATAGTTTCGAAATCGTCGGCGGGCCGGGCGCCTTGGAGCCGATACGGGCGCTGACCGCGGACGATACAAGCCTTGGCCGGGTCGCGGTGATGACGTTCTTTGTATTGAGCGGGTTTCTCCTGACCCGCAGCTTTGCGTCCGGGACTTCGCTTCTCGCCTTTGCGACGAAACGCGCGCTGCGGATCGCGCCGGGCCTTTTCGCGGTCGTCTTGGCGGCCGCGTTTGTCGTCGGGCCGCTCTTCACCGCGGCGCCGATGGCTTCGTATCTCCGGACGGACGAAACCTGGCTGTACCTTGCCAATCTTGGTTTCTACACCGGCTTTGAAACACTGCCCGGCGTCTTCGCCGACCTGCCGTTTGCCGGCGTCGTCAACGGGCCGTTGTGGACGCTGAAATTCGAAGTGCTCTGCTATCTGACGCTTGCGGCGGTCGGCGCCGCGCGCCTGCTGAACGCAAGAATTGCCTTCTGCCTGTTCATTTTTTTCTATCTCGCCGGCGCGGCGTTCGGCGACGGGCCGCATCAGGGCGCCCTTTATTATCTCGCTCAGTACGCGGACCTTGCGCGGCCGTTTTTCGCCGGCGTCCTCTATGCGCTGCTCGCCGGGAAAATCGCCTTGACGCCGGTCGCCGCAATCGCCGCGGCGGCGGGGCTCGTCGTCGCCGCACCCGCCGGCCTTTTCAGCGACGCCTTCCCGCTCTTCGGCGGCTACCTCATCCTCTGGCTTGCTTTTGCGCGCCTGGGACCGCTTCGCCGCGCTGGTTGCTTCGGCGATTTTTCTTACGGTCTCTATCTCTGGGGCTGGCCGGCGCAACAGATTGTGCAGCGCCTTTTCGAACCGACCGACTGGTCGGGTAATGTCGCGCTCGCGCTGCCGCTCGCACTCAGTCTCGCGATCCTCAGCTGGCTCCTCGTTGAAAAGCCCGCGCTTGGACTGAAAGCGCGGCTGGTCCGTATGCCGCTGAAACCGCTTCCATCAGCTAAACGGGTGAGAACAGGAATTGAGATTATTTGATGGGCGCGCGAGCGAAGAATGGCGCTGGCGTAACGCTCGCCGATGCGCTCTCGGCGGGGGCAAGAACCGGACTGCGAGGAGCGGGCGAGGGCTGTGCGCTGGCGCGGTAAGGGACGCAGCACGGCAATTGCGACCGGCGTGAGATAATGTAACGCATACCGCAGCGCATTCGATGCGCCGGCGTCGCACTTCGTCAAAATTTCCATCCGCCGGCCGCAATTCGGATTGCCGGGCCGCAAGAAGAGTGAAAGCATTAACCATTCGATTCGCACGCGGTGGGGCGCAAGGCGGCGCTTGGAACTGACGGCGGACGGTTCAGGGAGAAGTCGCATGAGAATGAATAAACCAGTGTCGGGCCGGCTTTGCGCCGTCCGGCGGGGCTTGCTTGCCGGGCTTTCGCTCGCCGCATTATCGACCGTCGCGTATGCGCAGGACGAGCCGGCGGACGACGAAATCCTCGTCACCGGATCGCGCATCCGCCAGGATCCGCTGGCGGCGGGAAAGCCCGTCCTCAATCTCGATGAGGAGGACCTTGACCGGTCGGGACTGAATTCGGTCGGCGACTTTTTGCAGCGCATTCCGTCCTCGGGCGGCGGCCTCAACAGCAAGGTCAATTCCTCCGGCAATTTCGGCAACCCGCCGGACGGCGGCGGCGTCGGCGCCGGATCGGCCGAGATCGACCTTCGCTATCTCACCTCGCGGCGAACGCTGGTCCTCGTCGACGGCCTCAGATGGGTGAACGGGGCGTCGGCCTCGGGCGTTCCGGGCGCGACCGACCTCAACACCATCCCGTCGAGCATCATCGAGCGGTTCGAAATTTTACAGGATGGCGCCTCGCCGATCTACGGATCGGACGCGATCGCCGGCGTCGTCAACATCATCACCAAGAAGGAGCAGGAGGGCTTCGCCGCCTCCGCGCAGCTCGGCGCCTACAGGCAGGGCGACGGCGTTTCGCAGGACTACCAGCTGTCCTGGGGAGCCGGAACCGACCGCACACGGATTTTCTTCGCCGGCCAGTATGTTCATCAAAATTCCGTCGACTCCGCCGACCGCGACCTTTCGGACTTCCCGGTTGCGACCCTCGACCAGTGCATCGGCACCTGCTCGTCGGCGACGCCGTTTGGACGTTTCCTCTTCACCGATCCGATGCTGGGCGACCAGGATCTGACCTTGGCCGACGGCTTCCAGTACACCGGGGCAAATCCTGCCTATCCCGGCGATTTCAAGAACTTCTCCACGGCGGACCGCTTCAATTTCTCGCCCTTCAACTACGTGCTGACGCCGCAGGAGCGCGTCGGCTTCATGACGCAAATCACCTCGGATATCAGCGATTCGATCCAGTTCCGCGGCAAGGCGCTCTACAACAACCGGCAATCGGTCAACCAGGCGGCGCCGATCCCGCTTTTTATCGGACCCTTCGGCGGCAACGGCAACCGGGTGGACACGATTTCGATCGACGTGACAAACCCGTTCAACCCGCTCGGCTTCACCCTCGACGGCACCGGCGTCGGCCCCGGCTACGGCGTGTTCCGGCGCTTTTTCGAAGCGGGGCCGAGACATTTCGAGCAGAACGTTGACACCTATTACGTCTCCGCCACCTTTTCCGGCGATCTCGGCGAAAACTGGTTCTGGGACGCCTCGGCCTTCTGGTCGCGCAACAACGCCAGCCAGATCGCGAACGGCATCGTCAATTCGGCAAAACTCGAACAGGCGCTGGGGCCGATCGCTGCGTGCACCGGCTCGTGCGTGCCGTTCAACGTCTTTGGCGGGCCGGGCTCGATCACGCAGGCGATGATCGACTTCGTCACCTTCGACCAGCAAGATTTCTCCGAACAGGAGATCTGGGATCTGCAGATGAACGTCAGCGGCGACCTCTTTAATCTGTGGGCGGGGCCGCTGGCTTTCGCCGCCGGCTATGAGCACCGCGACCAGTCGGGCTTCTTCAATCCCGATCCGATCGTTTCGGCGGGCGACACCGCCGACATTCCGGCGCAGCCGACGGCCGGCGGCTTCAACGCCGACGAAATCTACGGCGAATTCAGACTGCCGATCCTCAACGACGTCGCTTTCGCGCGGACGATCGAGGCGGATTTCGCGATCCGCCATTCGGCCTATTCGACCGGATTCAAGACGACCGCCATCAAATATGGCGGCCGCTGGCAGGTCACCGACGACTTCACCGTCCGCGGCGGCTTCACCGAAGGGTTCCGCGCCGCTTCGATCGGCGAACTCTTCGGCAGCGCCTCGCGCTTCGACGCGCTGCTCGTCGATCCATGTTCGGCGCCGGTGGCGCCGGGCCTTGCCGCGAACTGCACGAGTTTGGGGGTTCCGGGCGCCTATACGCAGATCAACGCGCAGATTTCGGTGACGGTCGGCGGCAATCCCCTGCTCAGCGCTGAGGAATCCGATGCCTGGAACGTCGGCTTCACCTACGCCCCGCAATGGGACGGGTTTTTCCTCGGAAACTTCGTCGCCGAGGCGAACTATTACGACATCGAGATCGAGGGCGCGATCCAGGCGGTCGATCCGCAGGACCAGCTCGACGGCTGCGTGGCGACGCTCGATCCGGGCTTCTGCGGCGGCATCGCCCGCAACAGCGCCGGCTTCATCACCGGCTTCTCGAACCAGTTGACCAATATCGGCGGCATCAACACGCGCGGCCTTGACTGGTCGTTCGCGTTCGACATCCCGGTTGGAAACACCGACATCGCCGTCCAGTGGCTGTCGACGCGACTTTTCGATTACACCGAAATATCGCCGGCTTCGACCGGCTTCCTCGAAGTGTCGCGCGAAGGGAGGCTTCGCAGCATCCCGCAACAGGCTTTCCCGCGGTTGAAATCGACCCTGATCGCCGATTGGGATCTCGGCGCGGTCAGCCTGAGGAGCACGTGGCGTTACATCAGCGGACTGCGCGAGCAGTGCCGCGGCTTCACGGCGATCCTCGCCATTCCGGACGCGGTAGGCTGCTCGAACTACAACGCGGCTAACGACGGCCTCTCGACCAACAGGCTGAAAGCGAAGCTCTATATGGACGTCTCGGCGAGCCTTGCGATCGGCGAGCGCATGGAGGCGACAGTCGGCGTCAACAATGTGCTCGACACCGATCCGCCGCCCTGCTTTTCCTGCCAGGCCGGCGGCTATGATCCGAGCACCTACGATGTGCCTGGACAATTCGGTTATGTACGCCTGACCTGGCGTCCGTAGGCTCGCGGCCACGCGTCAAGTAACATGCGCCCCGGGGTCTCTCCGGGGCGCATTTTCTTGCCCCGCGCCGCGATTGCCAATGGACGATTCGGCGGCTAGGCCAGCCGCATGAAAACGGTTGCGCTGACGCCCGCAAAACCAGCGCTCGGATTTCCCGAGCTTGTCGCGTTCACCGCCGCGATCATGGCGCTCAACGCGCTGGCGATCGACATGATGCTGCCGGCGCTGGGGACGATCGGCGACGAGCTCGGCGCGGCGGCGGACAATGACCGCCAGCTGATCGTTGTCGTTTATGTCGTCGGCAACGGCCTCGCCCAGCTTTTTTTTGGCCCGATCGTTGACCGTTTCGGACGGCGCCCGGTGCTGCTCTTGGCGCTCGGCGGCTACATTGTCGGATCGGCCTTGAGCGTCTTTGCGGAATCGTTTTCGCTCTTGCTGGCGGCGCGCGCCTTTCAGGGCGTTGCGACCGCCGCGACCCGCGTCGCTTCAATTGCAATCGTGCGCGATCTTTGTTCCGGCCGGCGGATGGCGGAAGTGATGTCGCTCGCCATCACGATATTCATGGCGGCGCCGATCCTCGCGCCAAGTTTCGGCCAGCTCATCCTGTTCGCGGCCCCGTGGCGGGGGATCTTCCTCGTCCTGCTGGTTTATGGCGCCGTGATCGCCGCCTGGGCGTTCATGCGGGTGCCGGAAACGATGGCGCGGAGCGACCGTTCGTCGCTCAATCTCCGCCGCATCGCCAGCGCCTATTGGACGTTTCTCACCAATCGCGTCTCGCTCGGCTATACGCTCACGTCCGCGCTCTGCTTTGGCGCGCTGTTCGCCTATATCAGCGCCTCGGAACAGATCTTCGTCGGGACGTTCGATCTCGGCGCGCGCTTTCCGCTCGCCTTTGCGCTGGTCGCCGGAGCGCTCGGCGCGGCGACGCTCATCAACGCCCGCATCGTCCGCCGTTACGGCATGCGGCGGCTGTCGCATGGCGCAATCATGGTGTTCGTGGTCGCCAATCTTATCCATCTTGGCGTCGCTTCCGGCGGCGGCGAGAGCATCTGGGCGTTCATGGCGTTCATGATGGTGTCGTTCTTCTGTCTCGGCCTCATCGGCGCCAACACCTCCGCGCTCGCGATGGAGCCGATGGGCCATATTGCCGGCGCCGCGGCGGCCGCCAACGGTTTTGCCGGAACGACGCTCGCCGGATTTCTCGGCGGCGTCATCGGCCGGCAATATGACGGCACGACAGCGCCGATCATCGCCGGTTTCGCCGTCCTCGGCGTCGCCGCTCTCGCCGTCGTTTTGTGGACGGAGCGCGGGCGCCTCTTTGGATCGGGTGCGATCGCCATGGAAGCGACGGACTGATGCCGCGATCTCGCATCTGTCTCGGCGCCTTCGCCGGCGCGCATGGCGTCAAGGGCGAGGCGAAAGTAAAAACCTTCACCGAGACCGAGGAAGCCGCCGCCCGCTATGGAGAGGTGGAATCCGAGGACGGCGCCCGCCGTTTCACGCTCATTTTCGTGCGTTCGCTGAAACCCGGTCTTGCGCTGGTGCGGTCGCCGGAAATCGCCAGCCGCGAGGACGCCGAAGCGCTCGCTGGCGTGAAATTTTATGTCGATCGGGCGGCGCTGCCTGAGGCGGCAGAGGACGAATTCTACATCGAGGATCTTGTCGGCCTCGCCGCGCGGGATGAATCGGGGGCGACGGTCGGCGTCATCGTCGCCGTCCACAATTTCGGCGCCGGGGACGTCCTTGAACTCAAAGACCGCCCCGGCAAGGCCGGTCCGGCGATGATCCCCTTCACCAGGACGGCCGTCCCGCGGATCGATATTGCCGCCGGCGTCGCGACGATCGCCGTGTCGGCGCTCGCCGATGCAGAAGAACAAGATGGTTCGTGACCGCGATGCCGGTCCCCTTGCCCGCACTGTTTCCCCGTGCGACGAGCGCAGCTGATGTGGCAGGCGACGGTATTCACTCTCTACCCGGAGCTCTTTCCGGGGCCTCTCGACGCCTCGGTCCTCGGGCGCGCGCGCGGCGAGGGCCTGTGGTCGCTGGAGACGGTCAACATTCGCGATTTTTCAGACAATCCTTACGGCTCGGTCGATGAGACGCCGGCGGGCGGCGGGGCGGGTCTCGTCATGCGCGCCGATATTCTCGCCGCCGCGATTGACAGCGTTCCCCGAAACGGCAGGCCGCTGGTTTACCTTTCGCCGCGCGGCCGGCCGTTCACGCAGGCGCGCGCCCGGGAGTTGGCCAACGGGCAGGGCCTCGTTGCCCTTTGCGGCCGGTTCGAGGGCGTCGACGAACGCCTGATCGAGGCGCGCGGGCTGGAAGAAGTCTCAATCGGGGACTTCGTTCTGGCCGGCGGCGAGGTCGCCGCGATGGCGCTGATCGAGGCTTGCGTCAGGCTCATTCCGGGGGCTGTTGGCTCGCCTCTGTCGCTCGGGGAGGAAAGTTTCGGCGCGACAGGCGATGACATTGCGCTTCTCGAATATCCCCAGTATACGCGACCGCGGCTGTTCGAGGGACTCGACATCCCGGCGGTGCTGCTCTCCGGCGATCACCAGAAGATCGCCGACTGGCGCCGGAAACAGGCTGAAGCAATAACGCGCGCGCGACGACCGGACCTCCTCGCCTCCGGTCCTATCCGGCGGCACAACAAGGATGAGGACTAAGCCATGAACATCATTGAGCAGCTGGAAAAAGAAGAAATCGCGCGGCTCGACAAATCGGTGCCGGAGTTTGCGCCGGGCGACACCGTCAAGGTCAGCGTGCGCGTGAAGGAAGGCGAGCGCGAGCGTCTGCAGGCCTATGAGGGCGTCTGCATCGGCCGGGCTGGCGCCGGCATCAACGAAAATTTCACGGTCCGGAAAATCTCCTTCGGCGAAGGCGTCGAGCGGGTCTTCCCCGTCCATTCGCCGATCGTCCATTCGATCGAGGTTGTCCGCCGCGGCAAGGTCCGCCGCGCCAAACTTTATTATCTGCGCGACCGCCGCGGAAAGTCCGCCCGCATCAGTGAAAGAACCGACAACCGCGCCAAGGAAACCGCTGAAGAATAGGCCGGCGGTTCAAGGCGATCGAGAAGTCAAAAGCCCGCTCATCCGGCGGGCTTTCGCGTATAGGCGCTCGGCCTTCGCTTGCGGTAAAATGGCGGCGGGAAAGGGAGAGGGACTGTCATGACAGGAAAAGTTTTGGGCGGCCTCGCGGCGCTCGTTCTCGTCATCGTCGCCTTGGGATTCGTGCTGCCGGACAAGGCGCATATCGAACGCAGCGTTGTCATCAAGGCGCCGGTTGAAGAAGTTTACGCGCTCGTCTCCGACCTCAATGAAGTGGACAGATGGTCCCCCTGGGCCGAACAGGATCCCGAAATGACGAGCGTCATCACCGATTCTGGCGTCGGCCAGAAACAGATATGGACCAGTCAAAAGATGGGGAGCGGCAGCCAGGAGATTGCCGCGCTCGACCCGTTTTCGCGCGTCGATTACCGGCTTGATTTCGGCAAGATGGGCGTTGCAGCCGCCGCCATGACGCTGGCGCCTGTCGCCGACGGCGCGGAGGTTGTCTGGTCGTTCGATTCAAACATGCGCAACGGCGTCCCGCTCTACATCCAGCCGCTGTCGACCTACATGGGCTTGTTCATCGATGACATGCTCGGCAAGGACTACGAGAAGGGCCTCGCCAACCTGAAAGCGCTCGCCGAAGCCTGAACGATAGGCGCCGGTTATTGCAGCGTTGACAGATCGATCGCCTTTCCAAGGACGGCAACGCCGGCGCTGTCGATGATGGAGACGCGGACGGTATTCGCCGCCCAGTCAATATCGATGCGTCCGTAATTGGCGTCGTAATACACCTCGCCGATCCTGTTTGGATCAACCTCCATCCATGTGTCGCCGGTTTCCGAGCGCCTTGCTGACGCTGGCAGGTTGAGCGAAGACGCTGTCGCCTCAAAAAGTGGATAATCGATGACGTCCTTGCGTTCATAAAGCGCGGCGGCATGACGGTCGCCCGACAACACCATGAGATTGTCTGCATTGGCGCGCTTGATCACCGCGTAGAGTTTCTCGCGTTCCAGCGGCAATTCGCGCCAAGCTTCATACCCATGCCCTTCCGACATCACCTGGATCGATGAAACCAGCAGCCTGAGATCGGCGGGCTTTTTCAGCTCCTCTTCGAGCCAATCCCATTGCGCCTCGCCAAGCATGGTTTTTGAGGGGTCGGCGTCGGGCAGCCAGCGCTCCCTGCCCCGCGCGCCGATCTCGTCGGTTGGCTTCAGCGGCGAGCGAAAATAACGGGTGTCGAGCATGATGACCTGCACGCGCCGTCCCTCCGGGCCGATCATCCAGGCGCCGTAGACTCCCGGCCGCCCAGCGCGCGGGTCGTCCCGTTCGACCGCCCACACATAGTCAAACAGCGCTTCCGATTTGTCCTTCAGCGGATAATCGCCGCCGCCGTCGTTCAGGCCATAGTCGTGATCGTCCCAGACGGCGAGCACGGGCGCGCCGGCGCGGACGCGCTGAAACGGCTCGCTCGCCGCAAGGCGCATATAGGCGGCCTTGAGTTCAGGGAGCGCCGGGTCATTCGAGCGCACATCGCCATAGACATTGTCGCCCATCGAAAGAACGAGATCGGGATCTTCCGCGGCGATCAGATTCCAGATCGACTGGTCATCATTCTGCTGCGCGCACGAGGCGAACACGATTCGCGCCAGCGGGGCCGACGGATCGAGCGGGGCCGACAGCATCGGAACCGCGCGAATGGAGCCGTTCGGCGCCTCCGGCGCGAAACCGATGACGCGTTCGGGGTCGTGCGCGGTCGAGCACGCCGCGAACGCAATAGATGACGCCGCCGCGAGAAATGCTTTGAATCGCATGGCTTCCCTCTTTTGACGGCGTCTGGATTTCAGGCGCCGCTTCGTTCGATTTCCGGCGGTAGCAATTCGTATTCCGTGAAAAAGCCATTATAGTTGCAGGTCAGTTCTTCCCCCGCCGCAATGTCTCTTAGCGCGCGTCCCGCCGCGAAATCTGAATAATCCGTGTTCGGCGTTTCAGAATGGTTCATGAATCGCGAATTATCGACCTCGTAGACGATGAAATCGGGCATTTCCGGATGCGGGAAGGCATAGCGGTCGAGCAGTGCTTTCAGATGCGCCGGCGCGTTGAGGTACTCGTCCGTCGGGATGAGGCGATCAAACCCCGGTTCGAACCTGGAGATGATCTGTCCGCTGACGATTGATTCGGCGGTAAAGACGCCGACGCCTTCGATGCCGCTTTTCGCGATGTAGGTGTTGATGACGAACATGCCTAGTCCCGTCCGAAGCGCCCAAGCCACGTTTCGCGGTCCGCCGCCCAGATGTCTAGAATGATCGTCGGGCCGTAGGTAAATGTTCCGCCGGATTTCTCCTCGCCGATCTTGCGCGCAACGGCCTGACTATTCGCGTTTCTGGGATCGATCAGCGAAATGATGCGGCCGAGCCTTGGCTGTTCGCGAAAGATCCATTTGACCGTCGCAATCGCCGCCTCGCCCGCATAGCCTTTTCCCCAATGCGCCGGCGCGATCGACCACCCCGCTTCAAGGCCCGGCCAGCCTTCCGGCATCCACGGGCCGACCCGGCCGACCCACGCGCCAGTACCGCGCTCAAACGCGGAAAAGAATCCGAATCCGCGCATTTGCCAATGGCCGATCAACATCGAGTATCCGCGCCACTCGGCGTTGCGCGGTTGCGGCTGCTTGTCCGCGGTCAGAAATTCGGCGACGCGCGCATCGCTCATCATCGCCGCGTGCGCCTCGAAATCCTCCGGCGCCAAAGGCCGCAGAATGAGGCGTTCGGTTTCAAGCGTTAAAATCATGCGTGCGGGTCTAGCGCGCGCCGCCGACCGCCGCCAGACAATGTTGTTCAAATCGCGTTGCCGCCGCCTTGTGGCTGAAATTTTCCGCAACGAGCCGGCGCGCGGATATGGCGAGGCGCTGGCGGCGGGCCGCGTCGCCAAGGAGGCTGAGGACTGCGTCCGCGAACTCGTGCGGATCGTCGGCTCCAAGGAAGTGCTTGCCTCGCGTGACGGCCAGGCCTTCAACGCCCAGAGCCGTCGAGACAACGGGCGTTCCCATCGCCATCGCTTCATAGGCCTTGATCCGCGTGCCGCCGCCGACGCGCAGAGGTATGACAAAGGCCGCGCCGCGCGCGTGTTCGCGGATGTCGTCGACAAAACCGGTGAAGCGCCAGGCGAGCCTCCGCGCCGCGGCGGCGTCGATCAGCGCGCGCGGCGGGCTCTTGCCGACGATGACGAAGAACGCGTCCGGACGCGCGGCGGCAATCCGCGGCCAGACCTCGTCCATGAACCAGAAAAGCCCGTCCTGATTGGCTTTCCAGTCGATTGATCCGGTGAAGACAACGCGCGGCGCAGCATCGGACACGGGCGGCGAGAACGAAAAGAAATCGGCATCGACACCCGTGGGAATCGCGAAGACCGCCGTCGCGCCAGGTTCCCTGCGGAAGATTTCCGCGTCGCGTTCGGAGACCGCGATCACTCCGGTCGCACGGGCGCAGGCTGCTTCTTCAAAGCGCCGCATCTTTTTGGCCTCCC
This sequence comes from Parvularculaceae bacterium, assembly GCA_041744115.1. GTDB lineage: Bacteria > Pseudomonadota > Alphaproteobacteria > Caulobacterales > Parvularculaceae > Amphiplicatus. The sequence continues at coordinate 28,901 of JBGTLL010000115.1, read as the reverse complement.
ACGCGAAAACGAACTTCATCAACCCGTGCGCCACACCCGCATGGCGTTGCAAGATTTCCGTTTCGACATTATGCGCGAAGATGAGAAAAGGCGGATCGAGGCGTGGCGGCGCCATCGCCAGCGATTGCACGTAATCAAAGACGACGAGGTCGGGTTCCTGCGCAAGCGCGCCAAGGACGGCGTCTTTTGCCGCCGCGTCGGCGTCGGCAAAAGCCGAAATCGGCGTCGGGCTGACCAGGGCCGCGGCGCGTCTCGCATGCCGTAAGGGATTACGGGCGCTAGGTCGCCACAGCGTCGTTTCGTCCGCCAGATCTTCAATGTCGCTGTTCCAGCGCGCAACCTCCTCTTTCCGCGCCGGCATCAGCAGGCGCGTCGCGAACGCGCCGCCTTTCAGATGTTTCAGGATATTGGCGCTGCGGATCTTGCCGCCGGCGTCCATCGGAAACAGAAATTGCGGCGAAACGAACAGGAGCGAAGGCTTCGCCGTCACCAGGCGACGCCCCGATAATCGGCGCCGCAGAATTCAAGGTCCCTGTCGCCGGCGAGGTCGATGACGATCTTGCCGACACCGCGTTCGAGAATGGCGCCTTTGTCAACGCCAGAGGCATGACCGAAGACAATGATGTCCGCCTGATCGACCGCGTCTTCCGCGTCGCGCGCCATCATCCCGACGAAATGCGGGATTTCGCGCTCAATGAATTCCTTATTCTTGCCCATGAGGCGGCTCGCATCGACGTAAGGGTCGACAATTTTGAGTTGGTAGCCCTTGCCGATCAGGCGCTCGGCGAGCGCCACATAGGGCGATTCGCGAAGATCGTCCGTACCGGGTTTGAAGGCGAGTCCAAACAGCACGACCGGCCGCCGGCCGCAGTCCCTGACCGCGGCAATCGCCGCTTCGAGATGCGCCTCGTTGGAGGCGATCGCCGCTTTCATGATCGGGGCCGAAACCTGGGCGCGCTCTGCAATCGAGATCATCGCGCGCAAATCCTTCGGCAGGCAGGAGCCGCCGAACGCAAATCCGGGCCGCAAATACGCGGGCGAAATGTTGAGGACGGTATCCCTGGCGAAAATCTCAAGCGTGCGCCGCGTGTCGATGTCAGCGGACTTCAAAATCCGCGCCGCCTCGTTGGCGAAGGCAACCTTCAATCCGTGCCAGGCGTTCGACAGGAGTTTGATCGATTCGGCAACGCCGGGAGCGGTGCGGATGACCTCGCTCGAAACACCGGCGTAAAGACGCGCGACATCCTCGTATGCCCGGTCAGAGAGAGCGCCGATGATCGTGAAAGGCGGCTGGCGGAAATCGCGGACGGAACGGCCTTCGCGCAGGAATTCCGGGTTGAACGCCAAATGAACGCGCGCGCCCAGCCTTTCCCCGGCGGCGTTCTCAAGAATTGGCGCGAGTCGCTTTTCGGTCGCGCCAGGCGGCACGGTCGATCTTATAATCACCGTATGCGGACGATCGCCGCCTTTGAGGGCGGCGCCGATTTCAGCGACGACGCTATCGACACAGGAAAGGTCCGGCGTCCCGTCGCTTGCCGTCGGCGTCCCGACCGAGACCAGTGAAACTTCCGCGGCCCCGACCGCCGCCGCGGCGTCAAGGCTCGCGCGAAGCCGCCCGGACCGGACGGCCTCGGCGGTCAGTTCGGCGATCATTTCCTCGACGATCGGCGCCTCTCCGCGATTGAGCATGGCGACCTTGGCGGCGCTGACATCGACGCCGACGACGTCATGACCAAGCTCGGCCAGACAGGCGCCGGAGACGGCGCCGACATAGCCAAGGCCGAAAATTGCTACTTTCACGCGCCGCTCCAGCCCGCCAACACGCCATGAATAACGCGGGACACCTTAACGCATTGGCCCGGAATAACCCTAGAGGTTGCACGCCGTCTGGCGGTGTTCCCGCCTGAGGCGAAGACGAACGGCCATCGCGGGGTCAGGGTTAAGACTTGTTGAACCGGCCGGCGCGGCGCGTCAGGATCGGCGCGTCCCCGAAAGGAACCTCGCCATGCTGCGTTTCAGTCTCGCCTTTGTCGCCGCCGCGCTGCTTGCCGTTCAAGCCGAGGCCGCGAGCGCCCGCGAAAACGGCGTCAATGTGTGGCGCGGGGCGGCGCCGGCCGGAGAGCCATCGCTGAAAGGCACTGTCGATACCCCGCCGTGCATCGAAACAACGGTCGTCATCTATGCGTCGGGTTCGCCCGAGCGGCGCCTTAGAACGCAAGGGTTCTGGTCAGGCGACGGTTTGACGGCAGGGATGCGCCGTTCGCGCCGTCCGCTGACGCAAGGGTTCTACGCCGACCGAATGGCGGCGGGACTTTGATCAGCCAAGGCTCCCGTCAAGCTTTTTGCACGCCGCCATCAGTTCGTGCACGGCAGCGACGGAGGCGTCGAACATCTTCTTCTCGTCCGCGGTGAAGGAGACTTCGACGATGCGCTCGACGCCCGCCTCGCCGAGGACGATCGGCACCCCGACATAAGTGTCGCTGACGCCGTACTCGCCCGCCAGATGCGCCGCGCACGGAACGACCAGTTTCTTGTCTTTGAGATAACTTTCCGCCATCTGGATCGCCGAGGCCGCCGGCGCGTAATAGGCCGATCCAGTTTTCAGCAGCGCGACGATCTCGCCGCCGCCCTTCCGCGTCCGGTCGACGATTGCGTCAATTTTAGCGGCGGTCGTCCAGCCCATTTTCACGAGGTCGGGCAGCGGGATGCCGGCGACAGTTGAATAGCGCACCAGCGGAACCATGGTGTCGCCGTGGCCGCCCAGCACGAAAGCGGAGACGCTTTCGACCGCGACGTTGAATTCCTCGGCGAGAAACAGGCGGAAACGGGCAGAATCCAAAATGCCCGCCATGCCAATGACTTTTTGGGCGGGAAGGCCTGAGAATTTCTGCAACGCCCACACCATGGCGTCGAGGGGATTGGTGATGCAGATGACGAACGCGTCCGGCGCGTATTTTTTGATCCCTTCGCCGACCGATTTCATGACTTTCAGATTGATGCCGAGAAGATCGTCGCGGCTCATGCCGGGCTTTCGCGCAATCCCCGCGGTGACGATGCAGACATCGGCGCCTTCAATGTCCTTGTAATCCTGCGACCCCTTCAGCCGTGACCCGTAGCCATCGACTGGCGCCGATTGCGCGAGATCGAGCGCCTTCCCCTGCGGCAGGCCTTCGGCGACGTCAAAAAGGACGATGTCGCCAAGCTCCTTCTGGGCGGCGATATGGGCGAGCGTGCCGCCGATCATGCCGGAGCCGATCAGCGCAATCCTGGTGCGGGCCATAGTTTCAAAACTCCTGCAAGGGCGGGGAAGAAATTCGCGCGCGCTCTATAGAGCGTTTCCGCCGCGAACGGAAACGGGTTGCCGAGAATTCGGCGGCCGACGGTTCAGAACGTCAGCCTGACAGTTCCCATGACGGAAGAAGAAACGAACGGATCGCCGTCCGTGCGCGGGCCGGCGGGACCGCCCGGCTCGAAGGTTTTCGGCCCATAAACAACGTCGAGCGTGCGGAAATAAACATATTCGGCGCCCAGCGAGAGCGCTTGTCCGAGCGCTACTTCCAGCCCGGCGCGCCCCTGATAGGCGAAGGCGGCGTCGCGTTCACCCAATTCATTCTCGATACGCGCGCCGCCGACTCCGAGGCCGACGAAGGGCGTGAACCGGCTCTTGTTCACGAGGTCGACATAGACATTCGACATCAGCGCCTGCGCTTCGAGGCGGTCATTGACCGCGACGGGCATCCCCGGCGGCGGGCTGGAATAAACTACGGCGTCGATCGACGGCGTCATCCGACGATATTCAAGCTCGGTGCGCGTCCGCGCATACTGGAATCCGATAGCGCCGGAGATCGAAAGCCCATCGCCAAGATCGGACGCCTTGGCGAAGGGCGGCGGCGGGGCGAACACGATGTTTGGATTCCAGGAGAGATCCTGATCGAGCGTCTCGCCGAAAACGACGCCGGCGCCGCCACGCACATAAACGCCTGCGGCGCGGCCGTCGTTTTCCTGGGCGGCGGCGGCGAACGGGACGGCTGCGGCAGACGCAGCGACAGTCAGAAACAGTCTGGACACAGAGCACCCCTCAGCGACTTCGCCCGTAAAGGCGACCTTTGCCAGCATAACAAGGCGCAGGCCCCGCCGGAAGCCGCCTGCGGCGAGAGCGGCCCGCCCTTCCACGCTCTATTTTCGTCAGAACCGCGCCTTCAGACCGAAGCGAGGCTCATTCCGCCGCCCTCGCGAAGGCGCGGTGCGAGACGTCGTCGTGGTCGCGGATGAATTTGGCGAGGCGCGGCTGGATTTCGTTCCGCCAGCGCGAGCCGTTGAAGACGCCATAATGGCCGACCCCCGGCTGGATATAATCGATTTTCATCGGCGCCGGGATATTGGCGCAAAGATCGTGCGCCGCCTGCGTCTGGCCGATCCCGGAAATGTCGTCGTTTTCGCCTTCGACGGTCATCAGCGCGATGTCATCGATCGCTTCCGGCTTCACGCGCCGGCCGCGATGCATGAACTTGCCTTCGGCGAGCGAGAATTCCTGAAAGACTTCGCGGATCGTCTGCAAATAGAATTCCTCGGTCAGATCGATGACGGAGAGATATTCGTCGTAAAAGCTCCGGTGCTTTTCGGCGCTGTCCCCGTCGCCTTCGACGAGATGATTGAAATAGTCGTAATGGGCGTTGAGATGCCGGTCGTGGTTCATCGACAGGAATGAATAAAGCTGCACGAAACCGGGATAAACGCGCCGCAAGACGCCGGGATAGGGCGCGGGCGTCGTGTAGATCATGTTGCGCTCGAACCATTCGAACTTCCGCTCCTGTGCGAGCAGGTTGGGCACCGTCGGCGAACGGCGGGCGTCGATCGGGCTGCCCATGATGGTAATCGACGCCGGCCGGGACGGATCGTTGTCTTCCGCCATGATCGAAGCGGCGGCGAGGAGCGCCGGGCCCGGCTGGCAGACCGCGATCGCGTGCGCGCCTGGTCCGATCGTCTTGAGGAATTCGATCAGATAATCGACATAATCGTTGAGATCGAAGCGGCCCGCCGATACCGGAACGCTGCGCGCATTGGCCCAGTCGGTGACGTAAACGTCGTGCGCGGGGAGCATCGCCTCGACCGTGCCGCGGAGCAGCGTCGCGTAATGGCCGGACATCGGCGCGATAATCAGCACCGCCGGGTCGCCGGCAGCCCGCCCGCATGCGCGTCTCAGCGCCCGCTCGTCGCGCCGGAAATGGAGGAGGTTGCAGAAATCCTTCGCCAGTGCTGTCTCGATCGTCACCGGAATGTCAATTCCATTGACGCTGATATCGTCGAGATCCCATCCCGGTTTCGGATAGCGCCGCGTCGCGTTCTCGAAAACGTCAAGCGCCGCGGCAGATGCGCGCGCGACCCAGGTGTCCGCCAGCGGATTGAGCGATGAGCGCCAGAATTTCGCGCCAAACCCGGCAGCAACCCGCGCCGGCGTCACGGCGGCGTAGCCAAATTCAAAAGCGGAATAAAGCATGCGGCCCCTTCGGTACTCCTACGCAACCTGCGTCGCGACGCTCGATGCCTGCCCGCTCAAGCTGTCACACTGTCCGCCAAAAAGAGTGCCATGCGCCGATCGGGCGGTGCAACATCTATTACGCAGCCGCAATAATTACATAAGCATGCCCGCCCGGCGGTTCAATTGCCGGGAGAAAATTAGCGAATTCAAAGGATTAGCATGGAATTGGCGGAGCAGCGATTGCGCCCGAATAGTTACACAAGGCTTTCAATCGCGCGTATCGGGGCAGTTCAGGCCTACAACACCCGCCGGATGGCGGTCGCGATCTGATCCGGCGTCAGGCTGTCGTTCAGCGCGTAGGCCAGCTTCCCGGACTTGTCGATGAGGTAGAAAAGGCTTGAGTGCTGCATCGTGTAGCCGATCTCGGAGTCCGGAATGGTTTCCGGCTGGGCGAAGACCTTGAAGCCCGCCTTCGCCTGTTCGATCGCCTGCGCGTCGCCGGTGAGGCCGATGATCCGATCGTCGAAGGCGAGATATTCTTGCAAGGCCTCCGGCGTGTCGCGATCGGGATCGACCGTGATGAACAGCGGCACGAGTTGATCGCGTTCCTTGTCGGATAACTCGTTGAGCGCGGCGCTTAGCCTTCCGAGGGCGAGCGGGCAGACGTCGGGACAGGTCGCAAAGCCGAAATAGACGACGGCGGTTCGTCCTTTCAGATCCTCGTCGCGCATCAGCTTGCCGTTGGTGTCGATCAGCGCGAAATCAGCGGCGAACTGGTCGGACAGCGGGATTACGCCCTCCACCGGCAACGGCGCGGACGGCGCTTCCTTGCCGCAGGAGGCGGCAAGGACAGCTGCCGCAGCGAGGACGAGCCGTCCTTTGCGGATTTTGCGTGCTGGGGTCATGTCGGCTCCTTCGTCGTGCGGTCGCCTATCCATTGATGGGGCGCTGATTTAGCCATTGGGTCTAACCCCGGCGCATCGGCGCCGCCACACACAAGACGTTCATCAAGGCGCCTGACCCATGCGAAAAATCATCGCCAACGCCGAAATTGCCGCGCAGGCGCTGCGCGGGCCGGTGCGGCTCCGAACGCTGACGACCTTGCGCTGGCTTGCGGTGGCCGGCCAACTCGCCGCTGTGCTGATCGTCCATTTCGCACTCGGCTTTCCGGCGCCCCTTGGCCTGTGCCTCGCCGTCATCGCGGCGAGCGCCTGGCTCAACATCTTCACCATGCTCCGGTTCACCGCGCAGCGGTATCTCAGGGACCGGGAAGCGACGGCCTATATTTCCTTCGACATCGCGCAGCTCTGCGCGCTGTTGTTCCTCACCGGCGGTTTGCAGAATCCGTTCGCGGTGCTGATCCTTGCGCCGGTGACGATCGCGGCGAGCGTTCTCCCTGTTCGTCTCACCATCCTCGTCGGTGCGCTCGCCTTTGCAGGAATCAGCACGCTTGCCTCCTATCATCTGCCGCTGCCATGGCGCATTGGGGATGCTGTCGATTTTCCGCCGGTCCTCAAGATCGGCATCTGGGTCGCGCTTTCTTTCGCCGTCGCCTTTTTCGCAGCCTACGCGCACCGGATCGCCGCCGAATCCTCGCAGCTTCGAAGCGCGCTCGCCGCCTCGCAACTCGTTTTGGCGCGCGAAGAGCGCCTTGCGGCGCTTGGCGGGCTTGCCGCCGCCGCCGCGCATGAGCTTGGGACGCCGCTGGCGACCATCCAGCTTACCGCGAAGGAAATGGCGGACGATCTTGAGGGCCAGGGCCTGCTCGAACAGGACGCAAAGCTCCTCGTCAGCCAGGCGCAGCGCTGCCGCGACATTCTCGGGCGTCTCTCCAATCGCGGCGAGGAAGGCGATGCGATGATGGACCGTATCGCCGTCGATCTCCTGCTGAAGGAAGCCGCCAGCCCCTTTGTCGATGCGCCCCTTGGCCCCGCCGTCATCTTCGAGGTCAAAGGCGGCGGCAAGGACGAACGCGCGCCGGTGCTCCAGCGGCGGCCGGAGATCATTTACGGGCTGCGGAACCTTGTCGAGAACGCCGCGGGCTATGCGCGCTCGAAGGTCCTTGTTTCGGCTGACTGGGACAGCGACGCCTTCACCGTCGAAATCCACGATGACGGGCCGGGCTTCTCGCTCGACATCCTTGGGCGGCTTGGCGAACCCTATCTCGGCCGCCGGGCGCGCGGGAGGACGGGATCGGCGAGGAAAGGCGGCCTCGGCCTTGGCTTCTTCATTGCAAAGACCTTGCTTGAGCGGACTGGCGCGTCAATCGCCTTCGACAACCGTCCTTGGGAGGACGATCGGGGGGACGACGATCGGGGGGAGGACGATCGGGGCGAAGGCGCATGGATCGCCGTCCGCTGGCCGCGAACCGCGATTTTCGCCAACGCTGACTCCAGTGCTGAATGATGCAACAGTTGCGTCGCCGCGTCGGAAAGCGCACACCCTGCACGGGGAAGCGAGTTTGAATGGAAGAAGAAATCCAGATCGCCGACGATCTGCCCGAGGACGCCTCGCTCCTCATCGTCGATGATGACGAGCCGTTCCGCATCCGCCTTGGGCGCGCGATGGAAAAGCGCGGCTTCGCGCCGATGCTCGCCGGCGGCGTCAAGGAAGCAATTCAACTGGCGCGCGAGACACCGCCGGCGTTCGCCGTCGTCGATCTAAGGCTCGAAGACGGAGACGGTCTGGAAGTCGTCAACGCCATTCACGACATCCGCGAGAACTGCCGCGTCGTCATGCTGACGGGCTATGGCAATATCGCAACGGCGGTCGCGGCGGTCAAAGCCGGCGCGCTCGACTATCTCTCCAAGCCCGCCGACGCCGACGATGTCGAAAAGGCGCTGCTGGCGCGTGGCGGTTCGCGTCCCGAGCCGCCCGAAAATCCGATGTCCGCCGACCGCGTCCGCTGGGAACACATCCAGCGCGTCTACGAGCTGTGCGAGCACAACGTCTCGGAAACGGCGCGGCGATTGGGGATGCACCGGCGGACCTTGCAGCGGATTTTGGCGAAACGGGCGCCGAAGTAGCCCCGGCCTCGCCGCTCGAGCCTCGTCTTGATGGCGGCGCCCATCCGCCTACTTGATACAAAAGCGTATACTAACATCGCGGGATCAAAACCCGTCCGGCCCGTCCGGCAATGCGCATATTGGACTGCTTTTTTTCGTCACGCGACGTTGAAGAACGAGATGACGAAAGAAAACATCAGCATATGGATTTCGATTGGAATGAGAAGAAGCGCGAGATCAATTGGGAAAAACACAAAATCGATCTGCTTTATGTTTCGCTCATGTTTGAAACGCCGGAATCAACGAACTTTTTCCTGACGTCGTTATGAACACGAAAACAGAGTGACCGCGATCGGATTAATCGAAGGCGTCAGACATTGCCTGACCTACGACGATCGCGGCTCGGTATATCGGCTTATAACTGCCTGGAAACTCAATGAAAAAAGCCACGAAAAGGAAAAAGCACGCCTCGCTCGAAGAGCTGCGCGCCACGAAAGATCGGGGTGAAATTCGATCGACGCCGGAGGATGCGCCAACCTATGACGTTCCCAAAGAGTTTTGGAAGAATGCACGGCCGTATTTGCCTGTGAAAAAGCCGGTAAATCTGCGCGTTGACGAGGACGTGCTCGATTTCTTCCGCGCGCAGGGAAAAGGCCATCTGACGCGCATGAACGCGGTGCTGCATTCTTATGTGAACCACAAGCGAGATTTGCCGGGCAAGACCGGGCGGGCGAAATCTTAGAATTATGAGGCCGTCCACACATGAATCACGGTTCGCGATCAGCGCAAACAATTGTGATTCGGGTTACCCGCTCGACGCTCTAATTGGAGAATCACGCTGAAAGGTCGCCAGTTCTTCTCAATGCTGCGGTAATCGATGCGCTTCAATGGTGGCGGATCCTAAAGAAACGACTATTGTTCGCTGGCGCCGCGGGCTCGCAAACGGGAACTCTGATTCTCAAGAATCTAACAGGACAGGCCTCACTCATGAGTAAACTGCCGCCCTTTCGCCGCTTTCACGATCTTTGCGCTTCGTCGGTCAATGTCGATTTTCAAGTTCACACCGTGAAAACTGACGGCAAAGGCACAATTCGCGAGATCCTTTCGATTGCGCGTGAAAGAAAGCTTGGCGCGATCGCCTTCACCGAGCATGTCCGCAAAAGCACGGACTGGTTCGCCGGGTTCGCCGAAGACGTCCGGAGAACTGCCGAGGATTTCAGGGAGATTTCGGTGTATGTCGGGTGCGAAACCAAAGCTCTGGACAAGGCTGGAACTCTTGATGTGTCCGCGGAAATCTTTCAGATCTCGGATATTGTTTTGGGCAGCGTGCATCGGTTTCCCGACGACCGCGGCGGCTATCTGGAATTCAATTCAATGTCTCCTGCCGAAATGGCGGAGCTGGAGTTTGAACTGGCGCTCGGAATGGCCGAAAAGGGCGAAATCGACGTGCTGTCCCATCCAGGCGGCATGTACGAACGTCGCCACGGCGCATTTCCTGAAAAGTACTTCCGCGACCTGATGCGCGCCACCCTCAAGGCGGAAGTCGCGATCGAGATCAATTCGTCCTATCTGGTCGATCCCGAAAATTTTCTGCGTCTGTGCGCCGAGATCGATCCCTTTGTGTCGATCGGTTCCGACGTTCACAGCCTCGATGAGATCGGCCGCTGTCGCGATATGCTTCGCAAGCGGGGGATTGGCGAAAAGTGAAAGCGCTCGTTACCGGAGCAGGCGCGCTGCTGGGGCAGGGGATCATCAAGTCCCTCCGTGCGTCCTCGCTGGATGCCAAGGTCATCGCAGTTGATCCAAACCCCTTGTCAGCGGGACTCTACTGGGCTGACGCGGCGCATCTCGTTCCAATGGCGAATTCGCCGGACTATTTGCGTCGTATCAGGGAAATTCTCGCTGATGAGCGGCCGGATGTCGTGCTCATCGGCACGGACGTTGAGCTTTCGGTTCTTGCGGCGAACCGCGAAGATCTTGAGCGCGATTTCCGAACCCACTTGATCGTCAGCGATCCGACGGTCATCGACATCGCCAACGATAAGTGGCTGACCTATTTGTTCCTGCGCGAACACGATCTCGGTTACGTTCCGTCGTGCTTGCCGGGCGATGAAGACGCCCTCATCGCGGAAGTCGGCTTTCCCCTGATTGTAAAGCCCCGCGTCGGCGCCCGTTCGGTCGGATTCGGGATTGTCCGAAATCCTTCAGAGTTACGTCATGCGATTCAATCGCAGCCGGGCATTATCATCCAGAAACACGTCGGCGACGAGGCGTCCGAATATACGGCGGGCGCGCTTTCGTTTGGCGGCAAATGTCTTGCTTCAATCGTAATGCGGCGGGATCTGAGGGATGGAAACACGTATCGCGCGTTTGTCGATGCCTATCCTGAGCTCAACGCAGTCGTTCGCCAGGTCGCCGACCGGCTGAACGCCTATGGGCCGGCAAATTTTCAATTCAGGCTGGATGACGGGAAGCCCAGAATTTTCGAAATCAACGGACGGTTCTCCGGGACTACGCCGCTGCGGGCGTTCGCGGGCTTCAATGAAGTCGAGATGTGCGTTCGCCATATTCTCTTCGGTGAACCCATCGTTCAGCCATCGGTGGGCCCGCTTGTGCTGCTTCGCCATTGGTCAGAGACAATCGTGCAGCCCGCGGACATTGTAACGCAAACCGGGGATTCTAGCGGTGGCAAACGATAAAGGCCGGATGGTCGTCACCGGCGCGAACGGCTTTGTCGGCGCGAACCTCGTCAGGCGCGCCCTGGCGGATGACTGGAGCGTGACGGCGCTTTCAAGATCGCGAGAAAAGCTGGCGACGCTGAACGCCCCGAATCTGACGGTGTTCGATTGGAGCGTCGGCGAGCCAATGCCGGATCCTGGCGTCCTCGAGGCCGCAGATGTGGTCTTTCATCTCGCTGCGTTGATCCCACAAAACTACGCGGATCCTGACTGCGCCGGGGAATGCTTCCGTATCAACGCGCTCGGCGCGCTGCAAATGGCGACGCTTGCGCTGCAAGCCAAGGTCGGACGATTTGTGCTGTTTTCGTCCGGTCAGATATATGCGCGCCGCGAGCGGCCCGCCAAAGAAGAAGATCCGGCATTTCCGTCCCAACGAGCCGTCTACTATCTTGGCAGCAAACTGATGGCGGAGTTGTTTGTGGAGAACCTGCGGCTAATTCATAAATTGCCCGCGACGATTCTGCGGCTTTCATCGGTATACGGTTCCGGGATGACAGGAAACGGCCTCGTCTCGCGCTTTGCGCGAGCAGCCGCAGCCGGCGATCCCCTTATCGTGCACGATGGCGGGGCCTATGCGGCTGACTTTGTATTTGTTGACGATGTCGCGGCGGCGGCGTTGGCCGCGATTGAAAATCGCGCCGACGGCATTTTCAATATCGGGTCGGGCGAAGCGACGACGACCTTGGACCTTGCTCATTTGATCGTAAATCTGCTTGGGGCGGACCCCAAGCAGATCAAAATGGAGCCTGGCGCACCCGGCACATCGCCCGCCGGATTTTCCGCGCTGGACATCAGCAAGGCGCGAGGAACATTCGGCTATAAACCTCGGCCTCCGGAGGAAGGGCTGAAATGCTGGCTCGCCGCGGCTGCAACGCCGGCGTAGAAGTGCGTCCCGCCGGAAATAATATGCCGTCACGCCGTCAGCGTTCAATTTTGCGTATCAGCACAAATGCCTCCGCCGCGGCAACGCCGATCTGTGATCCGCGAAACTTTGCAAGGGCCGTGATGGCCTCGCGTGATCGCGGGAGCGGCGAGGGCTGCTTCTGGCTCTCATAGCAGTCGAGCGCTTTCAGTTTCTTTTCGAGATGCGCCGAAATATCGACGTGAACATTCGGTGCGAACGCCGGTTCGAGATAGGAGGGGCCCAAATGCGTTTCGGACGCCGTCTCATAGCAGTATACTTCGCGAATGCCGCCGCCGAGCGGCAGATAGGCGCGCCAATGCACCGCGAAGGAATAAAAAAGCTCACGATGGTCCCGGTGGAGATCGAATGCGAACGGGAGATAGAGCCGTTCCGGCGTTGTCGTTTCAATGATCTCTTTCGTTACTGCGTTTACTGAATGCGTCGGCAGGCTGTCGACAAGAACGGCGGGCAGATCGCGCACATGCCGGTTCTGAACGCCGAGCACGTCGAGCGCGGCGTCAAACTCGGCGCGGACCTTGTCGAAACTTTGCCGGGGAATAAACGGGTGGTCGCCTTCCGCGCCGTTGCCAGTCAGCAGCGCGACATGAACGTCGTCGCCACGTTCGACGTGACGCGCAATGGCGCCGCCCATTCCGAGCGTCTCATCGTCCGCATGCGGCGCAACTACCAATACCCGCATTCAACCGCCTCCATCACCATGGATCGCTTACTTTTAACCGATGTCCCCGAGAACGCCATGGTTGCGGATGTCGGAGATTCCCTCAAGCGTCCACTCGCCCGCAATGATGCCCCCTTCGCCGCATGCAATCGAGAGAAGGCCGTCCTCGATTTTGACGATCTGGCCCGGCGTCGCGGCGCGCGCGGCGCCTTCAGCCCACAGATGCGCGCTCCAGATAACGAGCTTGCGGCCTTTCCAGGTCGTAAACGCTCCCGGATAGGGTCTCGTTGTTGCGCGAATAAGGCGTGAAATCTCCGCGGCGGACTTTCGCCAGTCGATGGCGCCGTCCTTCGGCGTGCGCCGTGCCGCATAGGTCGCATAACGCTCGTCCTGGGAAAGGCGCGGCGCGTCGCCATTTTTCAAGGCGCCAAGACTTGATCGCAGAATCTCGTCGAGCGCCTCCATATGTCTCGCGTAAAGCGTTGTCGCGGTTTCGTCTGGCGCGACATGCAGGAATTTCTGCGCAAGGATTGGTCCGGTATCGACGCCATCATCAATCCAGAAAAGCGTCGACGCCGTGATCTTTTCGTCAAGGAGAATGGTCCACGGAATGACCGCGCGCCCACGAAGCCGCGGCAGCGGCGCTGGATGATAGCCGATCACTTTCCCGCCTGCCGCATTGCGGAATTCCGGTTTGCAGATCTGCGACCAGCCGATAACGAATGCGATGTCCGGCTTCAGCGCTTTTGCTTTCTCAACGATTTCGGGCGCGTTCGAGTCTGGGGCGTCTATCAACGCTGCGTTGCATGCCGCCGCTTCTTCGCGCAAATCGACGAAGTCGGAATGACGGCCGGCGTGTGATCGGGGCAGGGTGATGATCGCCGACAGGGTCCAGCCCGGCGCGGCGTTTATTGCGCGCAACGCGATGCGCGTTGATTCAACGGCGCCGACGACAATCGCCTTCATTCCCGAACCTGCGCGGTTTTGGAAAGCCGCTCGCCGATCAGGATGACCCCCGCTGTTTTCAGAAGAATGACCAGATCAAGCCCGAGCGACCGGTTTTTGACATACCAAAGGTCAAGGTTCAGCTTTTGCCCGTCGTCAAGCAGCGTGTTGCCGTTGACCTGCGCCCAGCCGGTCAGGCCTGGACGAATGCTGAGCCGCTCCTCGCCGCGCGACCCCTGATTGGGGAGAGAGTGAGAGAGCAGCGGCCTCGGGCCGACAAACGCCATTTCACCGACGAGGATGTTCCAGAGTTCTGGAAGTTCGTCGAGGCGGGACCGACGGAGAAACCGTCCGAACGAGGCCAGCCTTTGCTCATCGCCGAGCAGCCCGCCGTCATCGCTTCGCGCATCCGTCATGGTGCGGAATTTGACCAGGTTGAACGTCTTGCGATGCCGGCCGGCGCGCTTCTGAACGAAAAAGACCGGACGGCCGAGGGTTAGCACTATCACGGCGGCGATGAAAACGCCCAGCGGCAGGCCGACGACGAGGCCCGCAACGGATCCGACAACGTCGAGCGCGCGGCGCACTGGATCGGAGGCCTGCCGCGGCGCATTTGATCGACACGCGGCGTCGCCGCGCAGCCCGATCGTCCGAAGCACCCTGTCATTGACGATATCGACGTCGAACTTCGTCTCCGCCAATCCGCGCGAGGCGGCGCCCATGCGGGCGGCGAGCAAGGGGTCTTGCATGAATTTGATCATGGCTTCAGCAAGCGCGCCAGCGTCGCGCGCCTGAACGAGGAAGCCGTTCTCGCCTTCGACCACAGTTTCCCGGCACCCGGGCGTCTGCGTGGTGATAATTGGGCGCCCCGTCGCCATCGCTTCAAGAATCGATCGCGGCAGGCCTTCGCGATGAAAGGATGGAAGAACGAAGACGGTCGAATCGGCCAGAAACGGCCTGACATCGTCGGTGACGCCGAGATATTCGATCACGCCTTCCTCGCGCCAGCGGTCAAGATCGGCGGCGGCAATTGACGCGGGATTGGCGTCAAACGGCCCGAGGATCTGAAATCTCGCGGAGGGATTGGCCGCGCGGACCCGCCGCGCGGCTTCGACGAATTCGTAAAGGCCCTTGTCGCGCATCAAGCGGGCAACCAGCAGAAATGTCGGGCGTTCGGGAAATGGCTGTTCCGAGAACTGGCCGATATCAACGCCCGACCCCGGCACCTGAACCACAGAGTGGCGGGGTCCGAGTATCTTATGCACTCGCATTTCAGCTTCATCGTCGGAATTGAAAACGAAGACAGTCTCCGCCTTTGCGACGCCGATGCGATAGAGAAAGGAGACCAGCCGTTGAAGGCGGCGATTGGTGTTTTCTTCGCTGAAAGCAAAGCCGAGCCCGCTTTGCATGGCGAAGAAGCGCGCCCGGGGCGAAAGGCGCGCGGCCATACCGCCATAGATAATCGGTTTTTGCGTATAAGCGAGCACGATGTCCGGCCGCTCTTTCCGGAACAGCAGCGAAAGGCGCGCAAGAGTGTGCAAATCCGCGAACGGATTTGTAGACGCGCGCGCCATTGGCATGCGGCGGAATGCGACGCCGATCTTTCTTAATTCGCCGATTGTTTTCTGGTCGTCTTCCGGCGCGCAGGCAATCACCTCATGATCGCCGCTTTCGACAATCGCTTCCAGAAGCGACCCGCGAAAATTGATCAGGGATTTCGTCAGGCTGGCGACAATGACAATCTTCATGCGGCGACCCGCCGTTTGGCCGGAAGATCAATCCGAATGCAGACGCGTGTTTTGTTCTTCATTCGCTTGCCCAGCCCGACCATTCGGCGTCGGTACAAAAACCAGAGTCAGCTATACGGCATCCAGGTGGGGACCGTTATGCGAAATTGTTCGCCTCGGCTGTCGGCGGCGGTCGGGGTCTCAATCCAGCGGGGAATTGGCGAGGTCCTTGTTGTCGGGCGTTCCGCCAACAACCCGGCGTAATGCTTGGCGTCATCCTGTGCGCCAATCCACTTCGATCGAGCCCCGGCTGCATTGCGCCAGCAACGCGCAGTCGCTTTTCGGTCATTGAAGGCGCCGCAACACTTGCTTTGCGACGGTATAAATACTCTGCGACGGAAAATCCGGCGGCAGGCGGTATTTTCCACAGCCTAATCGCAATTGCCGCTCGGCGAGTGAATGGCGCTTCGATATGTCCTGCGCTTCTCGCAATGCGCGCAACCCGAGTGGGGTTTTCCCGTGTTTGGTGCAGTGCAATGTGACTCCCGGCACACGGCTTGCACAAAATCGCTGGAGGTGTGAGCTAGATCATGAAATTCAGCGTTTCCGGGTTTGACCTTTCAATTCTCAGCGTTACTAATCCGTTATGATTTCGCGACTGCAAAGAAATCCTGCCTCCGCGGAATCCAGTAGAATGCGTGTCAGATAGCACGAATGGGAGAATTCCCATAGCTGGGTAAATCGTCGTCGGGATCATGGGGGATTCTGGGGAGAATGTTGTTTTTTTCCACAACAAGCGTCGCCGCGCTTAAGCGCGGGGGTAAGCATTTTGTCCTGTTGGCGATCGATCTTGCGGCGTCAGTCGCGGCGATTGCGATTGCCATCCTGGTCGCTCTCCCTCGCCTCGGCGCGAGCGACAATTGGGCGGCGTGGCTCGTCGCGATCCCGCCGATTTTGGCGAGCGGCGCCCTGATCTTCTATTTTCTCGGCCTCAGCCGGCGTTTTTGGCGATTTGTTTCGATCGTCGATCTGGCGCTGATTGTGTTTGCAGGCAGCCTGCACACGCTCGCCCTGTTTTTTATTCTATCGGCAACGCTTGGCATCGGAGAGGCGCCGGCCGCTTTTTTCCTCATTCAATGTTTTATCAGCGTCAGCCTGATGGGATTGGCGCGCGGACTGCGCCGGTTTGGACCCCAGGCGGTCAATCTGGCGAACCGGCTGCTGCGAGGCGAAACATCGGGCGATGAGCCGCCCGCGCTGATCGCTGGCGCGCCGGACGCCGTCGCGTTTGTGCTGCGTAAGCGAGAACTTGGCCTCATCAAGGGCTTCAAGCCTGTCGGCGTACTGGATGACGGCGAAATAGACTTACGCCGCAAACTTCACGGCGTGCCGATTCTCGGCGGTCTGCAGGCGCTCAATTATGTCGTCAATGAACGCAAGGATCGGCCGAACGCCCCGCGGACGCTCGTCATCGCGGCGGCCGGCGGCGACGCGTCCGATGCAAAATATATAAGCCTCGCCAGCCGGGCGACCGGGCTCGGTCTCAACGTCGTCCGCGCGTCCTTCTCCGGCAGTTCCAGCGAAGCAAAAGTCGAGCTTCGGGAGTTCGACCTATCGGAGCTTTTGGGGCGTGCGCCGATCAAATTCGACCCCGAAATCATTTCGCGGACGATCGGTGACCGTTCGATTGTCGTCACCGGCGCCGGCGGCTCGATCGGCAGCGAACTCGTGCGGCAGATTGCGTCTTTTGCGCCGCGCAAGATCGTCCTCATCGAACAATGCGAATATAACCTTTATCAGATTGATTTGGAAATCCGGCAGAACTTTCCGGACGTCGTGATCGCGCCGATCCTCTGCGACATTCGCGACCGTAGCCAGGTGATGAGCGTATTCCTCGAGCATCAGCCGCAAATGGTGTTCCACGCCGCCGCGCTGAAGCATGTGCCCCTTGTCGAACTCAATCCGTGCCCGGCGGCGGCGACCAATCTCCTTGGCACCCGAAATATCGCGGACGCGGCCCGCAAGCACAAATCGATTGCGATGATCCAGGTGTCGACGGACAAGGCGGTGAACCCGGTCGGCGTCATGGGCGCCACGAAGCGCCTCGGCGAACTCTACTGTCAGGCGCTCGATCTGCAAAGCGAGCGCGAGAGCGGGGCGACGCGGTTCTTGACCGTGCGCTTCGGCAATGTGCTCGGGTCGAGCGGCTCAGTTGTTCCGCTGTTCCAGCGCCAATTGCGCGAACGGCTGCCGCTTACTGTCACGGATCCTGAAATGACGCGCTTCTTCATGACGATCCATGAAGCGGTTGCGCTGATCTTGCAAAGCGCCCACGCCGCCATCGCCAACAACACCAGGCGCGGGCGGATTTTCGTGCTCGACATGGGCGAGCCGATCAAAGTCATCGACATCGCCCATCGCATGATCCGCCTGTCCGGGCTTGAACCCGGCGTGGGCGCCACCATCAGAATCATTGGCGCCCGGCCCGGCGAAAAGCTGTTCGAGCAACTGTTCGACAAGAATGAACAGCAGCTGCCTTCGGAAATCCCTGGCGTATTTGAAGCCGAACCCGCGGCGACGCCGATGGCAGTGCTGGACCGGCTGCTTGAGCGACTTTCCGTCGCCATTGCCCGCGGCGATGAGATGGCGGTGCGCCAGGAAATCTTTGCGCTGATCGGCGAAGAACGCGCAGTCGCCGACGGCACAAAACCTGCAGGAGGGCCCACGGGAACATCTCCCGCCGATGCGGAAGAGTGTTCATCGCGGGCTATGGCCTCGATCATGGGAGCGCAGTAAAAATGGGTGTTGCGGAAACTCTGGCGCATGAGTTTGAACGTCTGCTCGACAGGGTGATTCCGTCACGCGACGCCGCCCTTTCGTCGGCGTCGACGCCGGTCTTTCGCGCGATCCGGTCGAAATGGCCAGTTTACGGAGACGATGAAGTCGATGCCGTCGTCAGCGTCTTGCGGTCGGGCCGCGTCAACTCGCTTCAGCATGGCGATCATTGCCGGTCATTTGAACGCTCGTTCGCGGAAGCCTGCGGGATGCCATACGCGATCTCGCTGGCGAACGGCACCCTGGCGCTCGAGCTCGCGCTGCGCGCGCTCGAAATCGGTCTGGGCGATGACGTCGTCGTCACCTCGCGCAGTTTCGTCGCTTCGGCGAGCTGCGTCGCCAATTGTGGCGCGACGCCGGTATTCGCCGATGTTGACGCCAATTCGCAGAATCTGACGGCGGAATCCGTACGCGCGGCGCTGACGCCGGCGACGCGCGCCGTCGTCATTGTGCATCTTGCGGGCTTTTCCTGCGAAATGGATGAGCTATGCGCTCTGGCTGAAGAAAAAGGGCTGAAGCTGATCGAAGACTGCGCCCAGGCGCATGGCGCAACCTATAAAGGCCGTCCCGTCGGCTCTTTTGGAGACGCCGCGGCGTTTTCTTTCTGTACTGACAAAATCATGTCGACGGGCGGCGAGGGCGGGATGCTGGTCCTGCGCGATGAAGCTGTCCATCGGCGCGCCTGGTCCTACAAGGATCATGGCAAGGATTATCGCCTCGCCATGCAGAAATCGTCAGAGCCTGTGTTCCGGTGGATGCATTCGTCAATCGGCACAAATTTCCGAATGACCGAAATGCAGGCGGCGATCGGCCTGCACCAATTGGCGAAGCTGCGCCAATGGGTTGAAGAACGCCGCCAGCGCGCGCGCATCCTCGATGACATTTTCGCCGACGTGAAGCTTTTCCGCGTGCCGACGCCTAAGAATCACATCGGCCACGCCTATTACAAATACTATCTGTTCGTCCGGCCGGAGCGTCTAAAGATCGGCTGGTCGCGCGACCGCATCCTGCGTGAGGCGGCGGCGCTCGGGGCGCCCTGTCAGGCAGGAAGCTGCCCGGAGATTTATCGCGAAAAGGCGTTTTCCGACGGCGCGGCGAATGATCACACGACGCTGCCGAACGCGCGCCTCCTTGGCGAAACCAGCCTTCTTCTCCCTGTCGATCAGACGCTAACCCTCAATGATGTTCGGGAAATGGGTGAAATTCTGCGCTATGTCGCTATGCAGGCGACCAATTAGGAGCGCCGGCCGCGATGGACGCGAAGGGGAAACCGCATTTCGTTATCATTGGCGCGGTTAAAGCGGCGACGACGTGGACGGCGCGCCAGCTTGCACAGCACCCCTCGATCTTCATTCCGGGTCCTGAGCCTCATTATTTCAGCAGCGAATACGAGCGCGGGCCCGACTGGTATTCGAGTTTCTTCGCCGATGCGCCCGCCGGCGCCGTGATCGGCGAGAAGTCCGCGGACTATCTCGCGCATCCCATGGCGGCCGAAAGGATCGCTTCAGACCTGCCAGAGGCGCGGCTCGTTGTTCAATTGCGCAATCCGATCGAACGCGCCTATTCTGATTATTGCATGCTCTATCGGCGCGGAACGACGCAGAAGGCTCCGGGCGCCTATTTCTCCGAGCGGCAGGACGGCGACGGGTTCGGCGCGCGATTTCTGAGCGGCGGTTTGTATGCCGAACATCTGGCGCGCTTTCTTGATCGCTTTGCGCGCGAGCAGCTTCTCGTTCTCCTTTATGAAGGCATCAGCGACGAGCCGAGGGGAACGCTGATCCGGATTGCCGAGCATATCGGCATTGACGGGCCGGCGTCCGGTCCCGCGATGGCCCGCGAAAATGACGGCGCCGCGCGAATGCTGCCCTTGCCGATGCGCAAGGCGCTTCGTCCGTTCAAGAAGGCCGCCGCGCCGCTTCGCGGTCAAGACTGGTTCAAGTCGCTGCGCGGGATTTTCGCCCGGCAGATTGCCTATCCGCCGCTAGAAATCGAAGCCCGGAACTTTCTGAGCGATTATTATCGCAGCGACATCAAGGAACTGGGGGCAATGATCGGACGCGATCTTTCACCCTGGCTGTCGCCGCCGGCGCCGGCGGCGTCGAATGGGTATATCCTCGACGAAGCGATATCGGCCGGTCGGGCATGACGCTTGACTGGCGCAGTCATTGGGCGGGGGGATGGTTCCGGGACGCGAATTCGAATAGGCTCGGCGGGTCGCCGGAGTCTCACTTTCCGCAGGCGTCGGTGTCGGGGTAATGATGGGGAAATCCATGGTAAGTCGGACGGTCGCGGCGTTTTTCGCTATGCTTTTGATGGCCTGCGCGTCGGCGCCGTCGGCGCTGCCGGAGGCGAAGGCCGAGCCCTATCTCCTCGGGCCGGGGGACGAGATCCGCATTGCGGTGTTTCGGCTCGATGAGTTGACCAACACCTATCGCGTCAGCGATTCAGGAACGATATCGCTACCGCTTCTCGACACCATCACGGTCGCCGGTCAGCCGATCGAAGCGGTGAAGACCGCCATTGCGGCGGCCATCGCTGAGAAAAACCTCGTCTACAATCCGAGCGTCAGCGCCGAGATTTCGCAATACCGGCCGTTCTTCGTGATTGGCGAAGTAACCCGCCCGGGCCAGTTCGCTTACGCGCCGAACATGACGGTCCTGACGGCGCTGTCGATGGCGGGCGGCCCGACTTTCCGCGCGAGCTCGGACAAGGTCGTCATTACCCGGATCGTCGACGGCAAGGCTATCACCGGCAAAGCCAAGCTCGACAGCGTCGTGCTTCCTGGCGATACGATCCGCGTCTATGAGGGGTGGTTCTGAATTTGGCGGGAT
The DNA here is from genome assembly GCA_041744115.1 of Parvularculaceae bacterium. Classification (GTDB taxonomy): domain Bacteria; phylum Pseudomonadota; class Alphaproteobacteria; order Caulobacterales; family Parvularculaceae; genus Amphiplicatus. The sequence continues at coordinate 7,758 of JBGTLL010000115.1, read as the reverse complement.
CACCAGCAATAAGGCGGCTTTTCGCCAGTGCGGCGGCGGTCGTCGCGATCGCGGCGCCGTCCGCGGTATTGGCGCAGAGCGCGGCGATGTCGACTTTCGAAAAGGCGCCGCCGCAAGGGTATGAACGACAGGGCGTTCGCATCGGGACGACGACGCTTTACCCGGAAATGCGCGTCAGCCTGATCGCCGATTCAAACGTCTTTGCGACCTCGACGAACGCCGATGAAGATGTGATCGCCCTGATCGAGCCGAGCGTCGCTTTCAGCCGCAAGACAACAACGCTCGACCTCAGCGGCGACGTCTACGGCGCCGTCCGCCGGTATTTCGAGAACGACAACGAAAATGTCGAGACCTTCGGCGCAAACGCCAAAATGCGCTACCAGACGGACAGCGCGCAACTGGCGTCGCTTTCCGTCGGGTATGATCGCGGCTTCCAGCGGCGCACCGATCCGGAGCGCAATCTCGACACGACGATACCGCCGACCTTGATCGACAACCTGTCGGGCGAAGTCGGCTATTCGTATCGGCCGGGGCGTATCGGCGTTGCGGCGACCGCGGGCGCCTTCAAGTCGAACTATCGCGACCCGATCGACGATGAGCGCGATCTGACCAGCTATCGCGCATCTGTGCGCGGGCTGCTCGCCGCATCGAGCCGGGCCGATCTCTTCGTCGAAGGCTACGGCGTGAGGCGCGATTTTCGTCTGCCGGTCGATTTGAGCGGCGTTGACCGCGACGGCAAGACCTTCGGCTCGAATGTCGGCCTTGCGGTCGACTTCACGGAAAAGCTCGTTGGCGAGATCGGTGTCGGCTATTTCAAGGCGACATTTGAAGATCCGCTATTGCGTGACTTCACCGGACTCGGCGTCAACGGCTCAATCCGGTGGTTTCCGCAGGCGAGGACCGCTGTCATCGTCGACGCTTTCCGCGGCGATGTTGCAACCAACAGGACGGGGGCCAGCGGGCGTATCGACACGCGCGGCTCGGTCAGGCTCTATCAGGAAATCCGCCACAATCTTCGCGGCCGGCTTGAAGCTGGCTACCGGCATGGCGAATTCCGCGTCAGCGGGCAGACGCAGGATGATGTGACCGCCGGCGCCGGCGTCGAGTATCTCTTCAACCGGCATCTCGCCGCCGAACTTGGCTATATGTACCGCCAGCGCAACGCGTCGATCGCGCTTGACGAATTCAAGACGCATCAGGCGACGTTGGCGCTCGTCGTCCGCTATTGAGGATCGACAGCGTTCGATCAGCGCTGCTCGCCCGCCCTTTCGATTTTCTGATTTGTGAGACCCTCGGCGAGCGCCTATGGCGCATCCAAACCAGCGCGAGGATCGGCCATGGCCCGCTACGATTTCGAGACGTTCGACGTTTTCACCGACCGCCGGTTCGCCGGCAATCCGCTTGCCGTCCTGATGGACGCGCAAGGACTTTCGCTGTCCGACATGCAGACGATCACGCGCGAATTCAATTACGCCGAATCGACTTTCGTCCTGCCGCCGGAAGACGCGAAACATACCGCGCGCGTCAGAATATTCACCCCCTTCTATGAAATGCAGTTCGCCGGACACCCGACTGTTGGCACGGCGATCGCCATCGCCCGCGCGCGGAAATTGTCTGGCGAATTGTGGCTTGAACTGAACGCCGGCGTCTTTCCGGTGAATATCAATGTCGACGGCGCGGTTCCATTTGCCGAATTTCAGAACCCGAACCTGCCCGCTGAACGCGGGGCGGCGCCGGACGCCGAAGCGATCGAGGCGGCGCTGTCCCTGCCGCCAAACTCCGTCGATCGCGGCGCGCATCGCCCGCGTCTCATCGGCGCGCCGACCGCGTTCGCATTCGCAAAGGCGCCGCTCGAAATTGTCCGCGGCGCAAAGATCAACAGCGGCGCTTTCGAAGCGTTGGCCCTGAACACAACGGTCGGGGTGCTGCTTTACGCGGAGGGCGGCGAAAGTGAAGGCGCCGATTATCATGTGCGCATGTTCGCGCCGGGCGCGGGCGTTCCTGAAGATCCGGCGACCGGAAGCGCGGCCGCGTCGTTGCCGGGGCAGATCGCCCTGTCGCAGCGGCTCGCCGACGGAACGCATCGCTGGCTGATCGAGCAGGGATTTGAAATGGGCCGGCCGAGCCTCATCCGCGCGAACGTTGAAACCGAAGGCGGCGCGGTCAAATCCGTGCGCATCGGCGGCAATGCCGTGCCGGTGATGAAAGGTCATCTCGATTTCTGACGCGCCGCCTCGCGGGCGACAATTGCGCCTTGATCGGCGGCCCGCGCATCACCGGCTTCGATGACGGGCTTTCCCTTGCGCTGGCTGACCGCGACGCCGGCAAGGATCACCGCAAGCGCGATGAAGGCCGATGACTCGAGCCGCTCCTGAAAAACGAGAGCGCCGGCGATGACCGCCCACACCGGTGTTACGTAATTGGCGAGCGCCATGAAGGAGGCGCCGATGCGGCGGATCACGATGATGATGATGATCCCGGCGAGCGCCGTCGGCCCAAGCCCGAGGATGATCACGCTGGCGATGCTTTTCAAAGACCACACCGCCGGCTCGATCGGCGTGAAGAACAGCGCCGGCGTCGAAAAGACCGCGCCAGCAAGAACAATACCGGCGGAAAAGACGCGCGGTCTTGCCGGCGGCGCGCGGCGCGACATCACGGCGGAGGCCGCGTAAAGCAAGGTCGCAATGAGTAGTCCCGCCTGCGCGGCGACGCTTGACCCCGCGACGCCGGCAATCGCGTCCGGTCCCATCAGAAACAGGACGCCGGCAAAGCCCATCAGAAAGCCGACGATTTTTCGCGGCGTCAGTTTTTCGCCGGCGAAGAAATAGGCAAGACCCAAGGTCCACAGCGGCATGAACGCCATATAGACGCCGGCAAGGCCGCTATCGACATATTGCTGCGCCCACGGAAAAATCAGGAACGGAATTGTGTAGCCGACGATGCCGACGCCTGTCATCCATGCCCAGAGGATATGCGGGCGCGGGCCCGATTTCGTCCGCACAAGGAATGGCGGAAAGCCCCGGCCCTTGACCCGCATCAATGCGTAGAGCGCAATCGCCGCAATCCACAGCCGGCCGACCGTGACCAGAATCGGCGGAACCGTTTCGAGCGCCGCGCGGATGAGGGTGAACGACGATCCGCCGAGCGCGATGAGGAGGGCGAGCAGCGTCCATTCGAATGTGCCCGCGTCGGCGGGACCGGACTTTTTGCGGGCAGGGACGGACATGACGGGGGTCAAAGTGTTAGGTGCGTGGAGCACAAAATGCTCCGCCGGGCATTTTGCTGCAACGCAAAAATTCTGTTGACGCCGATAGCGGATCAGGATCAGGGTCGCGGCGGGCCACGCCTTCCCAACGAGGCGCGACCCATCTGCAAGGATGGGAGACCGATCGATGCCGACAAAGCCGGGCGTGCGGCCCGCAAGACCCTATTTTTCATCCGGCCCTTGCGCCAAGCGCCCCGGATGGTCCGCGCAAAATCTCGGAACCGAAACCCTCGGCCGCTCGCATCGCGCGAGGATCGGCAAGGCGCGCCTCAAGGAAGCGATCGACCGCACACGCGCGCTCCTCGAGGTTCCGGCCGATTATCGGATCGGCATCGTGCCGGCGTCGGATACCGGCGCGGTTGAAATGGCGCTGTGGTCGCTATTGGGCGCGCGGCCCGTCACCCTGCTCGCGTGGGAGAGTTTCGGCGAAGGATGGGTCACGGATGTTGTCAAACATTTGAAGCTCGACGCGGCGGTATTCCGCGCGCCCTACGGCGCGCTGCCCGATCTCGGGAACATTGATCCGGCCTCGGACATTGTCTTTACCTGGAACGGCACGACTTCTGGCGTCAGGGTTCCTGACGCCGGCTGGATCGACGGGAAGCGCGAGGGATTGACGATCTGCGACGCGACCTCGGCCGCGTTCGCGCAGGCGCTGGATTGGAACAAACTCGACGTCGTCACTTTTTCTTTCCAGAAGGCGCTCGGCGGAGAAGGCGGGCATGGCGTCCTGATTGTGTCGCCGCGCGCGGTGGCGCGGCTCGAATCCCATACGCCGGCCTGGCCGTTGCCGAAAATCTTCCGCCTTACAAAGGGCGGCAAACTGATCGAAGGCGTCTTTGATGGTGAGACAATCAATACGCCGTCAATGCTCGTTATCGAGGATTATATCGACGCCCTGAAATGGGGCGCTTCGATCGGCGGCTTGAAAGAGCTGATTCGCCGCGCCGATTCCAATCTCCACGCGATTTCGCAGTGGGTCGAGCGCACCGCGTGGGTCGATTTTCTCTGCACGGATGAATCCGCGCGATCGAACACGTCGGTCTGTCTGAAGATTGTCGATCCGGTGATCGCCGGCCTCGGCGATGAGAAGCAGCGCACGTTTGTCAGGGAGATCGAATCCCTGCTGGCGAAAGAAGAAGCCGCGTTCGACATCGGCGGCTATCGCGACGCGCCGCCGGGCCTCCGAATCTGGTGCGGCGCGACGGTCGACCGCGCCGATCTCGAAGCGCTGTGTCCGTGGCTCGACTGGGCGTTCGCGGAAGCAGGAGCCTCCCTGTCCTGACAATCCCGCTTGACCGCTCCTCCCCGCGAAAGCGGGGATCCAGTCGACGCGAAAGATGGATCCCCGCTTTCGCGGCGAAGAGCGGGCCGGAACGAAAGAAACCAATAATGCCCAAAGTCCTCATCTCCGACGACCTTTCCGAGACCGCCGTCAACATTTTCCGCGAGCGGGGGCTCGACGTGGATTACGAGCCGACGCTCGGCAAGGATAAGGCGAAACTTCAGCAGGTCATCGGCCTTTATGACGGACTTGCGGTGCGCTCGGCGACGAAGGCGACGGCGGCGATCATCGCCGCCGGGAAAAATCTCAAAGTCATCGGCCGCGCCGGCATCGGCGTTGACAATATCGACATTCCGGCCGCGACCGCGGCGGGAATCGTCGTTATGAACACGCCCTATGGCAACGCGATAACGACAGCCGAACATGCAATCGCCATGATGTTCGCGGCCGCGAGGCAAATTCCGCAGGCGAACCAGTCGACGCACGCCGGCAAATGGGAGAAGTCGCGCTTCATGGGCGTCGAGCTTTTCGCCAAGACGCTCGGCGTCATCGGTTGCGGCAATATCGGCGGCATCGTCGCCGACCGCGCAATCGCGCTGAAAATGCGCGTCATCGCCTTCGATCCGTTCCTGACGGACGCGCGCGCCGTCGAACTCGGCGTCGAGAAAGTCGACCTCGACGCGCTGCTCGCGAGGGCCGACATCATCACCCTGCACACGCCTCTGACCGAGCAGACGAAAAACATCCTGTCGTCGAAGGCGCTGACGCGGACAAGGAAGGGCGTCATCATCGTCAATTGCGCGCGCGGCGGATTGATCGACGAGGCGGCGCTGAAGGCGGGTCTCGATAGCGGTCACATCGCGGCGGCGGCGCTCGACGTTTTTGCGGTAGAGCCGGCGACGGATCATCCGCTGTTCGCGCATGAACGGGTGATCGCGACGCCGCATCTTGGCGCCTCGACGAATGAAGCGCAGGAAAACGTCGCCATCCAGATCGCCGAGCAGATGGCGGATTATCTGCTCCGCGGCGCGGTGACGAACGCGCTCAACATGCCCTCGATCACGGCGGAAGAAGCGCCGCGTCTGAAGCCGTTTATTGCGCTCGCCGAAAATCTCGGGAGGTTCGCGGGCCAGTTGACCGAAACCAGCGTCAGGGCGATCGAGGTCGTCTACGCTGGCGGCGTCGCCAGGCTGAACACGCGCCCGATGACGGCGGCGGCGGTCGCGGGAGTTCTCCGCCCGATGCTGTCCGAGGTGAACATCGTCAACGCGCCGATGATCGCCAAGGAACGCGGCATCGCAATCGCCGAGACCTATCGCGACGACGTGGAGAATTTCGAAAGCGTCATCCGCCTCAGGATCGTCACCGAGCGGCAGGACCGGACGGTCTCCGGCGCGCTTTTTGGCCAGACGCCGAGGATCGTCGAAATCAAGGGCGTCGAGATGGAAGCGTCGTTTGCGCCGCGCATGCTCTATGTAACGAACGCCGACAGACCGGGCTTCATCGGCGCGCTCGGCCAGACCCTCGGCGACGCCAACGTCAATATCGCGACATTCAATCTCGGGCGATCGGCGCCCGGGGCGGATGCAATCGCGCTGCTCGCCGTCGACGACAGCGTGACGGACGACGTGCTGGCCAAAGTCGCAGCCTTGCCAAACGTCAAACAGGCGAAAGCGCTGTCGTTTTGACCATTACGCCGCCGGCTTGAACACGACTTTCGTCCAGCCGTCGTCGCGATTGTCGAAATGGCGGTAGGCGCCCGCCGCCTCGTCGAGACCGACTTCGTGGCTGACGATGCGGCCGGGTTGCGCCTTGCCCGCGTTTATGAGCGCGCACAGGCGGCGATTATAGCGTTTGACGCTGCATTGGCCCGATCCCATCGTCTGCCCGCGCGTGAAGTAGTTTCCAATGTCGAAGGCGATCTTGCCTTCTTTTGCAAGATCATTCGCCGCGCCTGGATCTTCCGGCACGAAGACGCCGACGACGCCGATGCCGCCAGTGAATTTCACCGATTTGACGAGGTCGTTCATTGTCTTGTTCGGCGCCTCGCCGCGCTTGAGGCCGCAGGCCTGATAGCCGACCGCTTCAACGCCGCGATCGGCGCCTTTGCCATCGGTCAGTTCCGTCACTTGCGCCGGCGCGTCGCCGTCCCTGAAATTGATCGGGATCGCGCCGAAAGATTCAGCGAGTTCGAGGCGGTCCGGCTTGTCATCGACGACGATAATTTTCGCCGCGCCCTGGATATCCGCTGACAGCGCCGCCATCAGGCCGACCGGGCCGGCGCCATAAATGACGATCGTTTCGCCTGGCAGAAGCCCGGACAGCCTGACGCCGTGCCAGCCGGTCGGAAAAATGTCGGACAGCATGACGTAGTCGTTGGCTTTTTCATCGGCGTCTTCCGGCAGGACGAGGCAATTGAAGTCGCCGAACGGCACGCGCAGAAATTCCGCCTGACCGCCCCAATAGGGGCCCATCCCGGCGTAGCCGTAAGCGCCGCCCTTCATCTTCGGGTCCGGGTTGACGTTCTCGCAAGCGGCGGTGAAGCCGTTTTCACAATTGGCGCAGCAGCCGCACGCGACGTTGAAGGGAATGCAGACTTTGTCGCCGACCTTGACGCGCCAGACCGCCTTGCCGACCTCGATCACCTCGCCCTGGTTTTCATGGCCGAGAATGCGGCCTTCCTCCAGATCGGTGCGGCCCTCGTACAAATGGAGGTCGGAACCGCAGATGTTCGTTGTCGTGATCTTGATCAGGACGTCGGTGGGCTTTTCAATTTTCGGGTCATCGACCGTTTCGGTCGCGACTTCCTGGGGGCCCCGGTAGACGACGGCTTTCATGGTGCGGAATCCTTTCTGCGTAAGGCTGAGGCACTGATAAGACGCCGCCGGTTTGGGTGGTTCCGTCACGGGCGCGCGATTGCGTGAATCGAATGGAGGTCGGCTTGACGCGCGCGCGCCCGAAACGCGATATCGTCCGCCATGACCGCGCCATCCTTCGCAGAAATTGAGCGCCGCGCCGGGGCGGGCGACGCCGACGCGCAGTATGCGCTCGCTGCGTTGATGTCGGATCGCCGCCAACCGGAAGCCGCGCGCCGAATGCTCGAACAGGCGGCGGCGCAAGGACATGCCGATGCAATCTTCACCCTGTCCGCGGCGAAACTCTCGGGCGTCGGCGGCGCTCTGGCCGATACGGCGGCGGCGATCGCGGG
>JBGTLL010000114.1:0-2122 GCA_041744115.1 Parvularculaceae bacterium | reverse complement strand
GGTCTCGGCGACGCAGCCCGCCGGAATGCCCGGCGCCGGGGCCTGCGCCACCGCCTGATGGAGGTTCGGGTCGAATTTGTCGCCCCTGGGGTCGATCTTCCTGACGCCATGGCGCTCGAGCGCGGCGGCGAGCGTCCGCTCGGTCAGCCGGACGCCGGTGACAAAGCCGGAGACGGCTTCAGCGCTAGCGGACTCAGATTCTTCCGGGGCGATCGCCAGCGCCCGCTCCAGATTATCGGAAACGCCGAGAAGGTCCCTCGCGAACGCCGCGATCGCATAGCGGCTGGCGTCGATTTTCTCCCGCTCGCCGCGACGGCGGGTGTTTTCGACTTCGGCGGCAAGCCGCAAGACGCGGTCGTTCAACTCGGCGATCTCGATCTCAAGGGCCTCGCTCGCCGCGTCGAGGGCGTCTTCGGGCGCCTCCTCCGGCTGGTCGTCATTCGGCGGATAGGTCTCGCTGCTCATCGCCCGCCATGTAGCCGCCGGGGCGGATCATTTCAACCGCGCGCAATTGGCGGCCTATTTGATGCGGCGGGAGACAACTTCGGCCGCGTATTCGACGATCGGGATGATCCGCGCGTAATTGATCCGCGTCGGCCCGATGACGCCGAGAACGCCGACGATCGTCCGCGACGCATCGCGATAGGGGGCGGCGACGACCGACGATCCGGACAGCGAGAACAGCCGGTTTTCCGAGCCGATGAAGATCTTGACGCCTTCCGCCTCCTTGGCGGCGTTGAGGACGTCGATCACGTCGCGCTTCTTTTCGAGATCGTCGAACAGCATGCGCACGCGTTCAAGGTCTTCGACCGCGGTCTCCTCAAGCAGCCGCCCGCGGCCGCGCACGATCAGCGACATCCGCTCGGCGTTCGAAATCTCGGCGACGCCCTCGCTGACGAGGCGCGCGGTCAGGTCGTCGAGTGCGGCCTTGTTGCTATCGACTTCCTTCAGGATCGTGTCGCGAACCTCGCCGATGGTGCGCCCGCGCAGCCGGGCGGAGAGATAATTGCCGGCGGCGATGAGGCCGGAGGCGGGGAGGCCTGGCGGCGTTTTCATCACCCGGTTTTCAATCCGCCCGTCCTCGAAGACGAGAACGGCAAGCGCCTGGCCGGGCGCGGTCGCGACAAACGCGATATCGCGCAGCGGCGCTTCGGTCTTTGGGGCGACGACAAGGCTTGCGCTGCGAGTGAGGCCCGACAGCCGCGTCGCCGCCTGCTCGAGCATGGTGCCGCCGCCCTCTTCATCGCCCGCGACATCAAGCGCCCGGCGTTCGTCGTCGGAAATGTCGCCAAGCTGGAGCAGGCTGTCGACAAACAGGCGAAGCCCCAGTTCGGTCGGCAGGCGCCCCGCCGAAATGTGCGGCGCGTGCAGAAGGCCGAGATCGGTCAGATCCGCCATCACATTGCGGATCGTCGCCGCCGACACCTGCAGCCGCCGGTCATGGGAAAGAGTGCGCGATCCGACCGGCTCGCCGGTCTCGAGATAGGCCTCGACAAGCTGCTTGAAGATCTCGCGGGCGCGCGCGTCGATGTCGTTGAGAACGCTCATAGAGCGAAAGATACGCGCAGTCGCGCTTCAGCGCCAATCGCCGGCGAACTGCGATTGCGGCGCGAGGATCGTCGGGACTGCCGGGAAATCCCGGCCGGCATAAAAAGCCGCGCGATTCTCGGGGTCGGCAAGGAAGGCGCGGAGCTCCTCTTCGGCCGCCCCGGCGTCGAGAGGCTCGGCGTCCTCGATTCTTGCCCGCGTCACGATCAGGATCTGGCGCTGATAGGCAGTCGCGGCGCCAGCGTCCGCGGCGGAGGACGTCGATACATGCTGGCCGAGATCGACGCCGAACACGAACGTCTCTCCGCAATCGGGGCGCGCCGCCAGCCAGCGCGCCGCCCGCTGCATGGCGAGTTCAGCGCGCAGCCGCGCGCGGCGGGCATTGCGGTCGGCGGGCCCTTCCCCGGACGCCGAACCGGTGACCGCAACCCAAGCGTTGCCGCAAAGGAGGTGCGCCGTTTCCGCATCATCGGCAAAAGGCTGTCCATAGCCGCCCCAGACCGCACCGGCGTCGTTCACATAGGGGTCCATATAGCGCCATTGGAAGGCGCTCGCGCCGATGCCGACGGCCGAC
>JBGTLL010000113.1:0-9478 GCA_041744115.1 Parvularculaceae bacterium | reverse complement strand
CGCCCGCGCCGAGGCCGGCGGGCTGGTGCTGGCTGCGCTCCACGATCTCGATCTGGCGCGCCGGTTCTGCACGCGGCTCATCGTTCTCGACCAGGGACGGTTGGCGGCGGACGGCGCGGCGGCCGACACGCTGACGGCGGACTTGCTGGAGACTGTATTTGGCGTCCGGATCGACAACGGAGGCGGCGTCATCCGGTTCTCATCGGTAATCCCGCTTGCGCCGGCATGACGATCATGGGTTCACGCTCTTTGACTTTTCCCACAGCGTTTCCGCAACGCCGGTCCGCCGGGCCTCGACCCTTGCGGCGATGAACAAATAATCCGACAGGCGGTTGAGCCAGGCGATCGCGAATTCGCCGCCGCTTTCACTGGCGAAGAACGCGGCCGCGGCGCGCTCCGCCCTGCGGCAGACCGTGCGCGCGACGTGAAACTGGGCGAGCAGCGGCGAGCCGCCCGGGAGAATGAATTCCTTCAGCGGCTCCAGCCCCTTGTTCAGCCCCGCTGCGGCGGCGTCGATGCGCGCGACGTGGGCCTTGCCGAGGACCGGCGCGCCCGGAAAACAAAGCGCGCCGCCGAAATCAAAGAGATCGTGCTGGACGAGCCGCAGCGTTGTCAGAACCTCCGCACCCGGATCATGGGCGATGACGACGCCGATCCAGGAATTCAACTCGTCGATGTCGCCGAGAAGAGCGATGCGCGGGTCTGACTTTGCAACACGCGTTCCGTCGCCGAGCGAGGTCTCGCCCTTGTCGCCGCCGCGCGTCACGATGCGAGTCAATCTGTTTGGCATTTGCCGCCGTCTCACCAGATGCGTTTGACGTCAATCTCGTCGAACACGGCGTCGGCCGAAAGCAACGAATATCCGCCGTCAATGGCTTGCGCCGCGATGATCCGGTCCCATGGATCGCCATGCGTCCAGTCCATTCGAGCAGCCGCCAGGAGATGCGCTTTTGACACGTCGACTTCGCGAAATCCGGCGTCGGCCGCCGCTTCCGGCAGTTTCAGCGCCGCCGCGGGCATTCGTCCGCGCACAGCTTTAAAGATCAATTCGTAAAAGCTCGCGGTGCTGACGGAAATTTCATTGTCCGCGGCGGAAACAAACTTCCGCGCTGCGATTGACAGGTTCGGATCGTCCGAGATCGCCCAGAACAGCGCATGGCTGTCGAGCAAAGCTCTCACCGGGGCGCCCTGCGCGCCGCCGTCGAACGACGTCTCGACATCCCAAGCGCGTCGGTGTGTTCGCCGCGCGCCGCCGCGGCGTCCGTCTCGCTGAGAGGCGCTTCGATGGCGCGTTTCAGCGCCGCGATTTCCCTTGCCGACAACAGCGCCTTGAGCGCGCCGAGACGGATTCCTTCCGGCCGAGCCTTCGCGATCGGCAAAAGCCGGGCCAGCGGCCTGCCGTTGCGTGCAAGGACGATCTCCTCGCCGCGGCTCGCCGCTTCGACGAGTTCGGAGAGTTTGGCTTTGGCTTCGGCGATGTTGACTTGACGGGGCATGGCGGAAATATAGTCAATCTGACCAAGTTGGTCAAGTTTCGCCGCCTTGCTGGCGCGGGCCGCTGTGTGTAGGCTCTTGTGTGGAGGTCTACACATGGCGACCAATCTGTCGATCGACCCCGCCCTGATCGAACGGGCGCTGGAAGTCAGCGGCGAGCGCACGAAAAAGGCGGCGGTCACCAAGGCGCTCGAGGAGTTCATCGCCCGCAGGCGACAGAAGCGGCTTATCGAATTGTTCGGCAAGCTCGAATGGGATTCTTCCTTCGACTACAAGGCGGAGCGCGCGCGCGATTGACGCTTTTCGTCGATACCAGCGTCTGGTCGCTGGCATTCAGGCGCGACGCGCCGGCGCCGTCTTTGGAAGTTCGGGCGCTGCTTGGCGCTCTTGAGGCCGGCGAAACGATCGTATCGACCGGGCTTGTATTGCAGGAACTCCTGCAAGGCTTTCACGGTCCGAAGGCGCGCGAAGCGCTCCTCGACCGATTTTCATCCGTGCCGCTTTTAAATCCCGAGCGTGGCGACCACGTCGGCGCCGCGGAGATCAGGAACCGCTGTCGTCGCGCCGGCGTTGCGATCGGAACGATCGACGCACTCTTCGCCGCGCTTTGCCTGCGTCACGATCTGACGATGCTCACCGCCGACAAGGACTTTGCGCGAATCGCCGGTCTTTCCGCCTTGAAGATCTGGAGCCCGTCCGGCTGATTCGAGCGTCTATTTCACCCCGTGCATGCCCTTCTTGAGGAACGGCCAGAGGACGAGAAGGACGACGCCAAACCCGATGCCCCAGATGCCGATCGTTTGGAAAACGCCGAAATAACTTCGGACCCCGCGCGACCGGGTGACGTATCTCCCCCGCCGCCGCGGGTGGAGATGCGTCGTTGAATTCCTGGCCCGGCGCGGTCGCTTATGAGTCAGTTATTTTCTAGTCGAACGGCAATAATCTCATTCGCATTCTGTCGGGTTCAACCGTTACCATCGCGCCCGCCGCAAGTTCGACCGCCAACTGGCGCAACGCGACGATAACGCGATCGCCAATGACATTAACCGCAATATTGTCCGCCCTGATTTGCACGACGCTTGGATGAGTATCCCGTGACGCGGCAAGGAGCGCGCCGAAATCGAGATCGTACGTCAGGATGATGAAATCGTTTTCGAGCGCAAACTTCGCAAGCGCCGCGTCTGGAGCTTCGGCTGGGCCAATCGATGACCAATGGACCGCATCTAGTCCGCTCCCAGCAAGAGTTTCGACCCACCGCGGCGAGAGATTCATATCGACGAGAATCTTCACGCTTTCGCCAATTCAACCTCGCGTTCGTCGACGCGCCAGGCGGCATACCGCAGCGCCTGGGCGATGTCCTCCGGCTCAAGGTATGGATAATCCGCGAGAATGTCGGCGATCGACCGGCCGGCGGCGATCTGATTGACGATCATGCTCACGGTGACGCGCATGGTTCGAATGCAGGCTTTCCCACCCATGACCCCAGGCGACTGGGTGATGCGATCAAGCTTGTCCATGCCGTCATATACCTCGTGATAGTCGAGCGGCGACGATAGCAAATCGCCCGGCGGAAAGAAATCCGCCGGGCGTTCTGAAACCGGAGCGGCGCTTATTTCACCCCGTGCATGCCCTTCTTGAGGAACGGCCAGAGGACGAGAAGGACGACGCCAAACCCGATGCCCCAGATGCCGATCGTCTGGAAAACGCCGAGATAGGTTTCGAGCGACACCTCCGCGTTGAGGACTTCGCCGCCAACGGTTTCGGTCGACGCAAACTGCGCGACGATGCCGCCGACATATTGCGCCATCGCGGAAGAGAGGAACCAGACGCCCATCATCATGCCGACGAGCTTTGGAACCGACAATTTGGTGATCATCGAAAGCCCGACCGGCGACAGGCAAAGCTCGCCCATCGAATGCAGGAAGTAGGCGAAGGCGAGCCAATAGAGCGGCACCAGGAAGTTTGCATCGTGGAATTGCGAACCAAACACCAGCGCCAGAAATCCCAATCCGACAAGAAACAGCCCGATCGCGAATTTCAGCGGCACCGAAGGCTCCCGCCCGCGCCTGCCGAGCCAGACCCACATGACGCTGAAGATCGGCGCGAAGAGAACGATGAACAGCGGGTTGAAAATCTGCACCTGCCCCGCCGGCATCAGATAGGGGCCGATGTTGCGGTCGGTGTTGCGGTCGGCGAACAGGGTCATCGACGATCCCGCCTGTTCAAACAGCGTCCAGAAGACGACCGAAAAGAACGTCAGAATGACGGCGACGATCATCCGGTCGCGCTCTTGCGCCTTGCAGGAAAAGACCGCCCAGACCGGGATGCCGATCATCGCCGCCAAATAGACGATCGCCATCACCTTGCCGAGGAGCGGCTGCGCCATGAAATAGGCGACAACGCCCGTTGCTTGCGCTTCCTCGACGATTTGCGCCGTCTCCATCGCATTGTTCAGCAGGAACCAGACGACCGGAATCGCCAGCAGCGACAGCACCAGGATCGGCAGATCGCGGTTCTTGGCGTCCGCCGGCGGGTTGCCGAAATCGGCGATCAGCTTGCCGGCGAACTGGAAGCGCGCCCAGGCGAGCAGCATGCCAAAGCCGGCAAGCGCAAAGCCCCATTTGTATTCGCCGGTCCAGACGACGATCAGCGGCGCGAGGAACTGCGAAATGATCGAGCCGAGATTGATCCCCATGTAAAAGATGGTGAAGCCGGCGTCCCGCCGCGGGTCGCCTTCGGGATAGAGCGTGCCGACAATCGTCGAGATGTTCGGCTTGAAATAGCCGTTGCCGATGATGATGAGACCGAGCGACACGAACAAGATGATGACGAAGGTCGGATCGCGCTCGGCGTCGAAGCGGAAATCCGTCGGCGGAACAGTCGCCGGCAGGCCAGCGCCTTCGGCGCCGGCGAGCGAAATCGAGCCGTCGGTATTGCCGTTGATCTGAAGGCGCTGGCCGTCGGCGACGACAAACTGCGTCGCCGCCTCGCCGTCGCGGACGATCTCGACTTCATAGCGCTGGCCGGAAATCTCGACGAAGGGATCGGCCCGGTCGCCGCCGCCGAACGCCAGCAGAAGATAGCCGGCCGACATCAGCACCGCGCCGAACTTCACCGACTTCTTCGAGCCGAGATACTGGTCGGCGATCAACCCGCCGATGAGCGGCGTCAGATAAACGAGCGCGGTAAACGCGCCATAAAGGCCATTGGCGACCCGGTCGGCGAAGATGAAATGCTCGACCAGATAAAGAATGAGCAGCGCCCGCATGCCGTAATAGCCAAAGCGCTCCCACATCTCCGTCGTGAACAGGAGCGCCAGCTGGCGCGGATGGCCGAACCAGGTTTTCTCCGGGGACGGCGTTGCTGCGGTGTTGGTCATGGTCCCTCCGTGAATGGCGCGCCGTTTGCGGGTGGCGGCGGCTGCCTGCCCCTTTTTGGCGTTGGGGCCTATAAGACAGCGCGCGGAAGTTTTGGCCTCCGCGCGCATGGTCGGCCGGAAGGTGGCCGAATTGCGGCGGAAAATCCAGTGCTTGCGACCCAGTGCTTGTGACAAGGGAAGAGAAAGGCGAACGGTGTTTCAACTCGACGAACGTTTGGCGAACGATACGGTCCCGGTCGGCGATATGCCGCTGTCGCTGGTCTTGTTGATGAAGGATGCCCGCTTTCCGTGGGCGGTGCTGGTTCCGCGACGCGCTTGCCTTGTCGAGTTCCACGATCTGACGCCGGCCGATCGCCGCGCCCTCGCCGAGGAAACGGCCGCCGTCTCCGCCGCGCTGCAGAAACTGACCGGCGCGACAAAGATGAATGTCGCCGCGCTCGGCAATATCGTCAGCCAGCTGCACATCCACGTTGTCGCCCGCAACCAGGACGACGACGCTTGGCCGCGCCCGGTCTTTGGGATCGGAACCGCCCTTCCCTATGCCGAAGGCGAAGCGCAAGCCTGCGCCGCGGCGCTGAAGGAGGCGCTCGGGATTTAGAGCAAAGAGCAATATCTCACAATCGAGGACGACGTCACCCTGACGCAAATCAGGGCGCAAGTCAGGGTCCAGAATGGCGAGCAAGTCCCTCGCGGCTCTGGATGCTGACTTTCGTCAGCATGACGGAACGAGGTTCGTGTCCAATGCGGATTAATTGCGCTTCGCTCTAGAGTCCGGTTGAAAACTCGTCTCTACCCTGAGAGTCAGGCCAAAGAGTATTCTCGCAAACACAGGCAAAAAAACCGCCTTACCCCGGGGCCGCGCTCCTTCGCGCGGAACCCGGGGTCCATCTCTCCCCGAATCCGGTGTTGCGCGATGGATTCCGGGTTGCGCCAAGAGGCGGCCCCGGAATGACGAAACCGGAATTTGCCGCATTGGTTTTCGGTCAGACCCTGAGGGCGTCACGAGGGGCGAAGGCGAGTTTTCAAACGGCCCCTAGGACGCGGCCTTTTTCATCAGCGCCCGGACAAGCCCGACGACGCTGATCGCGAGCCAGAAAATCTCGATGACGACGGATGGCGGGTTGGGGCGGTAATAGAGCGAAGTGAGAATCATCAGCGCGCCAAGCGCGTTCAATCCGGGATAGAGGGCGCGCGTCGCATCCATTTTGCCGACCTGGCTCAGGAAATAGGTGATGACGACGAAGCCGACGCCGAAATAGCCGACGAGGTCCGGAATGGAGATATTCATCGGCGCTCTTTATCCTATCGGCGCCGGAAGTCGAGCGTCCAAACGCGCGCTTTGCGGGAACTAATACAGGAACTCGGCTGCTTCGGGCACGCGGGAAAAGGCGATCTTTGCGCCGAGATAGTTGAGGTCAAGCCCTTTCTGGCGGGCGAGCATGACGTGCTTTTTCGCCGCCCCTGCTTTTTCGCCAACGGCGCCAAGCCGCCCGAATTTCCCTGTCAGGTCCGCATTGATTGCGTCGATCGAGGCCCATAATCTCGCCTCGAGTTCGGACCTTTCATCTTCCGCGTCGTTTCGAAAAAAATCGCCCTGACGCAATGCTGGATCATCCGCGCGGTTGAGAGAATGAAGATAAACCGTGACGACGCCGAAGCGGATAGGTGCGCCATCCGGGCGCGCATCGTGCAGCAGCGCGCGCCATAGATCGTCAAGCGACGCCAGAAAGTCGAAAGTGTTCCGGGACGGATGGAATTTCCGCTGGCCTTCCCAGCTTCCTTCCGGCCTCAGGCCGACGCCGAGCGACAGCCGGGACGCATGCAATTGATAATGGCGCAAGCGGCTCGCCGCCTTCAGCAGCAAAGCGCGCGCGACGATCCGCGCCTCGTCCGCGCCCTGATATTCCCGCGTCAGAACGCGGCTGTGGCCGATCATCGATTTTTTCGTTTCGGGTTCGTCAACCTCGTAGCCGTGGAGCGCATACCAGAACCGCTCGCCCTGCACCGATCCCCAAATGCGCCGGGCGTGTTTCGGCTGAAGCCGCCACAGGCCGGGAAAATCATGGACTCCGTTGCGGGCGAGCCGCGCGGCGACGCCGGCGCCGACGCCCGGAATAGTCGTAAGCGGCTTATCCCGGAACGCCTCCGGCAGGTCTTGCGGATGCAATATTGTCAGTCCGTCCGGCTTCCTTGATTCCGCCGCGAGTTTCGCCAGCAGGCGCGTTTGCGCAAGACCGATCGAGGCGCGCAAGGAAGGCCCGACATTCTCCGCAAGGCCGCGCCGCATTCTTTCCGCAATTGCGAACGCGGCTTCCGGCTCGATGTCGCGGCGGCTCAAGCGAAAGGCCGCTTCATCGACCGAATAGATTTTGGCGAGCGGCAGATGACGCTCAAGCTCCGTCATGATTTCCCGATGGATCGCGACATAGCGGTGATGGCGCGCCGGGCGGATGGCGATCCGCGGGCATAATTCCCGCGCCTCGCGCACCTTCGTTCCGCGCTTGACGCCGTAAGCGCGCGCCTCATAGCTGACGGCGATCGCGCCCGTATGCTCGCTCGCCAGCGGAACGACCATCACCGGCCGACCCCTCAGCGCCGGGTCGTCATGCTGTTCGACCGCCGCGAAAAACGCGTTGAAATCAATAAAGAGGTATCGGAGCCCATCCGCCGGTTGATAAATCATGGCGCAATCCCGCGGCCGCGCGCCGCCGAAATGACTGGAACAAAAAGAGAACGTAGAGTCAAGCGGCGCGCGCGTCCCCGCCGGCGATCACGCCTGCATCGTCCAGCCTTCAACGCCCATCGCCGCCTGCCGGATCGCTTCCGAGCGCGTCGGGTGGGCGTGCGACGTGCGCGCGATGTCTTCCGAAGCGCCGCCGAATTCGATGACGGAGACGACCTCCGCGATCAGCTCGCCGGCGCCGACCCCGACGATGCAGCAGCCAAGAACGCGGTCGGTGTTCGCATCGGCGAGAATCTTCACAAAGCCGTCGGTCTCGTGATTGGTCTTGGCGCGGCTGTTCGCCATGAACGGGAATTTGCCGGCCTTGTACGAAACCCCCGCCTGTTTCAGCTCCTCCTCGGTCTTGCCGACCGACGCGATCTCCGGCCAAGTGTAGACAACACTCGGCACGGCGTCATAATTCACATGGCCGGCTTTGCCGGCGATCAGTTCGATGCAGGCGACGCCGTCGTCTTCCGCCTTGTGAGCGAGCATCGGCCCTTCGATGCAGTCGCCGATCGCCCACACGCCGTCAACATTCGTCCGGAAGCGGTCGGTTTCGACAAAGCCTTTGGCGCCGGTGCTGACGCCGGCGCGCTCAAGGCCGAGCCGCTCCAGGTGCGGGCGGCGGCCGATCGAAACGAGGACGGCGTCGGCGTCGATCGTTTCCGCTTTGCCGCCGCCAGCGGGTTCGACCGATAATCTGACGCTGGATTTCGTTTTCTCGGCGCCCGTTACTTTCGACGACAGGCGGAATTCCATGCCCTGCTTCTTCAGGATGCGTTCGAACTGCTTCGAGACTTCGCCGTCCATGCCCGGGAGGATGCGACCCTCGAATTCCACGACGGTGACTTTCGAGCCGAGCCTTCGCCAGACGGAACCCAGTTCAAGGCCGATGACGCCGCCGCCGATGACGACGAGGTGTTTGGGGACTGCCTGAAAAGACAGCGCGCCGGTCGATGAAACGATCCGCGTTTCGTCGATATCGACGCCTTTGAGGGGCGTTGCTTCCGACCCCGTCGCGATGACGATGTTCTTGGTCGCAAGATCGGTCGCCGCGCCATCGGCCCCGGTCACACGGACTTTCCCGGCGGCGAGAATTTCACCGGCGCCAAGATAGACGGCGACCTTGTTCTTCTTCATCAGGAACTCGACCCCCTTGGTCAGCCCGTCGACCGCCTCGTCCTTCTGTTTCAGCATCTGTTTCAGATCGAGCGACAGGCCGCCGGTCTTGATGCCGAGATGCGCAAACCGCGTCGCCGCCGCCTCGTAAAGCTCGGACGCGTGGAGCAGCGCTTTTGACGGAATGCAGCCGATATTGAGACAGGTCCCGCCGAGCTTTTTCGTTTCGCGCTTTTCAACGATCGCGGTTTTGAGGCCAAGCTGGCCGGCGCGGATCGCGGCGCTGTAGCCGCCGGGCCCGGCGCCGATGATGACCACGTCATGAATTTCCGGCATGGCGACCTTCCGGCGCGTTCGATTGCGCGGCGACTTGGACGATGAAGCGCCTGCAGGTCAAGTCTTGTGCGCCGCCGCCGCCGCCTCTAACGGAACAGGAATGCGCAAAGGCACGGCGGCAATCGCGGACGATCTGCGCGCGCACCACCAGCGCGGCGACTTCGCCGCGGTCATCGCGGCGGCGGAACGTGATCCGGACGCGGTATTCGACAACGCCGGCGCGTCGTTTCTGCTCGGCCTTTCCTACGCCTCGACCGGCGCCCTGGAAAAGGCGGCGACCGTCCTCGCGCGTGCGCTGGCGCTGAAGAAGGATCCGGCCGTCCTCTCGGCGGCGGCGCGCATCGCCAATCTGCTTGGACGCAAGGACGAAGCGGACCGGCTGATCGCGGACCTCGCGGCCGCCGCGGGCGGGCGCCCGGACGCCG
>JBGTLL010000112.1:0-4528 GCA_041744115.1 Parvularculaceae bacterium | reverse complement strand
CCGCCGTTCCATGCGCGCAGAAGGTCGAGCGCCGGCGTCAGCGCGGCGTCGCCCGCGATTGCAGGATCGGCGAGCGCCGCGGCAATGAAGCGGCGCAGATTTGAATCGGCTGAATAGGCGTCGTCCATTTTGTAAGCGACGAATTCCTCCGCGGTAATCGATACGTCCGCGCCGTATAATTCCCGCAGGCGCAATCCCCTGTTGGTCGATCGCGCGCGAACGCCAAGGTGCGCCGGATAGTCTTCCGCCTTCGGACTGTCCTCTGGCGCGGAGGCGTTCCACGGCTCGTTATTGGCGTTGACGACATAGCCGGAGACAGGATCAACGATGTTCGGCGCGGCGCCGAATGGAAGGACGCCTTTCCAGACGAGGTCGGCCCGGTCGCCAGGCGCCGGCTGCGACCAGTCCCGGTCGGCGACGCGATCCGGCGCCGCCATATTGTAGAAATAGGCGATACGCCCGGTCCGGTCCGCGTAGACGACATTGAACGACGGGATCCCCTGCATCGCCATCGCATCGCGCCAGCCGTCAAAGTTCGCCGCCTTGTTCATGCGCCGCCATTGTTCGACCGCGCGAATGTCGCCGTCGCCGGCAAACGACACCGCGCGCCAGCCGTTCGGCGTTTCGAATACGGGGCCGTGAACCGAGCGGAACGTCCGGCGCGTCACCGGCAGGCTGAACGGGCCCCACAATTTCACGCGGAACCTGGCGGCGCCGCGGCCGAGATCGCGCCATTGGCCGTCGAAACGATATTTCCTCGGGTTTTTAGGCCGATCGACCTCAAGCTCATAAACATCGACAAGATCAGGCTTGTTGACTGTAAGCGTCCAGCCGAAATCGGGCGCAATCCCGTGAAGAATGATCGGCGATCCCGGAAAGACGCCGCCGATCATGTCCCAGCCTTCCTCCGATTTGACGCGCGCTTCATACCAGGCGACCGGCCCGGTGAAGGGCTGGTGCGAATTGACCATCAGCCTCGTTGCGCCGTCCGCTGAACGCTTCGGCGACACCGCCATCGCGTTTGAGCCAAGCTCGATCTCGGGCGTCACCCGAAAATACGCCTCGCGGACCCAATCGATCCCGGCTGACTTTTCCGCATCGCCGGTAAAGATCTTTTTCAGTTCCTCTTCGAGTCCATAGAAAAACGGCGTTCTCGCGGCAAACCCCGCTACGATGTCCCGCGGCGTCACCGGCCCGACGCCGCGCGAGCATCGGCCGTACTTCTCCGCGCAATAAAGGTTGAGCCCGGCGGCATATCCTTCGAGAAGCGCGCGCGTTTCCGCCGACAGATCTGTTTCGTATTTCTCGCGGATCGCGTCATTGGCGCCGAGCGCCGCAATCAGATAATCGGTGACCGCCGCCGCTTTGCCAGTGCGCTCGGCCAGCCTGCCACGTGAGAACAGGATCACTTCCTCGAATGTCTTCCAGTCATCCTCGGCGTGCGCATAAGCAAGGCCGAAAGCGACATCCGCGTCGCGCTCGCCGTAAATATGGGGAACGCCCCATTTGTCGCGGATGATGCGGGCGTCGTAGGATTTCGCCGCGTCGATCGCCGCGCCGGCGTCGAACGGCGGCTGGGCCGGCGTTTTCAGCCACCAAGCGGCGCCAACGACCGCGATCGCCGCAATGCCAATCAACCTGCGAACGATCATCGACCTTGCCGCCACCTCTGTCCCGCGCCGGGTTCAGCTTTGCATCGGAGCGACTCAATCGTCGATAGGCGGAGATTGCAATCTGCGCCCGCCGCCAGCGCCAGCCATTTCGAGTATGGTCTCAATACGGATCAATCTGGAGTTGTGATTTTGTATCTGATCCGCTAGCGACTGCGTTGCCGTCGAAAGCCGGTCGATTCGGTCCTCCATCAAAATAACCTTGCGGATGCTCGACTTAAGATCCTCCCAAATACCCATTCGACTACGCTTTCTTCCCTGGCGCTTTTGCCGGATATGGAACGGTCGGAAGCCCTCGCCAATCGGCTCCGCTTTCCTCCAGTTCCCGACGAACTTCAGCGCGTCGTTCGTCTTCGCGCCCCAAGAACTCTTGAAGCTCATCCGCGCGCGACAAAGCCCGGTCGAGATTCTTCTCGGTGCGTTCAGTGACCCTGACCAATTCCTTCACCAGATCAACCAAGTCTTGAGGCGCATCGATTTCGTCGATGCGGTCGTAGGCCAGAACGGCGCGCCGTACATATTCGCTGGCGCTCACCCCCGCGCGCTTGGCCTTCGCGGCGATCGCCCGCTTGTCGCGGGGCGCCATCAAAAGGGTCAATCGATCGGATTTCATGGATCTCACATAGCTTAACATGAGCATGATAATGTACATGCCCGGAATGTTCAAGGGCCGAGGTTCGACCTGGAGTTCTTCTAGCGTCGCCTACACCGGATCGAGCCATCCCCATTCGTCGCGCGTTTCGCCGGTAAAGAGGCCGAAGAAGGCGCTCTGGATTTCGTCGGTGACCGGCCGTTCGCCGTTGCCGACAGCAAGCCCGTCGACCGAGCGGACGGGCGTTACTTCGACTGCCGTTCCGACCATGAACATTTCATCCGCCGCGTAGAGCGTTTCGCGCGCAATCGCCTGTTCAATGACCTCGAAGCCGCGCGATCTTGCAAGCGTCATCACGCTGTCGCGGGTGATGCCCATCAGGATCGAGGCGGCGCCCGGCGGCGTATATAGCTTGCCGTTGATGACGATGAAGAGATTCTCCCCCGCGCCTTCGCTGACGAGGCCGTCCGCCGCGAGGCCTATTCCTTCCGCGAAGCCGCGCTCGCGCGCTTCCAGCGCAATGAGGCGGCTCGAAAGATAATTGCCGGACGCCTTGACGCCGGCGGGCATGGTGTCCGGCGCGAGCCGCCGCCAGGTGGATATGCAGGCGTCGACGCCGTCCTTCTGTCCCGCTTCGCCGAGATAGGCGCCCCACGGAAACGCCGCGACAATGACCTCGGACGTCGAATGCTCCGCCGCGATCCCCATCTCGCCATAGCCGAGAAAAACCAGCGGCCGGATGTAGGCGGCTTTCAGTCCATTCTCGCGCACAACATCGCGGCAAGCGCCCATGATCTCCTCGATCGTGTGGTTGAGCGGAAGCCGGTAAACGCGCGCGGAATAAAAGAGCCGCTTGATGTGATCGAAATTGCGGAAGACGACCGTGCCGCGATGCTTGGTTTCATAGGCGCGCATCCCTTCGAAAACCGAGGTCGCGTAATGCAGCGCGTGGCTCATCACATGGACGTTGACGTCGGCCCAGGGGCAAAGCTCGCCATTGCTCCAGATGTATTTCGACTCGTGGATCGGCATCGGGTTCTCCTCTGCGGCGCCTCCCGGCCTCCGGTCATAGCGCCGCCCGCGCCCGGTCGCCAGTCCGCGGGCCGTCGTCCGGTTGAAACGCCAAAATCCGCCTTGCATCTGGTCTCCCGCGCGGAATTTCGCCATAGGAAGCCCCGACCACGCGCGAAAGCGCCATCACCGGAGCGGGCAATGAAGGCCGAGAACGCTGTCGCGGACCTCTTGTCGCTGATGGCGCGGCTGCGAACGCCGGGCTCCGGCTGTCCGTGGGATCTTGAGCAGACCTTCAAGACGATTGCTCCGTATACGATTGAAGAAGCCTATGAAGTCGCCGACGCAATCGAGCGCGGCGATTTGCAGGAGTTGAAACGGGAGCTCGGCGATCTCCTGTTCCAGACCGTCTTTCACGCGCGGATGGCGGAGGAAGCCGGCGCCTTCGATTTCGCCGATGTGGCGCGCGCCATCGCCGACAAGATGCGCGACCGCCATCCGCATGTCTTCGGCGGCGCCGCCGCGCGCTCATCCGATGAACAGACCCGCCAGTGGGAGGCACAAAAAGCCGAAGAGCGCGCCGCGAAGGGCGCCGGCGGCATTCTCGACGACGTGCCGGTCGGCCTCCCCGGCCTCACCCGCGCCGTCAAGCTGCAAAGGCGCGCCGCGCGCGTCGGGTTCGACTGGACCAACCCGCGCGACGTCCTCGACAAGATCGCGGAGGAGACGGCCGAACTCGTTGCCGTCATCGACGCCGGCGACAAGGACCGGATCGAGGACGAGTTCGGCGACCTTCTTTTCGTCATCGCCAATCTGTCGCGCCACCTCGATGTCGATCCGGAAGCGGCGCTGCGGCGCGCGAATGAGAAGTTCGTTCGGCGCTTTCGGCACATCGAGAAGCGTCTCGCGGAGCAACAGCGGCTGCCGCGGGAGGCGACGCTTTCCGAGATGGAAGAGCTGTGGACCGAAGCGAAAGTCGCCGAGCGCAAATAGCGTCGATTCCGCGCATTGGCAGCCTCCCTCAAAATAGGCTGTTTCATCAATAGTCCTCCTGCTCCGCGGAACCCGTGTTCCCGAGAGTTTGCAAAAAAATGGAGAGGTTGCGCGGGGCGCCGGACCGTCCATTCAATTATAAAAAGGGGACGCTCCCGCGCCCCGCGCCTCCTCCGAAAGCTGAGCTATATCGTCCGGCTAAGGACGACCGCTTTCGAAGAAGCCGGCGCATTTTTCGGGTTCGTCTCCCGCGCGGTCCTTA
>JBGTLL010000111.1:0-8149 GCA_041744115.1 Parvularculaceae bacterium | reverse complement strand
GGGAGACGACCCCGATAAAACGCCATTGACCGGTGCGGCGGTCGCCCCTCGCAAGGCGACAAGCGCGCCGCGCCGGGAGCGCGGGACTGAACTTGAAAAGTCCGACGCCACTACGACATAGGGACTTGTCCCGCGCGGCTTCTCTCCAAATTTTCGCGGAACCATTCCCGCGACAGCGCGAACCCGCGTCTCGAAAAGTTCACGAGGCGCGGGTTTTCGCGTTTTGCGCGGAAGGTTTTCGTCAGTGTACGGCGCTTGTCGGCGCTACTGCTCTTCGGCGGCGACCGAGACGAACTGTCGGCCCTTTGCTTTCACGGCGAAGGCGACGCGTCCGCCCGACAGCGCGTAAAGCGTGTGGTCGCGGCCGATGCCGACATTGGCGCCGGGGTGATATTTCGTCCCGCGCTGGCGGACGATGATGTTGCCGGGAACGACCGTCTCGCCGCCGAATTTCTTGACGCCGAGGCGCTTTGATTCTGAATCGCGTCCGTTCCTCGACGAACCGCCTGCCTTTTTATGCGCCATGATCCGTCTCCTTCAATTACGCTCTGACTATTCGTCTTCGTCCGCCGCGCGGGCGCGGTCCGTCTTGGCGCGTGGCGGCTTGCCGGCAACGAGTTCCTTGGCCTGCAGGACCCATTCATCGCGGGTCGCGCGACCGTGCAACTCAAGCGCCTCATCCATTTTCGCGATGTCGGCGCCGGACATTTTCGCAATCGCCGCGAGCGAGGCGACGCCGTAGCCGGTGAGCTTTTCCTTCAGCTTCGGGCCGACGCCGCTGATCAGCGATACGTCGTCAACGAACTCCGCTGGCGGCGCCTTTTCGGCCTTCGCCGCGGGTTTTTTCGCCGCGGCCTTCCTGGCGGAAGGTTTGGCGCCGTCGGTCAGGATGTCGGTGATCCGGAGGACGGTCAGCAATTGGCGATGGCCCTTCTTGCGGCGATAGTTCTGGCGGCGGCGCTTCTTGAAGATGATGATTTTTGGGCCGCGCGCCTGTTCGACAATCTCGGCCGCAACCGAGGCCCCGGCGATCATGGGCGCGCCGACCGTAACCGCCGCGCCGTCGCCGACCATCAGCACCTCTTCAAGCGTGATGATGTCGCCGGCGTCGCCGGCAAGCCGTTCGATTTTGAGGACATCGTCCTTGGCGACGCGGTATTGCTTGCCGCCAGTCTTGACGACTGCGTACATTTTCCGACTCCTCTTCGCGCGATCCGCGCGAGCGTCCTTTTTGGCCCCGGGTTCTGTCGCCCGGTTCTGATGAGAGGCGGCTTGCTAGCCCGCGGGCAGGATGAGGTCAAGCGCCCGATTCCCATGGGCGATCGGCCGGCGTAGAGGAAGCGGCATGAACTACCGCCACGCTTTTCATGCCGGCAATCGTTGCGACGTCTTCAAACACGCGGCGCTGGCGCTGATCCTTGCCCGGCTGGCGGCGAAGGACAAGCCGTTCATGGTGCTCGACACCCATGCCGGGCGCGGCGTTTACGATCTCGAAAGCGCCGAGGCCGGCCGGTCGGGCGAGCATCTCGGCGGAGTCGCGCGCGTCATCGATGATGCTTCGGCGCCGGCGTCGCTTGCGCCCTATATCGAGGCGATCCGCCGCCACAATCCCTTTGGCGGATGGCGCTGGTATCCGGGGTCGCCGGCGATCATCCGCGACGCGCTGCGATCCGGCGACAGCGCCAAATTCTGCGAACTGCACCCGGAAGAGCGGATGGCGCTGCAGACGGCAATCGGGACCGACAAACAGGTCAGGATATTTGACCGCGATGGATACCAGGCGGTCCGCGCGTTTCTGCCGCCGACCGAACGGCGCGGCCTTGTCCTGATCGACCCGCCATTCGAAAAGCCCGGCGAATACGAACGGCTCGCCGCGGCCGTCGCCGATGGGGTGAACCGCTGGGCGAGCGGCATTTTCATGATCTGGCGGCCGGTCAAAGATGAAGACGGCTATCGCGAATTTCTCCGCCGCATAGCGCGGCTTTCACTGGAGAAGACGCTGGTCGCCGAGCTTCACGTCGCACCAGCGATTGAAAACAGGCTGGCCGGCAGCGGGCTTTTCATCATCAACCCGCCATTTGGCTTCAGGCAATCTCTCGCCCTGATCCTTGCATGGCTGGCCGACCGACTGGCGACGGGCCCCGGCGGCTCGTGGTCGCTTGAGGAGAAGGAGGCCGGTGAAGCGATATTCAAAAAGGAGAACCGGCAAAATTGACACAACGCGCTTCAAACTGATCCCGAGGCGCGCACTAATGCTCAAACTGGGTTACGTTTCTCACCGAGAATCAGGGTGGCCGCCAGTTTTGGTCAACCGCCTGCGTTGCCGGCGTAGCGAGATCGCTGAATTTCATATTGGAGCAAACCCCATGATCGGCTTTTATAAATCATCGACTTCCGGCCGTTCGATCGCCGCGGCGCTGACCGCTTTCACGATCGCCGCCGTCGGAGCGGCGCCATCCGCGCTGGCGCAGGACGAGGACGCCGCCGATGGCGATGGAGACATCGTCATTGTCACCGGCACCCGGCGCCAGAACCGGACCGTCGCGGACAGCACGGTTCCGATCGACGTGATCGGCGAGGACGCGCTTTCAAACCAGGGCTATACCGAGGTCAACAAGGCGCTGAACCTGTTGGTGCCGAGCTTCAACTTCCCGCAGCCCTCGATCACCGACGGCACCGACGCCATCCGCCCGGCGACCCTGCGCGGCCTTGCGCCAGACCAGACCCTTGTCCTCGTCAACGGCAAGCGCCGGCATGTCACCTCGCTGCTCAATCTGAACGGGTCGGTTGGCCGCGGCTCGGCGGCGGTCGATCTGAACCTCATTCCGGGCCTCGCGATCGATCGCATCGAAGTGCTGCGTGACGGCGCCGCCTCGCAATACGGGTCCGACGCCATCGCCGGCGTCATCAATGTCAGCCTGAAGAGCGCCAATAGCGGCGTTACCGGCGTTGCGACCTACGGCAAATACATCACCGAGCTTCAGGATGTCCCGGGCAACGCCAGCGTCGTCGTCGATGGCGGCGGCCTGCCGGTTGTCACGCCTGACGGCGTCCTCCTGCTCAACGCGCAAGGAGAGCGCAAGGCGCGCGACGGCGAGACGCTGACCCTCGCCGCCAATATCGGCATTCCGGTGTTCGAGGATGGGTTCATCAACCTCACCGGCGAATATCGCGACCGCAACCGCACCGACCGCGCGGGCCTCGACCCGCGCCGGCAGTACGCGACGATCGGCGATCCGGACGAGTTGACGTTCAACCGGCTGTCGCACCGCTACGGCGACGCCCAGACCGAAGATTACAGTGTCTTCCTCAACGCCGGCGCCCCGGTTTCTCCGGGCACGGAGTTTTATCTCTTCGGCAGTTTCAACGAGCGCGACGGCGAATCCGCGGGCTTCTACCGGCGCTCAAGCGACAACCGCAATCGCGATTTCACCAACGAACCGCCGCCGCCGGCGATGCTCGGGCCGTTTGTTCCGTTCTACGCCGACGGGTTCCTGCCGCTGATCGTCACCGACACCTCCGACTTCTCTGTCGGCGGCGGTTTCAAGGGCGCATGGAGCGAATGGAACTGGGATTTGTCCGCCGTCTACGGACGAAACAAGCTCGATTTCCGGGTTGAGAATTCATTCAACACCTCGTTCGGTCAGGCTAGCCAGACGGAATTCGATTCAGGCGGCCTCAAATTCGCGCAGACGACCGTCAATTTTGACCTGCAGCGTGAACTGCCGGTGTCATTCCTCGCGGACACACTGTCCGTCGCATTTGGCGCCGAGTACCGGCATGAGAATTTCGGCATTCGCGCCGGCGACTTGCAGAGTTATTCGGCGGGGCCGTTCGCGGTGCCGTTCGGCGCGCCGGCCGGCGCGCAGGTGTTTCCGGGGTTCCGCCCCGAAAACGAAGTCGACGCCGGACGCGACAGCTATGCGTTCTACACCGAACTCGAAACCGACCTGACGCCGCGCTGGACGACGCAGCTGGCCGGAAGGTTCGAGCATTATTCCGACTTCGGATCGACCGTGAACGGAAAATTCGCGACGCGCTATGAACTGGCGGACGGGTTTGCGGTGAGGGGCGCGATCTCGACCGGCTTCCGTGCGCCTTCGCTGCATCAGCAGTTCTATGCGACGAACTCGACCAACAATATCGGCGGCGTCCTCGTCGAGATCGGCACCTTCCCGGTTGATAGCGCGGTCGCGCAGACGCTCGGCTCGCTGCCGCTCGAGCCTGAAAAGTCGCTGAACCTTTCAGGCGGCGTGACGCTGAGCCTTTTTGACGGCTTCAACATCACCGCCGACTATTACCGCATCACGATCGACGACCGCATCATCATCACCGAAAGCCTGCAAGGGCCGGATATCGTCGCCATTCTGCAGGCGGCCGGCTTCAACAACATCACGTCGGCCCGCTTTTTCATCAACGGCCTCGACACCAGAACCCAGGGGGTCGATGTCATCGCCACCTATGGCTTGGATCTCGGCGGTCTTGGCGATATCGATTTCACCGGCGGATTCAACTGGAACAAGACAGTCATTACCGCCGAGACCGATACGCTCGGACCGCTGGCGTCGGTTCCGGGCCTCGATCTCTTCGGCCGGCTTGAAACCCTTCGCCTCATCGAGGGCCAGCCCAATACGAAGATCAATCTCGCGGCGACGTGGACCAAGGGCGTCTTCGAAACGACGATCCGCACGACCCGGTTCGGCGAAGTTCTAAGTCCGGGAAGCCTTGCCGTTGACGACGTCGTTCTCGCGCCGGAATGGGTGACCGACATCGAAGGCAGACTGCAGATGACAGAGAATGTGTCGCTCGCGATCGGCGCCAATAACGTCTTTGACGTTTATCCGACCGCCAACCCGGTCGGCGTCCGGCCGACCGGCGGCAATTACTCGGCGAATAACTATTTCCTGCCGTATTCAAGCTTCTCGCCGTTCGGCTTTAACGGCCGGTTCGTCTACGCGCGGGCGGTCGTCGAGTTCTAGGACGACGGCGCGGTCAACATCGGGGCGGGCGGCTTCGGGCCGCCCGCCTTTTTGTTTCCGGCTGCTGTAAGCCGCCGCCCTTGCAGACGCTGATCGTCGCCGATAGAAGCGCCAATCTGCGTCCAAGGAGAGGTGCCAGAGTGGCCGAATGGGCCGGTCTCGAAAACCGGAGTGCGGGCAACCGTACCGTGGGTTCGAATCCCACCCTCTCCGCCAGCCTTCAAAACTGGATGTCGAGAACAACTTCCTCGCCGACGCGCTCGCCGTTGACCGTCGTCGCGATCTCAAACGTGTTGATGCCCTTTTTGAAGTCCTTGCCGAGATCCTTGATGTCGATCTCGCCGCGCCAATTTGTGACGCCGCCATCGACGGCGACGGATTGCGTTTTCAGCTTCAGCGGTTCGACTTTGACATTGTTGATCGTATCGACGGCGAAGTCGCCATTCGCCGCCGTCGGCGCCTTGATCGAGAAGGCGAACGATTCCGGCCTCTCCGAGGCGCCGAGTTCATCGTAGAGCACTTCGACTTCCAGCCGCGGCGCCATCGATCCCGACAGATTGATGCTCCGTTGCGCTTTCTTCTGCGCGGCCGCGTCAATCGTCAGGTTCTGTTTCGAATACGCGTCAAAGACGGTTCCGCGCGGAAGGTCGGCGGCTTTTCCCTTGATGAAGATGAGGGGAAGAAAGACAACGGCCGCCAGCGTCGCGGTCAGGGCGATGCGGCCCTTGCCTTCTTTCAGATAGCCGCCGCCGAGATCGACCCGCGTGCCGTCAATCGCGGTCGTGTCATAGGCGCCAAGCGTCATCTTGCCTTTGATGCCCGCCATCTTGGCGCTTTTCAGCGTATCGACGCGAACGAGGGCGGGCGTTCCCGCCTTGATAACGACCCGCCCGTCGATCTCGACGTCGCGCCAGATCTGTGCGCGAACGAGCTGTCCTTCCTGCGTGTGTTTTTTCTTTCCCGAAACCGGCTGATCGGTCTCGACATAAATCAGCGTGTTGTTCGGAATGGTCACCGGTTCCGCGCCCGCCCCGCTCCAGACGAGCGAAAGGCACATGACGCCCGACAACAATTGACGCGCACCCTTCATTGATTTTCGCATAAACCCGCCCCCTTCATGTTTCCTTATTGGTCCCGCGCATCGCGCGGAACAGAAGCGCAACAATACAGATTTACGATTGGGCGTAAACGGGATTTTTTTTGAGAACATTGGAGCGGCCGTCGTCCCGTGCGGCGTCCGGAACGCCCTACTCCGCCGCCGCCGCGAGAAGGGGAAGGTCTTCGCGAGCGGGTCCGCCGATCCGCACGGCCCGGCGCGGCGCCGACGCCGCGCTACGCCGGGTGAAAGCGGGCTGGAACCATTCCTGGTGCGAGACCGTCTCGATTAATGCGCGCGCATGATGGATTCTCGCGATGAGGTCGGTGACGCTTGCTTCCGCGCGGGCGGTCGACGATTTCGCCGTTTCGATGACGCCGATCATCGCCTCGGCGTTGGCATAGGCGTCCGCGAGGTCCTTCAGCGCGTCCGCCGACTGGGTCGCGACGACCGCGTTCGCTTCGTCGGCGGCCGCCGTCATCGCGCTGATCTTGTCCTTCGCAATCGCAAGGGTCAGCGCGACCCCGACGCCGATGCCGGTCGCAAACGCAGCGGCCGCGCCGACAAACACAAACATGTCCATGATACGCCCCGCACAAAACCGCCCCGAAAAAGAGAACGCCGGAAAAGCGATACCGTCAAGGCGGAATCAACGGCCGCTCTTCAGGGCGGGCAAAAAATCCGATCCGCTCATCCCGGCGAAAGCCGGGACCCGCCCTTTGCCAAAAAGTTTTCATTCGTCTGCTATTCCAGCACATTGCGGCGCTTCGGCCGGGCGCGCGTCCAGAAGACGCCGGGAAAGCCTTTCAGCGGGACGAGGCGCTCGCCGAGATACGTCCAGTCCTGCAAGTCCGAAACGCCGACATGATAAAGCGGCTCGCGCCCCGTGCGCCCGGCGATCAGCGCGCGCGGCACATTCACCATTTGCGGCGCGTCTGGGCGTTCATAGGCGATGGCGGAGCCGCAGTTCGTGCAGAAGCTCCGCGTCGCGCCACTGTCTTCGTAGCGCGCGATGAAGGCCTCGCCCCTGACGATGCGGAAGCGGCTCTTCCAGCAGCCGACATAAGTCGCGTAGGCCGCGCCATGCGCCAACCGGCTGCCGCGCGAATGATCGTGCCACGCCCAGCGCGCCGGCACGCCGATCTCGAACGCGATAGAGCCGCAGAGGCATTGGCCGGGGGACCATTCGTCCTCCGACTTGCGACGAACCGCGCGCGGTTTTGTTTGCTGCATGAAGACCTCGGACCGGAAACATGTCATCGCAGCTTATCGACCATAACTGTAGGGCGGGCTTTAGCCCGCCTTCGCGGGTTCGGACCTGGCGGGCCAAGGCCAGCCGGCGTGGCGTTCACGCTTCATCGGCGTGATCATCCGGATGCGGCGGCGAGAGAAGAAACTTTCCGGGCCGTCTGTTTTTGGCGATCCGGCGCAGCCGCTGCTCGGCCGCCTCGGTCATCAAGGCGAGCATTTCGGTCCGGTCGCGCGGCGGTTTCTTTTTGTACGTCGCGGCGATCTTGATAAGGAGTTCCCTAAGAATCCGCCCGCGCGGCGACTTTTTCATGAGACTTCGCGCATCCGGCGCGGGCGCCTCTCCGGCGCCGGCGAATCGACAATCGGCGAACACCTCGTTGCAATGGGGCCGGTCGCTCTCCGCAAGCGTGAGGCATCCGCATTCGAAGTCGCGGGCGGAGGCATGACGATCGCCGCGCGCCCGCAGCCGTTGCGCCAGCAGGGGCGGCATCAGCACGAAATGCGCGTATTGCGCGGCGATTTCGGCGAAGGCGTCGCCGGCGAGGATCATCGCGAACGCCTCTTCCTCGAATTCAGGCGCCCCATCTTCGAGCACAAGCTGTTTCATCAATAGTCCTCCTGCTCCGCGGAACCCGTGTTCCCGAGAGTTTGCAAAAAAATGGAGAGGTTGCGCGGGGCGCGAGGACCGTCCATTCAATTATAAAAAGGGGACGCTCCCGCGCCCCGCGCCTCCTCCGAAAGCTGAGCTATATCGTCCGGCTAAGGACGACCGCTTTCGAAGAAGCCGGCGCATTTTTCGGGTTCGTCTCCCGCGCGGTCCTTA
>JBGTLL010000110.1:0-37925 GCA_041744115.1 Parvularculaceae bacterium | reverse complement strand
GCGTCCAGACCAACCTGCATCAGCCCTTGCAACGCATGTCGGTGGAGGACGGCGCCACGATCCAGGTTCGGGCCGGCGACGGCGTCATCGGCAAGGCCGACGGGATCGCCGCTGGCGGCCGCGATCGTCCCGATCGGATCGTCGGCGTCGCGCTGCACGGGTTCTTCCGGACCGGCGGCGATCACCTCGACCGGCTCGCTATTTTTGCCGCCAAGCCGGTCATAGACTTCGAGATCGCCGCCATTGGCGGCGTCGGCGACCGTGTTTTCGATCTTGAGGGGTTCGGGTTCCGCCGAAACATAGGGCGCGCCGTTCTGCGCTTCGCCGTTCCTGACGCCCTGTTTGTAGGCAATCCAGACGACCGAGGCGAGCGCGCCCAGCATGACGATGCCCATCAGCAGCACGACAAGGCCCGAAAGGCCACGTTCTTCGTCGCCTCCCTCCGACTCGAATTCATCGAGTTCTTCGAAATCCTCGTCAAATGCGGCGGCTTCGCTTTTCATCGTCGTCTCCTTGGCCGGGCGCCGGTTTTTCCGCGTCCCGCCTTAAATCGCCCTGATCTTTCGCCCATTCGCCCATTTTGAGGCTCGACATGCGCGAATCGTTCTGGCGGCGCAAGCATACCATTTAGCCGCGTTGGGGTCGAACAGGCGCGAGAGCGCAATCGCGCGCCTTCGTGGAAAACCGCCGTGACTTGCCGCTCATATCAGCGGCGCCCCGCCAAAGAGCCGCTCGTGTTCGCGCAAGGCGTAGCGGTCGGTCATGCCGGCAATATAGTCGCAGACGCGGCGGGCGCGCGGCGTCGGCTCGCCGCCGTCTTCCTCGCCCCGCCATTGTGGGGGCAAGCTCTCGGGTTCGGCCATAAAGCGGTCAAAGAGCGCCAGCACGACGCGCCGCGCCTCAACGCGGGCGCGGTTCACCTTGTCGTGGCGGTAGACATTTTCATGGAGGAATTCGCGCAGGCCCGAAAGCTGCGCTTTCATCGGCGGCGAGAAATCGGCGATCTGGCGTCCGGCGCGGCGGATCGCGTCGGCATCGACCGGGTTCAGCGCCGCAAGCCGGGCGCGCGTTTCGGCGACGACATCGTCAACCATCGCGCCGATGAGGTCGGAGACGGCTTCGGCGATCAGGATCTCGCGCGGCGCCTCCGGATATTCGTTGAGCGCGCGGACCAGCGCCGGGCCGATCAGCGGCAGCTCGCGGGCGGCGTCGAACGAAAAGAGGCCGGCGCGGAGGCCATCATCGACGTCGTGATTGTTATAGGCGATGTCGTCGGCGACCGCCGCGACTTGCGCTTCGAGCGAGGCGTAAGTGTCCAGCCAGAGATCATGGTCCTTCGCGTATTCGAGGATCGCCGCGGGAAGCGTTTCCTTCCTGCGCGCGCCGGGGCCGGTCAGCGGACCATTATGCTTGACCACGCCTTCGAGCGTTTCCCAGGTGAGATTGAGCCCGTCAAACCGCGCGTGCCGGCGTTCGAGTTTCGTCAGCAGGCGGAGCGTCTGCGCGTTGTGGTCAAAGCCGTCGAACGCCGCCATCGATTCCTTCAGCGCGTCCTCGCCGGTATGGCCGAACGGGGGGTGCCCGAGATCATGCGCCAGCGCGACGCATTCGGCGAGGTCTTCGTCGAGCTTTAAAGTGCGCGCGATCGAGCGCGAGATCTGCGCGACTTCAAGGCTGTGGGTGAGGCGCGTCCGGTAATGGTCGCCCTCGTGAGAGATGAAGACCTGCGTCTTGTGCTTCAGCCGCCGGAAGGCGATCGCATGAATGACGCGGTCGCGGTCGCGCTGGAAGGGCGTCCGCGTTGCGCTTTCATGTTCCGGGTGGAGCCGGCCGCGGGTCTCCCCGGCTTTGGCGGCATAGGGCGCGAGCGGCGCCGGAAAGGCGAGAGGTCTCATGGCGCGCCTGATCCTTTCCGCCGCGACACCGGCATCCTGGGCGGAATTTACCGCGATTCTCGAGGCCCCCTTCCCTCAAGGCTTTCCGCCGCCTATCTTTCCCCGATGTCCGAAACGCTCGAAGCTCCGCCTGCTGCAATGGCCGTCACCGTCTCCGACCGCGCCGCCAGCCGCATCGCGGCGATCCTCAAAAAGGAGGCCGCCGGCGCGATGCTGCGCGTCGCCGTCAATGGCGGCGGCTGTTCCGGCTTTCAGTACGAATTCGCCATCACCACCGAAAAGAACGAAGACGACCTCGTGATCGAGAAAGCCGGCGCCGCCGTCCTCGTCGATGAAGTCTCGCTGCAATTTCTCGCCGGCTCGGAGATCGACTACGCCGACGAACTGATCGGCGCCGCTTTCAAGATCCGGAACCCTAACGCCACGGCAAGCTGCGGCTGCGGCACGAGTTTTTCGGTTTAGATCCCCTCACCCAAAACCGTGAAGGACGGTTTTGGCCTCTCCCGAGGGAGAGGCGGGCCCTTGCCTCGCCCTCGGGAGAGGCCAGCGAGCACTCGACCGCGAAGGCGGTCGATTCATGAATTGCGCGCCTTTGCGCGCGGAGCGGGTGAGGGAATTTCTAACGGTCAGCGATCCGGGAATTGGCGACGGCCAGCACATGATCCAGCGTCGCAACGGGGTCGCGCATGAAATCGCCGTTCCAGATGCGTAACACGGCGTACCCCTTCAAGCCAAGATAGGCGTCGCGCCGCGCGTCATGCGCAATACCGCTGTCTAGCCCGTGCTGATCGCCATCGAGTTCGACGACCAAAGCTGCTTCCTCGCACAGAAAGTCAACGATATACGGGCCGATCGGCGCCTGCCGCTTGAATTTCAGCCCGCCGAGACCCCGGTTTCGAACGCGCGCCCAGAATTTTCGTTCGAAGATTGTTTGCGCCAGACGGAGATTACGGGCGCGATCGGTTGACGGGTTTGGCATCTTTGCTTTCTTTCAGTGTACGAATGAAATACCGCCCCCTCACCCAAAACCGTGAAGGACGGTTTTGGCCTCTCCCGAGGGAGAGGCGGGCCCTTGCCTCTCCCTTGGGAGAGGCCAGCGAGCGAAGCGAGCGGGTGAGGGTATTCACTCCAGCGCCTCCACCACATTCGCCCCCTGCTCAATCAAATCCTTCGCCGTGAACCACAGATCGCGGCCTTGCCATTCCGCTTTCAGTTTCTCGCGCCATGCGGCGTCCATTTCCGACCGCACGAAATAGCGTTCGAAAAAACGCGCGCTGTCCATGCGCTGTTCAAAGCCCGGCCTGTCGATCGGTTCGTCGGTGAAAAGATCGCGCGTCGAGGGTTCGTGGAACATGAAGACGGCGGACGGCGCCGCGGTCCGGCGGTCGCCCTGCAGATAGATCGGAACGCACATCGACAGACATACAGCCTCCGCGCCAACGCGCGTTGTGACCGCGTGCGTCCGCTTCATGCGTTCGATTTCTTCGATGACGAGGCGGCCTTCGGTGATCGCGCCGCCCGGCGAATTGAGGTCGATGACAATCCGGTCCGTCCGTCCCTTCCAGGCGTCGAAAGCATCAACGAAGCGCTGCGCCATCGGGGCCTCGACCGCATAAGGCCACGAAAAAACGACGGCGCCGTCTTCTTCGAACACGGCAAGCGCGGGGCCGGTCTCAAAAACCTGACGGCCGCTTTTCCATGCAAACAGCCCGAGCGCCGCAAACAGCGCAAGCGTCGCGGCAAGTCGCAGCCGGTTTTTCGCAGCACTCGTCATCTGCCGGCGATCATTGACCGGTTTCGCGATTTCCGAAAGATGGAAGGCGATGACCGCAAAACCACTCACCGACCTCGTCCGATCGCGCATCTCGACCCGCGCTTTTCTGGACACGCCTGTGTCCGAAGACGAGATCCGCGCAATTCTCGAACGCGCAAAATTCGCGCCCTCCGGCGGCAATCTTCAGCCTTGGCGCATCCATGTCGTCATGGGGCCGGCGCGCAGCCGCCTCATCGCCGCGGTCAGGAAATCGATCTCCGAAAATGCGTTTGCGCATGAAAGCGATCTCAAAGTCTATCCGGACAATCTCTTCGAGCCGTATAGAACGCGCCGCTTTGCTGTCGGCGAACAGATGTACGCGCTTCTCGGCGTCGCGCGCGCGGACAAGATGGCGCGCCTCGCGCATCTCCAGCGGAATTTCGAGTTCTTCGGCGCACCGGTCGGTTTGTTCTTCACCCTCGACCGCCGGTTCGACAGGGGACAGTGGGCGCATCTCGGCATGCTGATGCAGACAATCGCGCTCGTCGCAACGGAGAAGGGTCTTGCAACCTGCATGCAGGAGGCGTGGACGACGCGGGCAAAGACCGTCTCGGAATTCCTCGGCATCGCCGAAACGGACGCGCTCTATTGCGGCATGGCGCTCGGGCATGCGGATAAATCGGCGCCCGTCAACGCGCTCAGGTCGGAGCGCGCGCCGCTCGGGGAGTTCGTGACTTTTCACAACGCCTGATCGCCGCATGGGCGCGGAACCATTATCGGGCGCCGGACGTTTTAAGGCTGGAAAACAGGAGGCCGTCATGGGCGTTTGCGCGACCTGCGGGAACAACTACGACAAATCGTTCGACGTGACCAAAGGCGATGTCACCCTCACCTTCGACAGCTTCGAATGCGCGATCCAGCGCCTTGCGCCGACATGCAAGCATTGCGACTGCCGCATCATCGGTCACGGGCTTGAAGCGGACGGCGTCTATTATTGCTGCGATCACTGCGCGGAACAAGAAGGCGTCACCGGACTGAATGATCGCGTCGACTCTTGACCTGCGGCTGATGGCGGCGGAAGCATCATAATATGCGCGCCAGCACCGTTCAGCAATCGATCGAGATCAACGCAGGCCCCGACAAGGTTTTCGCGGCGGCCCTCTCATTTGACGCGCCCTCGATCGTGAAAAAACACGGGGCCTTGCCCGGCGTCGCCGCGGTCGCGGGGCAGACAGCGGCATGGAGCGCGCCCGGCCAGCAGCGGACGTTGACGTTGACGGACGGAACCTCCGTACGCGAAACATTGGTCCTCCTCGACCGGTCATCCTATGATTACCGCGTCGAGGAATTCACCGGTCCGATCGCGGCGCTTATCGAACGCGCGACCGGCCAGTTTGAAGCCGCGCCCGATGGCGCCGGGTCGCTCCTGTCGTGGCGTTATGAATTCGTCGCCGCCTCGCCCGCCGCCGCGCCGCTGCTTCGCTTCATGGTCAGCGCGCTCTGGCCCGGCTATATGCGGGCGGCGTTGAAACGGCTGAAAGTCGTGATCGAAGCCCAATGAAGATCGCGAGTTTCAACGTCAATTCGATCGGCGCGCGGCTTGTCCGCATCCTCGACTGGTTCGACCGGGCGAAACCGGATGTCTGCGTGCTGCAGGAGATCAAATGCATCGACGAGAAATTTCCGGCGTCGGAATTCGAGGAGCGCGGCTATAACGTCCATGTCCACGGCCAGAAAACCTATAATGGCGTTGCGCTGCTGTCGAAGCACACTTTTGAAGAGCCGCGACGCGGCCTGCCGCTGTTAAGCGATGGCGACGATGCCGACGACCACGCGCGTTTCATCGAGGCGGTGATTACGCCGGCGGGCGCCGCGCCGGTGCGCGTCATCGGCATCTACGCGCCGAATGGAAACCCGGCGCCGGGACCGAAATTCGACTACAAACTGCGATGGCTGAAGCGCCTCAAAAAGCATATCGCGGAGCTGCTTCCCCTGGAGGAGGCGATGGTCATCGCTGGCGACTGGAATGTCATTCCGCAGGCGGAAGATGTCTATAACCCGAAAGCCTGGGAAGAGGACGCGCTGTTCCGCCCCGAAAGCCGCGCCGCCTTCCGCGAAATCGTCAATCTCGGTCTGACCGACGCGATCAGGCAAATTCATCCGGCAAGGACGCTCTACACCTTCTGGGACTATCAGCGCGGCGCGTGGGAGAAAGACAACGGCATCCGCATCGATCATTTCCTGCTGTCGCCGCAGGCGGCCGACCGCCTGACAGACGCCGGCGTCGACCGCGCCGAACGCGGATATGAAAGGCCGTCGGATCACGTGCCGGTGTGGGTGGCGTTGAGGTGAGATTTGGCGGCTAAACCCGCCTAAGGCGTTTCGATCGCAAGGCCGCGTTCGAGACCTTCGAAATGCTTGCCGTTCCAGGTCACGATCGCGCGGGCGCCGGCGACAGCCGCGGTGCGGGCGTGAACCGCATCGTATATTCGCCCCCCCACAACTCCGTCAGCCGCCTTGACGGCGATCAGGCGCAGTAACTCGTCCGCGTCCAGAACAGCAATGGAAAGGATCCGCCCGAAATTTGCGATGACCAGATGCGCCTGCGCGGGCTTCAGCCGGTGGCCGGCGGGAAGACGCGTCAACGTCGAATAGGTCTCGATCAGAGCGTGGCCCGAGGTGACGCAGGTCTTCGGCGTGCGGGATTCAAGAAACCGTCTCGAAGATTCGAAATGCGGGCTCGCCTCTAGCGCCGCCCCAACGAGCACGGAGCTATCGACGAATTTCAACGCGGCGACCGCTTTCGCCGCTTGCGCGCCTTCGGCTCCAACGCATGGCGGGTCTCCGGATCGCGCAGGCGCCCGATCAGCCGGGTGACCGCTTCCGGATCAAGACTGCCGGCTTTGCGATCCTTTGGTTTGAAGAGCAGTTTGCCCCGGCGGACCAGACCGCCCTCTTCTTCCTCGGCGCGAATGACGATATCGCTGTCCTGTTTTTCCACAACGAGCAGATCGCCGTTCCGCAGCCCGAGCGCATCGCGAAACGCCTTGGGAATGACGATGCGGCCGCCTTTATCAATTGTCACGCGTTCGCTCACGCAATGACTCTATTTGCTGCGATGGATGCTGTAAACCCATATTACACACCTGACTCCCAACGGCGCGGGGGCGCTTGCCCGCGCGCGCGGGCGCGATTAGCTACCTCGAATGCTCTGGACCCCCGAACAGGACCGTGCGCTTAAAGCCGTCAGCCAATGGCTGAAGTCGCCCGACAGCCAGGTCTTCCGCCTCTTCGGCTACGCCGGCGCCGGGAAGACCACCTTGGCGCGCCATTTCGCCGAGAGCGCGGGCGAAGTTGCGTTCGCCGCCTTCACCGGCAAGGCCGCGCATGTGATGCGGCAGAAAGGGTGCGACGGCGCGACGACAATCCATGCGCTGATCTATCGCCCGGCGCGCGACGACGACACGGAAGAAGGCGAGCTTCTCTTCACCTTGCGGCGCGACGCGCCGGCCTCGACCGCCGATCTCATCATCATCGACGAATGCTCGATGGTCGATGAGGAACTGGGGCGCGATCTGTTGTCGTTCGGCAAGCCGGTGCTCGTCCTTGGCGATCCGGCGCAATTGCCGCCGGTCAAGGGCGGCGGCTATTTCACCGAAGTCGATCCCGATTTCATGCTGACCGAAATTCACCGTCAGGCGCAGGGCAATCCGATCATCCGCCTTTCGATGCAAATCCGCGAAGGGCGGCCGCAAACGGGATCGGACGATTTCGGCGGCG
Source organism: Parvularculaceae bacterium (assembly GCA_041744115.1). Classification (GTDB taxonomy): domain Bacteria; phylum Pseudomonadota; class Alphaproteobacteria; order Caulobacterales; family Parvularculaceae; genus Amphiplicatus. Next base: position 30,497 of record JBGTLL010000110.1, on the reverse strand, counting down.
ACCATTCCTGCCGCATCATCCGCCGCGACGAAGTGACCTCGCAAGACATCCTCGGCGCCGATCAGGTGCTGGTTGGAACCAACCGCACCCGCAAGCGTTTCAACGATCGTGTCCGCGCGCTGAAAGGCCATGGCGACCCCTATCCGGAGGCCATGGAAAAACTGGTTTGCCTCAGGAACAACAAGGCGAAGGGGCTTTTGAACGGGAGCATCTGGACAGTCACCTTGCGAAAGGCGCCGCGCGGGGAAAAGGCGCGAATGACAGTCGCCCCTGAAGATGGCGGCAAGCAGGTTTCGATTTCAGTGCCGAAGGCGATGTTCACGGAAGGGGCCGAAAATGTCGCATGGGCGGTTCGCAAGAATTCCGACGAGTTCGATTTCGGTTACGCGCTGACGGTGCACAAGGCGCAGGGAAGCCAATGGGACGATGTCGTTCTTTTCGACGAAAGTTTCGCCTTCCGCGAACACAGCGCGCGCTGGCTCTACACCGGCGTGACGCGGGCGGCGGAAAGACTGACGGTGGTGCGGTGAAGCAGGTTGGCGATTATTGCAGCGCTTTGCCGAGGATCACGGCGCTCGGCATCGGGGTTGGCGATAACGCCAAAGTGAAAGCGATGCGGCGTTCAATATGTCAGCGCCGTAATTTACCGAATTGTTCCTTTACACGAGAATTCGCCAACACCAGAACCACGCGTCCGCCGCTCGCCCTCAATCGCAGGGCGAGAGTTCGTTTGCTTAGAATGGGGTCGTCATGAAAATTTTTTCCGGGATTGTTTTCGGATTGGGCGTTTGTTGTTTGCCGCCATCACCCGCAAGCGCGCAAACGCCCCCTTCGGTGTCCGTCGCCATATCGCCTTCCTCGTCGGCGGCTGAAGGCGGACGGTTTTTCGTGACCGTCAAACGCAGCGGGGACGTTTCGCAATTCTCGTCGGTCAGGTGGGCGGTGTCGGGCGCGGTCGATGGCGCCGACTTCGGGCGCAGCGCCTTGCCGGCCGGAACCATCGGTTTCAAGATCGGCAAAACTCAGAACGGATTCTGGCTCTACACGGCGGACGACACCGCCGTCGAGCCTGATGAATCCTTCGACATCATCCTGTCGGCGCCGAAGAATGCGACGGTCGCGATCGGCAAGGTGACTGCGATCATCAAGAATAATGACACCACGTCGCGGTCGCCGCTGACGCTCGTCAATCCCTCCCACTCAGCGTATTGGGCGCGTGAAGACGCGTTCATCAACCACCTCCTCCTCACCGGCAAAGATCATGATCTGTGGGTGAAGAGCGGCCTTCTTGACCCGGTCGCCGCGCGTTTCGTTAAAACCCCGTCCAGAGGCGGGATCAAGATCGGCCCGGTGCGAGGAGGCTACGTCCCGGGCGCGGGTGATTTTTACAAGGGCAAATGGATTCTTGACTGGCAGGGCGATGGCGATCTTTCCATCACCTGGGGCGCGGGGACGACGACGCGGGTGTCGGCAACGCGAATTGAAGAAAATTACGATCCGGCCGTCCACGGAATCGACGCGCCGATCGTCAGGATCAACCGTATCGGGCCGGCCGGCGTCTGGAACATCCGCTATTACCGCGCCGCGCACGAGCCGTTGCTCGACGCCGGCAAAGTGTTCGACCCGCGCTGGCTCGCCGACATGTCCCGATTCGACGCGATCCGGCCAATGGACTGGACCGGCGTCAAATCCGGCAACGACCTCGCGGCGTCCGATCGGCCGCGGGCGAACCGGCCTTTTTATGAAGCCGGGCGAGTCCCGGACGCCATCATCGTTCGCGCCGCGGTCGAGGCGGGCGCCGAGCTGTGGCTGAATGCGCCTCCTCTGCTTGGCTCTCCGCAATCGGTCGCGACCGCCTTGCGCGACACGACGCTTCCGATCGGGACGCGCATCGCCGCGGCGGAAGCTGCATTCGACCAGGTCATGGCAAGCCCCGAGCCGCTTTACTGGGCGCGAGCCATCGTTTCGGAGTTGAACGCCGCGGGTTATCCCGTCACCCGCCGCCTAGTGATCGAGCTCGGGAACGAAGTCTGGAATACCAACTACCATGTACCCACGAACTTTTATTCCGGGATCGGCCTCGCGGTGGCGGCGCGCCATCCCGGCCTCGCCGGCACGATGCGCACCGGTTACGGCTACCGGTCGGCGCAGTATGCGGACGTTTTCGCGCAGGCCCTCGCTGAAGGCGGGCGCGCGAGACAGGTCTGGACGATGGCGCTCGGCGCGCACACGGTCAACCCGAAGCGAACGGTTGAAGCGCTGGCGGCGATTCCGGCCTTCGGCGGCTCCGAGCCGATGAACCGCTACGGCGTCGCGACCACGAATTACGTTTCCGACGGCTTTAGATGGCATGTGGATAACCAGCTGTTTGGAGTAAAGCTCGACAACGCGGCGTGGCGGCAACGCTGGCTTGCCGACCTCGCCGCCGATCCCGCCGCCCTCTATCAAAGGATAACCAACTATCTGCTGTCGCCGACACCGAAGCGCGCCAACGTTGCCTTCTATGGCGCGAACGCCCGCGCCAACAAGGCGGCGGCCGAGGCGGCCGGCGCGAGGTGGATAGGCAATTTCGAGGGCGATTCCGGCGAGATGCTTGATTCTGGCCTCGCGCTCAATCCCGCGGCGATCGCCCTGTACAGGAAGTGGCACGAAAGCGCCGAGTATGGACAGGTGATTACGGCGATTGCGGATGAAACCAGAAAAATCGATTCCTCCGCCATCATGGCAAACTATGTTTTCTGCGCCGCCCGCCGCACGCCAAAGACTCCTTGGATCGAATGCACGCCCTGGGATCAGTCCGGCGGCGACAACGCCGCCTGGAACAAGTTGTTGAAACCCTGAATGCCAGCGCAAAGAGCAATATCTCAGAATCGAGGACGACATCACCCTGACGCAAGTCAGGGTCCAGAATGGCGAGCAAGGCCCTCGCGGCTCTGGATGCTGACTTTCGTCAGCATGACGGAACGAGGCATGACGGAACGAGGTTCGTGTCCAATGCGGATTAATTGCGCCCCGCTCTAAACGGTCTTTACGTCCTTCAGGGAAAATGCGCCTTCGATCCGGCCGTCGATGCGCTTTAGCAGCACGTCGATAAGATCGAAAATGACGTCGAATTCCTTGAGGATCGTCTCGGTCCTTTCCGCGCCCGCGAGCGGCGCGAACATGGCGCCGATGCTCAGCCGGTCGCCGGTTTCGATCGCGATCATGATCTTGCCGCCGTCGAAAGCCGCGCGCAGTCTCTTGCCGCCGAACAGCCGTTCAAGCTCCTGAAAGCGTTCTAGGACGATCGGATCGAGAAGATCGCGCGCCTCGACCTGGTCCGTCGACCACGCCTCGAACGCCTTCTCGAACGCCGGCGAGACGAGGCCGACGCGCGAATACCCCTTGCCGGGTTTCATCAGCGCATTCAGCGGACCCATCTCGCGGAGGACGACGGTCGTCCCGAGAACCCGTTTGGGATAGTCGATCAGAAACAGCTGGCCGTGAAAGACCGTCCGTGTGCTGCTGTTCTTGCCGGAGGATCTGTATTTGAGGTGCGCTTCGCAGAAGACAAATCCGGCGCCCGCATATTCACCCGTTATCTCGTCCTCCCACGCCTCGCGATTGTGCGACGGGAGGAGTTTCAATTTGCGAAACCGGTCGTAACAGGCCGGGCGTCCCGGCGCTCCAGTGTAAGTAAAGCCGAGTTTTCCGGCGATCCGCTCAAGGAGACCGTGCGTGATGTCGGCGCGCGCGCGATTGAGGACAAAGGCGCAAGCCGCCGACCCGCCGATGACGACGAAGAGCGCCGCCTGGAGATTGGCGGCGCCAAAGGGTGCGAACGCATAAACCGCAAGCGCAAATCCGCCGGTCGTCGCGGCGAGAATTAAGACATTGGTAACGGCTTTCGCGCGCAGGCCTTCTTTTTCCGCGAGATAGGGCGCGATTTGCTGATCGTAATACACGCTGAAGCCGGCAAATACAGGACGGCCCGATGGCGCGGAAACTGACATGGACCAACCCCAATGCTCGCCCGCCATCGTCGGCGTCGATGGTAAACCGGCATTTAACGCTCAGCCGGTAGATTGCGGCAAGTCCGCTCAGCGCAAGGACACGAAATGCCGCCAATCGACCCGCACCAGAAGCGCCCGCGAACGCCCGATCCGGTGATTGAACGGCGCGTCCATGAATTCAAGAAGCAGATTCCGCCGGTCAATCTCGCCATCGTCATCGCGACCGCCTTTGTCATCCTGACCGTCCACCCTTCCATGCTGCAGTATTTCGCCGCCGCCTATTTTATTTATGCGGCTTTCGCCGCGTATCAGGCGATGGCATGGCGCGCGCTCGACCTTTCCGCACTGACGATCGACGCCAAGCGCCGACAGCTCGACCGCACCGGAATTCTCGCTGTCGGACAGGCGGTCGCCTGCGCGCTCGTCGCGGTCGCGCTCTTTGAACTTGCAACACCGGCGCAGCGCGTCGTGCTGACCGGCTGGGTCGCGCTGTGCGCTTTCGGCGGCGGCGTTTCGCTCGCGGCGGACAAGCGGATTTCGCGGCGGGTCATTTTCGTTTGCGTCGTCCCGTTCGCCGCAAGGCTCGCCATGGACGGCGATCCGACCCTCGGCGCGCTGGCGACGTTGCTGCTGCTTGCCGGTTTCCTCGGCGCGCTGCTGCTTGCCCGTCACGATCTCCTGATCCGCGAAGTCTGCCGGGAAAAGCAGGAAAATCTCGCGGCCGCCGAGCGCGCGCGGGAATCCTTGCGCGCCTTCATGGAGATGGCGTCGGACTGGGCGTGGGAAACCGACGCCGGTCACCGCCTTTCCTATATGTCGCCGCGCATCACCGGGCTTCTCGGCAAGGCGCCCGAGGAGGTCGTCGGGCGGCACATGAGCGACGTCTTCAACGAGAAATTTTACGCCGGCCCGCCCGCCCAGCGCGCGTATTTGCGCGGCGCGATGCTGGACCGGCGCCATGTCCGCGAATTCGCCTATGAAGTTCTTGACTCGAACGGCGCCGTCCGCACGATTTCGACAACAATGCGTCATCATTATGCGGATGACGGCGCCTATCTCGGCATGCGCGGCTGGACTTCCGACATCACCGAGCACGTCGCCTCGCGCCGGAAGCTCGAAGAAAACCGCGCCCTTCTCGAGGAGGCCAACGCGGATCTCGAAGTCGTCGTCGCGGCGCGAACGCGCGAACTCCGGGAACGGACAAAGCTTCTCGACGAGGTCATCGAATCGATGGCGGACGGCCTTGTCGTCTTCGGCGACGACTTCGTCATCGAAACCGTCAACGCCAAGGCGGCCGCAATGTCCGGCCTGCCGCCCGCTGTCTGGGCGCCCGGACGCAACATCTCCGACGTCCTCGATATTGGTCTCCGGCATGGCCTCTATCCCTTTGAAACGCGCACGGCGTTCTTTGAGCAGATGCGGCGCTCGCTCGACGAGACGGGCGTGTTCGCGGCGCTGAGGCGCCAGAAGGACGGCAGGATCATCTCCGAGAAAATGCGCCGTCGGCCGGGCGGCGGCTATGTCGTCATTTACAGCGACATCACGGAACTGAAAGAACGCGAGCGCGAGCTCGAACGGCTCAACGGCGCGTTGACCGGCGCGAAAGAAACAGCGGAAAGCGCCAGCCGCGCAAAATCGGTGTTCCTCGCCAATATGAGCCACGAGATCCGGACACCGATGAACGGCGTCATCGGCATGGCCTCGCTCCTCGACGACACGGCGCTGACGCCGCGCCAGCGCGACATGGTCAACGTGATCGTCCGCAGCGGCGAAAACCTGCTGACCATCATCAACGATATTCTGGATTTCTCAAAGCTCGAGGCCGGAAGAATGACAATGGCCGCCGAGCCGTTTGACCTGCGCGCCGCGATCGAAGACGTGATCACTCTCCTCACCCTCAATGTGCGGGAAAAAGGCCTCGAACTGATGCTGCGGTATCAGCCGACACTCGGAACGATCTTCGTCGGGGACGCCGGCCGCATCCGCCAGATTGTCACCAATCTGATCGGCAACGCCATCAAGTTCACCGAGGAGGGACATGTTCTGGTTTCCGTGGCGGGCCGGCGTCGCGGCGAGACCGCCGATGTCGAGATTGTCATTGAGGACACCGGCTGCGGCATTCCCGCGGACAAGATCGAGACCGTCTTTCATGCGTTCGAGCAGGCGGACAACTCGGCGGCGCGCCGCCATGACGGGACCGGTCTGGGTCTCGCCATCACGCGCAAACTGATCGAAGCGATGGGCGGAGACATATCCGCAACGAGCGTTGTCGGCAAAGGCTCGCGGTTCAAGGTGCGCGCCTCGCTCGTCATCGATGCTGCCGCGCTGTCGGCGACGCCCTCGGCGGCCGACCTCACCGGCGTTCGCGCGCTCGTCGTCGATGACATCGCCGTCAATCGCGAAATCCTCGTCGAACAGCTTTCCGCCTGGGGCATAAGCGCAGCGGCTTTTGCCGACGGCGCTTCCGCCTTTGACGCTACGTTCGCGGCGGCGCAGGGCGGCGCGGCGTTCGATCTCGCTATTCTCGATCAGCAGATGCCGGGCATGGACGGTCTTGAACTCGCTGGCAGGCTTCGGCGCAACCCGGCGACCATCTCGACGCCCTTGATCCTTCTCACTTCGGCCGGGACGAAAGGGAAACCCGAGCAAGCCGCGGACGCGCTCTTCGACGCTTATCTTGTAAAGCCCGCGCGCGCCTCGATGCTGCTCGATGCGATCGCCTCGTGCCTCACGGGGCGCGCCGCCGACCAGGCGATCGCAACCTCGAAAGCGCTGACGCAGGCGTCCGGACCGGATAACCCCTTCGGCGCCGGCGCCTCGCCGCTCGCGGTCCTTGTCGCCGAGGACAACGTCGTCAATCAGATGGTCGTCACCTCGATGCTTGAAAAACTTGGCTGCAAGGCGACGATCGCCGGCAATGGCCGCGAGGCGGTCGATCTTTACGCACGAGGCGAATACGCCGTCGTGCTGATGGATATTTCGATGCCGGAAATGGACGGCGTCGAAGCGACCGCCCGCATCCGCGCGCAGCAGGAAAAAAGCGGCCGCACAACGCCGATCATCGGCGTCACCGCGCACGCAATGACCGAAGACCGCCAGCGCTGCATCGACGCCGGCATGGACGATTATCTGCCAAAGCCGGTCAAGTCGGACTCCCTGCGGCGGATGCTGGAACGGTGGGTGAAGCCGGCGCAAACGGAAGAGCGGCGCGCGGGATAGCGATTAGAGCAGCGGGCGCACACCGCGCATCGCGCGCCGCCGCCATCCTTCGAGACGCGCGCCAGGAAGCGCGCTCCTCAGGATGAGGATTTTTTGTTGAAACAACGATCTCCCTCATCCTGAGGAGCGGCCCTCTTTGGGCCGCGTCTCGAAGGATGGGCGACGAGGACCATCCGTGCAAAGAACTCCATCCTGAGGAGCCGCGTTCTTCAAGCGGCGTCTCGAAGGATGCGCCGCGGGTGAAATGCTTCGGATTTCTGTTCACGCCGCCGGTTCTCGCAGCGCAATTGCCGTCATCGTTTCGCCGCCTTCCGTCTGCCGGCGCCAGAGCGCGGCATAGAGGCCGTCTTTCAATAACAGCGCCTCGTGGCGGCCCTGTTCGACGATGCGGCCTTCGTCGAGAACGAAAATGATATCGGCGCGGGAAATTGTCGACAGGCGGTGCGCGACGGCGATCGTCGTCCGGCCGCGGGACGCTTCGGCGAGCGCCGTCTGCACGTCCTGTTCCGTCTCTGAATCGAGCGACGACGTCGCCTCGTCAAGCACGAGAATCGCCGGATCGAGAAGGATCGCGCGCGCGACGCCGACGCGCTGCTTCTCGCCGCCGGAAAGCTTGAGCCCGCGTTCACCGACTTTTGTTTCAAGGCCCTTGGGCAGACCGGCGATGAAAGCGCCGAGCTGGGCGCGCCGCGCCGCCGCCAATATCTCCTCCTCGCTCGCATCGGGGCGCGCATACGAAAGATTGAATCGCAAGGTATCGTTGAAGAGAACGACTTCCTGCGGCACCAGCCCGAGCGCCGCGCGCAACGAGCGCTGCGTCACCTCGCGGATGTCGGCGCCGTCGATGACAATGCGGCCGGATGACGGATCGTAGAACCGGAACAGGAGTTTCAGGATCGTCGATTTCCCGGCGCCGGAGGGTCCGACAATGCCGACAAAGGCGCCGCCGGGGATGTCGAAGCTGACGCCGTCGAGGCCGGCGCCGCGCCCCTCATGCGTGAAGGAAACGGCGTCGAAACGGATCGACCCTTGCGCCGGTCGAAGGTCGATGGCGCCCGGCCGGTCCTCGACCTCCGGTTTGAGGTCGAGGAGATCGAACAGCTTCTCGATATCGACGGCGCCCTGCTTGATCTCGCGCCAGGCGAATCCGAGAATGTTAAGCGGCCGGTAGATATTCGTCAGCATCAGGATGACTGCCGTGATGTCGCCGGGTTTGAGCGCGCCGTCCCTGACGGCGAAAGCCGCGATCAGCGCGGCGGCGAGAAGCCCCGCCGTCATCACCAGTTCCTGGCCGGCGTTGAGGACGGCGAGCGACTGCGCCTGCGTCACGTAGCGGTCATTATAGGCGTCGATCGCCTGATCGTAGCGCGCCGCCTCGCGCTCCTCGGCGGCAAACGCCTTGACGGTCTCGAAATTCGTCAGGGTGTCCATGGCGATTGCGCGCAGCTCGGTGTCGGCTTCGTTCATCGCGCGCCGCTGCGCATTGCGCCATTCGGTGACGATGACGGTGAAGACCGTATAGGCGATGACGGTTGCAATCGCCGCCGCCGCAAGCGTCCATGAATAGAGCGCCGCCATCACCGCGGCGGCGAGCACCAGCTCGACCGCCGTCGGTCCGATGTTGAAAGCGAGAAAGCGCAACAGGAATTCCATCGCCCCGGCGCCGCGCTCGATGATGCGGTTGATGGCGCCGGCGCGCCGCGTCAGGTGGAATTGCAGCGCCTGCGCCTGCGCATGCGCAAACGCCTCGACCGCCATTACCCGGTTGGCGTCCTGCGTGACGCGGGTGAAGAACGCGTCGCGCGCCTGCGGCAGGCCGTTCGACAGAAAGCGCGCGGCCGCGAACAGCAGAAAGAACATGACGAAAGAAGGCGCGGCCGACGACGCCCCCTCGCCCTCGGTCACCCGGTTGATGCCGTCGCCCATGAAGACGGGCGCCGCGACCGCGAACACCTTCGCCGTCAAGGTGATGAGGGTCGCCAGCGCCATGCGCGGGCGCCAGCGCTTGAGTTCCGGCCGCCACAGGGCTTTCGACATGCGCCCGAGGCTGGCGACGAAACTCTTCGGTTTGGCGGCGGTCTCGCTGAATTCCGTCATGGGTCCTTGGTCCTACCGCGCGCGACGCGGCGCACAAGGGAAGGTTCGCCGTAAAAGAAGATATTAACGATATACCCGTATAGGTTGTTATAGGAATGCACGCTCTCGTTATGAGTGAGGACGCAGTGACCGCCGACGCTGAAAAAGTAGCGCAAAGACTGGCGTCGATCAGCGCGTCGAGACCGGTCATCGTCGATCGCGGAACGGCCGCCAACGAGCGTGTCGCGACACGCGCCTGCGTTTACCGTAATGGCCGGCTCGCGGTGACGGGCGGCGCCGAGATCAATTGTATCATCGTCGACACCAGCGCAACCGGCGCGCGCGTGCAACTCGACGGCGCCGCCAACCTGCCGGATTTTGTCACGCTGAGGATCGTCGCGACCGGCGCCTGGCGCCGCGCGCGCGTCGTCTGGCGCCGCGACAACGCCGCCGGGCTTTCATTCTCGGTCGAACAACGCGTAAGTTTCGGCAGCGCTACGGCGCGCGAATAAATTTTGGCGATCCTGATTTCGACTTGTTAACACTTGCGCGGAGAAAGTGGGCGAGTGAAGCGAGATGGCGAGGGCGACCGCCTGAAACGCCGGCTTGCCGCATTGGCGGCAACGCCGCAGGCGGACCCGAGCGCGGCTGGATCCGCCGGGGCCGAGAAGCCCGCGTCCAAAAAAAAACCGCGCGCCGAGGCGCGGACGCCAACCTGGCGCCTCGGGCGCATCATCTATGGCGGCCAGCATGAAGTCGCGTGCGTCATCAGGGATATGACCTCATCGGGGGCAAAGGCCGTGCTCGAAGGCGAAGCCGCCCTGCCGCCGGACGTGACCCTCGTCATTTCGCAGCTGGGAACGCGCCGGAAAGCAATCGTCGTCTGGCAGAACGACCGCGAAGTCGGATTGTCGTTCAGCGACGCGGCCGGTTAAAGATCGCCGCGGATCAGCTTCATCACCCCCGAAAAATCGAGATCGTCTTTGCCGGCGGCTTCCATCAGCGCGTAAAGCGCTTCAGCCTGCGCGCCGAGCGGCGTCGCCGCCTTCGCCGAATGCGCGGCCTCTTGCGCAAGCCGCATGTCCTTCAGCATCATCGACGCGGCAAAGCCCGGCTGATAATCGCGGTTCGACGGCGCATTCGGAACGGGGCCCGGCGCCGGGCAATAGCTCGTCATCGACCATGACTGGCCCGACGCGGTCGAAGAAATCCTGAAAAAGGTTTCCGCGTCGAGACCGAGTTTCTCGGCGAGATTGAACGCCTCGCAGGTCGCGATCATGGTGACGCCGAGCAGCATGTTGTTGGCGATCTTCGCCGCCTGCCCGTTGCCGGCGGGGCCGGCGTGGAAAATGTTCTTGCCCATCTTTTCAAGGATCGGCCTGGCGCGTTCAAAGGCTTCTTTTTCGCCGCCGACCATGAAGGTCAAGGTTCCCGCTGTCGCGCCGCCGACGCCGCCGGAGACCGGCGCATCGAGCATGGCGAAGCCTTTCTCCGCCGCGGCTTTCGCAACGCCGCGCGCGGTTTCGACATCGATCGTCGATGAATCGATGAACAAGGCGCCGTTCTTCGCATGGGCGATGACGCCGTCGGCATCCGTGTAGACCGCCTTCACATGCTTGCCGGCGGGCAGCATGGTGACAACGACGTCGGCGTTCCTCACAGCGTCAGCGACGCTCGCGGATTTCGCGCAGCCCGCTTCGACGGCCTTGGCGAGCGACGCCGCCGCAAGGTCGAACGCCATCACCGCGTGCGAGGCTTTCGCGAGATTGGCGGCCATCGGCCCGCCCATATTGCCAAGGCCGATGAATGCGATGGTGGTCATTGAGCGCTCCCCGTTGTCGCGCCGGGAATTACCCGGAACCCACGATGGAGTCGAGCGCGCGGGCGTCTGAACTCTACTGCAGCGTGATCGTCACCGTCCCCTTCGCGGGTTTGCCCTGACGATTGCGAATCCAGTACTGGAAACTGTCGGTGCTTACGCCGCACGGCGTACCCGGATGCGGCAGGTAATCGATCATGTTCGACGCGGTCCATTTGGCCGACCCGCAGCGCGGCGCTGTCAAACCGGTCGGCCGCAGGAAGGAGTCGCCGGAAATGCCTGAAGCATCGTTGGTTAGGACGCTGATCGCCACGGGCGCCGTCGCCGTCGTCGAGACCGTTTGAGCATCGGCGCCCGCCGAGGGCGAAGGCATGTTCAGATCGATCGCCCCATTGTTCGGGTAATTCGCAAAATCTCCGCAAATCGTGTTGGGATTGTCGTTGCAACGTTCGTCGACGCCGATGACATGAGACGTGAGTTCGACCTGACCGGTCAGCCTGTCGACAACATGTTCCGGCCATACGACAAACAGCTGCTCGGACGCGCCGGAACCGGTCTGATAATAGCCTTCCGTCTTCAATATTCCTTTCAAGCTGTAAAGGTCGACGACCGTTTCGTTGCGGTGCACGAGATCCTTGTCGACGGCCGTGGAGAACAGAATCGTGTTTGGCGTACTGACAGCGCTGATGCTGTCTGATTTTGTCCCTTTGATACCGACCTTGCGTTGTCCGTTCGTGTAATCCCAGCACGGAATGAAATTGTTGCAAACAGGATTCTGCGTCGCGGGCCATTGCGGCGCAAAGCTCGGCGTCGCCGCCGAAGGAATCGACAAAAGTTCCTGATCGCCGTTCGTGTATGACGTCGGATTCGAATACGGGTTGGTGACGCCTGTCAGCGTATTCTTCACGCGAACAAAAAAGCCGTCCGGTTTGTCCGTGGCGCTGACGGGTGCACTTGCGTGCTCGGCGAAAACGCCAACCTGAAAGTTCTCAATCTCGGTGTCGGCGACGACAAGGTCGTAGCCGTTTTGTCCGAATTTAACGCCCCAGTTGGGAAACGCGTCGCCTGCCGCACTCCTCGACAGCAGCGAAGGCTTGCCCAGCGGATCGACCGCATCCGGCCGAATTGTATAGTGCGCAGTGTAGGAGAAATAGATTCCCGCTTCGTTCAGCTCCCAACCGCGAAAATTCTCAATCACCGATCGCAAATCGCTAGGCTGGGTGGGGTCGTTCTTGACGACTTCCATACCGATGAATGAGCCAAAAGTCTCATTGCCAACAAAATTTTGAATGTTCGCCTCATTATATTTTCGCATGGGCGTCGGGTTCGCTACGCCCCAATAGCGCAAAGATACCGGCTGCAAGACATCCCCGCCGGCCAATATTTGATCCGTCGAAAGATCGGTTCCACGATGCATGAAGCTGAACCCGCTGCGCGTGACGTTGGCGGCGACGTTGTCCTTCAGGTGCATGAGACGGCCCTGCAGCCAAAATCCGTGGCCGGTGCGCGCCAAGTCGAAAGAAGCGTTAACCGGTAGGATCCCGAGGTTTACAGAGTTTTTTGGCAAGTAGTATTCAACGAGCCCGCTGGACCTGACCGCAATATTGCCGACCCATTGGCCCTTTTCGCTGCCGCTTTCCGTCACGAACGCCCCGCCGAACGTGTCGAACGAAACGTTGTTGAAGAGATTTGCCTCGGTATCGTGCTGCGCGAACGCCCAGCCGGGTGAAAACGAGACCGCTGAATTTCGGATGTCGGGGACGGCGGTGCTTGCCGGCGCCGCCAAGGTGTGGTGCAGATGCACCGGATAGCGGCCTTTGAAGTTCTTGGCTTCGGCCTGCGCCATCGGGCCGGTTGAATTCGAGCACGACGGAACATTCGTTCCGTCAGCGTTTATGGCTCGCCTTGACTTGTCAGTCCGGCCAAGCTGCGCGAATTCGACGCCATCGATCTGCGTCTCGGGAGAAAGAAACATCGTATGCCCGCGCATCAGCAAAACATTCTGTTTGGCGACAACATCGGACGGAAGAGAGTTTGGTGTTCCGGTCACGGTCTCGGTGTAAACCTTCACCCGGCGGGTGAGATTAATCAGGTATGGCGTCAATTCCGGATGGCCGGCGATCGGCAGATGATCAACCGCCAGTCCACTGGAGAATGTCACTGACTGCGTTCCGACGGTTTGAACCGTCAAGAGTTCGTCCTGGGAACCGGTTTTGTAATTCAATTTTACGGTGTCGCCGTTGCAATCCAGATATGTGACGAGGGGCGGTGGTGCGTACCGCATTCCGGTGATCACAACCTTGTCGCCCGCCGACCAGCCGACCGGCATCGCTCCGCTGGGAAAATTGATCGTCAAAGGCGTCGCGGTCTGCGCCGCTCCCGCCGAAAGGCGCAACGCGCCTGTCTTTACCGGCCCGTTCATTCGCAGCACGCTGGCGGCGATGAGGCCATTGCCGAGCTCTTTCGTGTCGGCGGCGTCGAGCGCCGTGTTTGGAAACACGATATGCGCCGTAACGGTCGTGTAGATGTGGTGCAGATCGCTGCCGATCCAAAGCTCGCCGCCGGGCGTGGCGGGCGCCGCGGCATCGTTTCGGGGGGCGACGTAAAGGATCTTTGTTCTCAAGCGCGTGTTCACGGAACGCTTGAATTCGAGACAGCCATCGACCCGCACGCTCTTGAACGTGATCGAGTTCGCGATCTGGGTGTCCAGTTGGACCTTGATGTTCGCGGGAACGTAAACAGCATCTCCGTTCGCTGGCAGGACATTGCCGGACCAAGTGCCGGGCGCGGACCATGCCCCCGTCGTCTGGGCCACGGCTTTTCCCGCGCCAGGCGTGATCACAGGCGCCAAAGTGCTGTCAAGGAAGCTCGTAACTTCCGACATGTTGTTCGTCGAGATAAGTTCGTGAGTCGGCTGGACGCCCGACCACGTGCATCCGTAGAAACTCTGGGCTGACGCCCCCGTCGGGACGACGGCTCCAGCGAGAAATGCAACAGAAACCGCTTTCGCGGCGACGAAACGGATGATCTTGAGAGAAGGCGACATCAACGTACCTCGTTGTCCAATCCGCCCGAATAAACGATATGCTCCAGACAGCAAAAAGGTCAAGCAGCTCAGCGCAAGAAATGGATGCCAATGCAAAATATGCTGAAGATCACTTTTGCCTTGTACAGGCCCGGTTTGTCGGGCGGCACGCGCGTCGCGTGCACCTATGCGGAACGCCTTGCGAAGCGCGGACACGATGTGACGCTGATTTTCATCGGACCGGACAAGCCGCGGTTTCGCGAGCGATTGAGCAATCTCCTCTTCCCGACGGCGCGGACGCATGAGTCCCGCCTATCGCCGTTCGTCATCAAGGCGGGCGTGCCGTTTCGTGAAATCGCCGACGCATCTGCTCTCGACGACCGCCACTTTCCAGACGCCGACGTCGTCATCGCCAATTTCTGGAGGACGGCCGATTGGGTCGCCGGGCTCTCCGATCGAAAAGGCGCAAAGGTCTATTTCGTGCAGCACGGCGTTTTTCCGCCATCCGACGACGATCCGCTGAACCTCACCTATCGGCTTCCGCTGAAGAAGATCACGATTTCGAAATCGCTGGGCGAAGTGCTGGCCGGACGGTTCGGCGATCCGAACATCCCGATCATTCCGAACAGCGTCGATACCGATCTCTTCAATGCGCCGCCGCGCGAAAAAAACGACGCCTTCACGATCGGCCTCCTGTACTCGCCGGCACCCTTGAAAGGCGTCGCCGACGCCCTTTCGGTCTGGCGCAAGGTCGCGGCGGCGGTCCCCGATGCGCGGCTCGTCGTGTTTGGCGCAAAATCGCCGACCGCCGATCTCCCCTTGCCCGACGGCGCGATGTTCACGCTGTCTCCCGAACAGGCCTCGATCAAGTCGATCTATCAACAATGCGACGCCTGGCTGTGCGCGAGCCATGCCGAAGGGTTTCATCTGCCGCCGCTGGAAGCCATGGCCTGTCGCTGCCCCGTCGTTTCGACTGAGGTTGGCGGGCCGCTCGACATTATCAAGGATCGTGTCAACGGATATCTGGCGAAGGTCGGCGATGCCGACGACCTCGCCCGCAAACTCATCCGCATAGCCGGGCTTTCGAAAGACGATTGGCGCTCGATGTCGGACGCGGCTTATGCGACGGCGACATCCTACAACTGGAACGACGCGACGACCTTGTTCGAGAAAGAACTTTACCGGATTGTCGAGGACCGGACGCACTGATCAATTTCTTTCAAGGCAACGCCAATTCCCTCTCGCCGAGCGGCTCGAAATACTCCGCAATCGTTGCATCGCTGACGCCTTCGACAGCCGCGGGCGCCCAGCGCGGAGACTTGTCCTTGTCGACGATAAGCGCGCGGACGCCCTCGAAAAAGTCATGGCCTTCCATCACGCGGCGGACAATGCGGAATTCCATTTTCATGGTGTCGTCAAAATCGAGCAGGGCGCCGCGCTTCATCTGTTCAAACGTCAATTTCAACGATGTCGGCGACATGCGGGCGAGAATGCGCAGCATGTCGCCCGCGACATCGTGACCGTCAGCCTTCAGCGACGCCATCAGGCCGCCCAATGTCTCGTGACCTGAAAAAAGCCGCTTCAGCGCCGGGCGGATATCGTTGACATGCGCCTCCCCCGGATCGTCGGCGTAGCCGTCGAGCACGGCCTCGACATCGGCGTGCGGATGGCCGCCGAACGAAAGACTGGTCAATTCGCTGATCAACGGCGCGATCTGCGCGGTCGGCACGTAATGCGTCGCGACGCCCGCCGCCATGCAGTCGGCCGCCTTCGCGCGCGCGCCGGTCAGCGCATAATAGAGACCGAGCCCGTCGTGCAGGCGCGTCATGAAATGCCCGCCGCCGACATCGGGAAACATGCCGATCCCGGTTTCCGGCATCGCAAACAGCGTCCGGTCTCCGGCGACCCGAAAATCGCCATGCACGGACACGCCGACGCCGCCGCCCATGACGACGCCGTCAATCAGCGCGACGTAAGGCTTGGTGAAATGATGGATGGCGGCGTTCAGCCGGTATTCCTCGCGAAAGAATTCGCAGGCGTAATCGAGGTCTTCTTTTGCGTTGTCGTAAAGCCAGCGAATGTCGCCGCCGGCGCAAAACGCCTTCTCGCCCGCGCCCTTGATGAGGACCGCCATGATCGCGGCGCTGCGTTCCCAATCGATGAGCTTTGCCCGCAACGCCTTGCACATATCCCAGGTCAGCGCGTTCAGCGCATCCGGGCGGTTCAGCGTGACGACGCCCCATTCATTGACCTGGTCGAAAAGAATGTCGGCGGTCACTTGCAGTTCATGCTCCGTGCCGCATTGTGATCGGTCACCGCAGTTCGCGCAAGGTCGGGCGAAGCGCGTCCAGATCCTGCGGCGGCAGGAATCCGGGTTCGGCGTCCGGCGCCGAAGTTACGTCCGCAAATCCGGACGCGGCGAACGACGACGGCGGTTGCTCCGCGGCATGAAGCTTCAGATCGCCGTGATCGCTTGCAATCCCCGGCGCCGGCGCATCGGTGATGACCGGCTCGACGCGGCTGCGCGAACGCTTTCCGCGCGCTGGCGGTTCAGCCGTCGGCGGTTCGCTGGCGGCGCCAGCAAATCCCGCAGCGTCGACTTCTCGATTGGCGTCGCCGCCGACATGTTCGGCTCGCGCCCGCAGCGCGCGGCCGAGATTGAAGCCCGCGAGATAGGCGGCGAGCCATGGCGCAAAGCGCGCGGCAAGCTCGAACGCGCCGTCGTCGAGCGATTCCACGCTGTCGTCGATGTTCACCCCGAAAAAGTGGTCCGTCATCATGGCGACGGTAAACAGGACGAGGAGCGAATGCGCATAGATGAAGTGCGCCGCCCGAGCGACCAGTTTTCCGGCAAAACCGATTGCGCCGCCGGAATGCAGCCGGTCATAGCGCCAGCCCCCGATCGCCAGACCGAGAAGCGGCATCGCGATGAGGTAAACCAGCGTCGTCAGCGGCAGGCGAACGCCGGAGATTTCAACAAACTGATAAAAAGGGTCGTCGCGGACGATAAACGCCCAGAGCGCGGTGATCCCGGCAAAGGCAAGAGCGCTGACGAAATAGCCGCTCGCGGCTTGACCTTTGACGGTCCTCGGCGGTCGGATTTTCGCCATCGGATTACTACTCCACTACCGCCGTTCCGAAAGTGTATCGCCTCTGGCGCCGGATACAAAACGGCGCCCCATCCAATGGCGGAGGGGCGCCGCGGTCAAGTCTTTGAGATCAACCGTTAACGGGCGAGTTTGAGGTTTGAGGCCGAGGCCTTGCCCCGATCCGTCGCCAATTCAAAAGAAACCTTTTGACCTTCGTTAAGGCCCGTCAGCCCGGCCTGCTGGACGGCGGTCACATGCACGAACACGTCCTTGCCGCCATCGTCCGGCTCGATGAAGCCAAAACCTTTGGTCGCGTTGAACCATTTTACGGTGCCCGACGCCATATCTGTCTCCTGAACTGAGGCCCGAACTGGCGATCCGGGCCGGCGGTCGAAAAAGCGCACGCGGAATTGCGCGCGCCAGCTTAGCGACCGTCTAGTTCGGGAGGCAATTCAGAATGCACGTCCAGGCCGGGACCGATTGCTGGTGGAAGGCATAGTCCAAGTCAGGCTAGGCCCAGTTTAGGCTAGGCCCAGTTCAGGCTAGGCATTTTCGAATTCGGCCCAAATTATCTGGTCACGGCCAAACCAGATAGGAGGCGCCGCGCCCCTGTGCAAGAACATTATGCAAGAACATCTTGGCGCCGCTTGCGGTGGAAATGGAGCCGAGCCGATGCGCTTGCTGATCTTTGGGACCGGGCGCGTCGCGCAAAGCCTCGCGGCCTATGCCCGCCATCTCAGAGCAACCGTTGATATCGTCGGACGCACGGCCGCCGAAAGCGACCCTAAAGCAGTCCGCACCCTGATCGACGCCGCCGACGTCGTCGCGGCGGCCATTCCGGACGACCGGCTCGCCGCCTGGTTTGCGCAATGGAAAGCCGCGATCGGCGCGCGGCCCGCCATCCATTTTTCCGGCGCGCTGTCGATTGACGGCATGCGGGGCTATCATCCGCTTTATTCCTTCCCGAAGACGCCCTTGCCGCCGGCGGTCATGGCGGGAATTGCGATCGCGAGGGAAGCCGGCGCGCCGCCTTTCGCCGCCATCCTCCCCGGCGCCGCCAATCCTGAATTTGAGCTCCGGGCGGAGGATCGCGCGTTCTATCACGCGCTCGCCGTCCTTTCGGGAAATTTCGCCGCGCATCTCTGGAATGAGTCCGCCAAGGTCTTTGCCGCCCGTTTCGGCATTCCGCCTGAGACGGTGATGGGCGCCTATTTTTCCGGCGTCGTCGATCGCTTCCGCGAAAACCCTTATGACTCGCTGACCGGGCCGGTCGCGCGCCGGGACGTCTTGACGGTTAGAGCGAACCTCGCCGCCCTCGCTGGCGCCCCCGCGCTGAAGCAGCTCTATGAAGCGTTCCTCAGCAGCGCCTGGCCCGAATGTTCCAAAGACGCCTGAATCCACACAGGAACGCCAGCGTCGCCGCCTCGCAGCAACTGTCAGTTTGAAATTCGCCAGGCGGGTAAAAAAGGCGGCGCCTGTGCTTGGTCGCCCAATTGGTTAGTTTGGTTTACACTTGTTGGGCCGAATCAAATCGCAATAGCGAATTCGCCGTGACTTCCGCAGCGTGGCAACGGGGACAGACATGCAGACGTTCGATGTGGAAAACGAGGTCAGAGCATTCTTGGCGGCTCAAGCCGGGCTGTCGGAAATCAAAGAAAATCCTTGGGTCGTCTTCGCCGATTCCGAGTACAAGGGCCGTTTTAGTGCGTTTGAGGAGGCATATTCTTTTGCATCGAGCAAGTTTGAAGGGGGAAAATTCCTGATCAGACAGCTAAATGCGGAGAAGGCGTTTGCACCGCTGATTTACGTGGCTGCGTGACGGGCCCGAAATTATTGGCAATGGCGGCGAACATGCTGGCGAACTCCTGCGCCTGCACGGTCCCCGCTTGCCGGTCATTATCCGCCGACCCGGCGGACCAGCACAGGGCTTTTCGCCATTTTTGGAAATGGAAGCGCTGATTGATACGGGCGCCTCAGACGTGTGTATTTCGAGGACTATCGCGCGCGAACTTCAACTCATCCCAACGGACACAACCACGATGGGCGTTGTTGGCGGATCGGTGGAGGCGACGGTGTACGCCGGAGAACTTGACGTTCCCGAGCTAAACTTTCGCAAGACGTTGCAAATGTATTCCCCAAAAACGATGTCGCCCCTTTCGCAAATTTTGCTGGGAAGGTCGTTCCTTTCATTTTTCAATTTGATGTACGAAGGTCCGGCCGGGTTGTTTCATTTCTACCCGGCCACTTATATGCCGCCCGGCCCTATCGACGATGAATAAATCGAAGTGAGACAGACCGCCCGGCGCGCGCTTGCCTCAGTTTGGCCTTTCCTTTATAGAGCGCCGCTCAATCACGAACGGCAGGCGCCGCGCCGGGCGAAAAGCCTCCCCCGGTCCCGCGGCCTCATTGCATAAGGGTCCCCGTCATGGCCGAAACTGACATTTTCTATTGCGAAGTCCGCGAGCGGACAGGGACCGGCGGCGCTCGCGATGCGCGCCGCACCGGCTGGGTGCCGGGCGTCCTTTATGGCGGCGACCAGGGTCCGGTTCCCATTCGTCTCAAATATACGGAAGTGATGAAGGCGTTTACGGCGGGCCGCATGCGCTCGCACCTCGCCAAGATCGACGTTCCGGGCCAGGACGAGCTGCAGCCGGTTCTTGCCCGCCAGGTCCAGGTCGATCCGGTTCGCGATATTCCGATCCATGTCGATATGATGCGCGTTAACGAGAACACCCGCGTCGACGTTGCAATCCCGGTGCGCTTCCTCAATCTCGAAACGTCGCCCGGGATCAAGCGCGGCGGCGTTTTGAACATCGTCCGCCACGACATCGAGGTTTACGCGCCGGCGACGGCGATTCCGGAATATCTGGAAGCCGATTGCGACGGCCTCGACATTGGCGACGCCATCCACATTTCGGCGATCAAGCTTCCCGAAGGCGTAACGCCGGTTATCGCCGACCGCGACTTCACTGTCGCGACGATCGCCGCGCCCTCGGCGCTCCGCTCGGAAGAGCAGGATACGGCGACGCCAGAGACCGCGGAAGTTCCGGCCATCGCGCAAAAACCCGAGGCGACTGACGCCGCCGCTGGCGATAAAGGCGGCGACAAAGCCGGTGATAAAGGCGGCGGCAAAAAGGCGTAGTTCCGTTCCCGGAAGAATTTCCGCCCGGCGAGAGAATGAGCGATGCTTCTGCTTGTCGGCCTCGGCAATCCGGGCGAGAAATATGCGCGCCATCGGCACAATGTCGGCTTCATGGCGATCGACGCGATCGCCGGCGCACACGGTTTTGGACCGGCGCGCAAGAAATTCCAGGGCGATTTCCGCGAGGGCGCGCTTGGCCGCGAAAAGGCGATCTTGTTAAAGCCGCTGACCTTCATGAACGATTCCGGCCAGTCAGTCGGGGCCGCCATGCGATTTTACAAATTGTCGCCGGCCGATGTCATCGTCTTCCATGACGAGCTTGATCTCGCCCCGGGCAAGATCAAGGCGAAAATTGGCGGCGGCAATGCCGGCCACAACGGCCTCAGATCGATCGACGAGCACATCGGCAACGACTTTCGCCGCATCCGGATCGGCATCGGCCATCCCGGCGACAAGACGCGGGTGACCAGCCATGTGCTCGGCGATTTCGCCAAGAGCGATCAGGACTGGCTCAGCCCCCTGCTTGCCGCCATCGCAAAATCCGCGCCGCATCTTGCCGAAGGCGACGCGCGATATGCAACCGCCGTCGCGCAGGCGTTGCAGCCGCCGAAAGAGCCGCGCGCGCCAAAGCCAGAACCGCCAATCACCGCGCCGCCGGCGCCCGAGCCGCCATCCCCGAAGAACGCATTCGCGGAATTCCTGAAAGGCGTCTTCAAGGGCAAAGATGGAAACGGGTGAACGATGGGTTTGAGCTGCGGCATTGTCGGTCTCCCGAACGTCGGCAAGTCAACGCTGTTCAACGCGCTGACGCGCACGGCGGCGGCGCAGGCGGCGAACTATCCGTTCTGCACGATCGAGCCGAATATCGGCGATGTCGCCGTGCCGGAACCGCGCCTCCAGAACCTCGCGGCCATCGCGAAGTCGCAGCAGATCGTGCCGGCGCGCATGCAGTTCGTCGATATCGCCGGCCTCGTCAAAGGCGCCTCGAAGGGCGAAGGTCTCGGCAACCAGTTCCTCGCCACCATCCGCGAGACGGATGCTGTCATCTATGTCCTGCGCTGTTTCGACGATGACGACGTGACGCACGTCGCCGGCCGCATCGATCCCCTCGCCGATTTCGAGATTGTCGAAACGGAACTGATGCTCGCCGACATGGACAGTCTCGAAAAGCGCCGCAACGCGCTCGAAAAAAAGGCGAAAAGCGGCGACAAGGAAGCCAGGGCGGCGCTGTCGCTGGTCGATCGCGCGCTGCCCGTGCTGCGCGAAGGGAAGCCCGCGCGCGTTGTCGCAATTCAAGCGGAAGAACAGAAAGCGTGGAAGGGCCTCCAGCTGCTGACGCAAAAGCCGGTGCTGTTCGTCGCCAATGTCGATGAGGCGTCAGCCGCGACCGGCAACGACTACTCCCGAAATGTCGAGGCTGCCGCAAAAAAAGAAGCCGCTGCGTTCGTTGCGATTTCCGCGCGGATTGAAGCGGAAGTCGCGCAGCTCGACGAGGCCGAACAGGCGGAATACCTCGAATCGCTTGGCCTGAAAGAGCCCGGCCTCAATCGCCTGATCGCTGAAGGCTATCGATTGCTCGGCCTCAGGACTTATTTCACGGCGGGACCGAAAGAAGCGCGCGCATGGACGATCGAGGCCGGCGCGACGGCGCCGCAGGCGGCCGGCGTCATCCACACCGATTTCGAGCGCGGCTTCATCCGCGCCGAGACGATCGCCTATGCCGATTATGTGGCGCTGGGCGGCGAAGCGGGCGCAAAGGATGCCGGAAAAATGCGGCTTGAAGGCAAGGACTACGTCGTCAAGGACGGCGACGTCATGCTGTTCCGGTTTAATGCGTGACCGACCCCGCGGCGCATCCTTCGGGACGCGCGCCCCCTTCGAGACGCCGCCTTCGGCGGCTCCTCAGGGTGAGGGGGGGCGCGCTCCTCAGGATGAGGATTCCTGTGTTGAAACAGGGACCTCCCTCATCCTGAGGAGCAGCCCCCCGGCCCGAACGGGCTGAATCGTCAGTATGCGCGCCTTCGCGCGCGGGCCGCGTCTCGAAGGATGGGCGACAAGGGAAAAACGCGTATCAATCACAACACGCGCCCCGCGACCGCACCGAGTTTTGCGACCAATGCAGAATCGCGCGCCTCCGGCGGCGTGATGATGGCGGAATCCAGCGTGCGATCGATCGGGGATGGCGGCCGTTCCGGCCCGAGGCGCGCAACCACATCGACGATGAGCTGGCGCGCGGTTTGCGTATTGCGGCGCATGATTTCAAGAATGCCGGCGACTTCGACAGGGCCACTTTCCTCGCGCCAGCAATCATAGTCCGTCACCATCGCAACGCTCGCATAGGGAAGCTCGGCCTCGCGCGCGAGTTTGGCTTCCGGCATGTTGGTCATGCCGATCACATCGGCGCCCCAGCTTTTGTACAAAAGCGACTCGGCGAGGGAGGAAAATTGGGGGCCGTCGATCGCAAGATAAACGCCGCCGAGATGATGGGGAATGGTGAGCGCGGCGCACGACGCTACGAGCGTGTCGGCGAGCGCAGGACAAACGGGCTTCGCCATCGACACATGCGCAACGCAGCCGGTTCCAAAGAAGCTCCTGGCGCGGCCGGATGTCCTGTCGATGAACTGATCGACGATGACGAAAACCCCCGGAGCCAGGTCTTCCCGGAACGATCCGCAGGCGGAAATCGAAACCAGATCGGTTGCGCCGAGGCGTTTCATCGCGTCGATATTTGCACGGTAATTGATGTCGCCCGGCGGAATCTGGTGGCCCTCGCCGTGCCGCGCCAGAAAGATCGCTTCGACGCCCTTGAGGACGCCGGAAATCAAGTGCGCCGACGGCGCGCCCCACGGCGTTTCGACGACGCGGCGTTCGGCGCGTTCAAGCGCGTCAAGCGCATAAAGGCCCGAGCCGCCGATGATTCCGACGACGCGCTTCATCATGGTCAAAGGTCTTCGGGCGTGAAGCCGAGCGCGCGCGCGATTCTGGCGAGGACGAAATCTTCCTGCGCCTTGATCGAATGATCCGCGATCACCGCCTGTCGCGCGGCGACCTTGACCGCCTTCACGGCGCCAACATCGGTCCTGATTTTTGTGATGGCGGTGAGGATCTCCGCTTCCGCCGCGTCCCAGTCGGCCTGCAGCGCGGCGTAGAGGCGATTGTATTCGTCAGCCAGCGCCGATGAAGAGATCGATTTGAACGCCGCGTCATTGACGACGCCGCCAAGAAACCGCGCTTCTTCGATCGCGTGGACGCGCGCATCGGCGAGAGCGACGAGAAGATAGGCGCCGCAGGCGGCAGTCGCTGCCGCCGGCGCTTCGGCAAAGTCAGTCATCGTGCGCCTTCCGTTGGCTCGCGTCTTAATGATCGACCTTCGACCAGATGGCGCGATAAGAAAAGAACAGAATGATCGTCAGGATGATGAGATAGCCCATGGTGACGACGCCAAGGCTTTTCCTCTGCTCCATTTTCGGTTCCGCCGCCCAGGTCAGGAATTCGGCGACGTCCCTCGAATATTGATCGACCGTTTCCGGAACGCTGTCGTCGGCGTAGTCGACGATGCCGTCCGCAAGCGGCGGCGCCATCGCGAGAACGCCGCCCGGCGGAATCTCCGCGCTTTCGAGCGGGCGACCTTCATCGTCCCGGTAGTCGTCCTTCAGAAGCTGAGACATGTCGCCAGCGAAATAGGGATTGTAATACTGCCCCGGCGCCAGTTCGACGCTCGCCGGCGCCGCCTCGTAGCCGGTCAGCAGGCTGTAAACATAATCGGGGCCGTGATGGCGCGCTTTCATGATCAGCGCGAGGTTGGGCGGATAGGCGCCGCTGTTGACGGACCGCGCCTGCTGTTCGTTGGCGTAGGGGCCCGGAATGCCGTCCGAAGTGAGGCCCGGCCGCTGGAACATGTCGCCGGTGTCATCAGGACCGTCGGTGATTTCGTATTCCGCGGCGATCGCCTTGACGATCGGGTTCTCGTTCGGATTTGAACAATCGACGCCTTCGCCGACATCGGCCGGACAATCGTCGAGATGAAACGGTCCGCCCTTGTCGCCCAGATGGCGGAACGAAAGCTGTTCGACGGCGTGACAGCTCGCGCAGACCGTCCGGTAGACCTGAAAGCCGCGCTGCAGCGCTTCCTTGTCATAAGCGCCGAAAGGTCCGTTGAAATGCCAATGCTCGTGTCTCGCTTCCAGCGCGTTGCCGCCAGCAGCCTCGGCGGGGCCGACGATTGCGACCGCCGATGCGGCGACAATCAGCGGGCGGAGCATTGTCGTCATGGTCTTCATCCCCCGCAACCTCATTCCGCCGCGACCGCCGCCGGCTCGGCCAGCGGCGCGCGCTGCTGCTTCAAGACCGAGTCGGCGATCGATTTCGGCAGCGGCTTCGTCTTCTCGAACACGCCGAGCAGCGGCAGGACGATCAGGAAGAACGCAAAATAATACGCCGTCGCGATCTGGGCGAAGAGGACGTTCCTGCCTTCCGCCGGCTGCCCGCCGAGATAGCCAAGCCACAGGCAGGCGCCGACAAAAAGGACAAACCAGAGCCTCGCCACCGGCCGGTAGCGCATCGACCGCACTTTCGACGTGTCGAGCCACGGCAGGACGAAAAGAACGAGGATCGAGCCGAACATGCAGATGACGCCGCCGAGCTTCGACGAAATCGGCCCGACATCAAAAGTAATGGCGCGCAGGATCGCGTAGAACGGCAGGAGATACCATTCCGGCACGATCTCCGCGGGCGTCACCAGCGGATTGGCCGGAATATAGTTGTCGGGATGCCCAAGCCCGTTCGGATTGAAAAACACGAACGCCGCGAACAGCACCATGAATACCGCAATCGCGAAGCCGTCTTTCAGCGTGTAATAGGGATGGAAGGGAACCGTATCCTTCTTCACGTCCCTCACCTCAACGCCGGTCGGATTGTTGTTGCCGGGGACGTGCAGCGCCCAGATGTGGAGGACGACGACGCCAAGAATTGCAAACGGCAAGAGATAATGCAGGGAATAAAAGCGGTTCAGGGTCGCGTTATCGACCGAGAACCCGCCCCACAGCCAGGTGCGAATGCTTTCACCGACAAGCGGGATCGCCCCGAAAAGATTGGTGATGACGGTCGCGCCCCAGAACGACATCTGGCCCCACGGAAGAACATAGCCGAGGAACGCCGTCGCCATCATCAGAAGAAAAATGACGACGCCGAGAATCCACAGCATTTCACGGGGATCCTTGTAGGAGCCGTAATAGAGACCGCGGAACATATGGATGTAGACGGCGAGGAAGAACATCGACGCGCCGTTCGAGTGAACATAGCGCATCAGCCAGCCATAATTCACGTCGCGCATGATGTGCTCGACGCTGTCGAACGCGAAATCCTTGTGCGGCGTGTAGTGCATCGCGAGAATGACGCCGGTGATGATCTGGATGACGAGGCAGATCGCGAGAATGCCGCCGAAGGTCCACCAGTAATTGAGGTTCTTCGGGGTCGGGAATTCGATCAGCGTGTCGTTCGCAAAGCGAAGGATCGGCAGCCGCCTGTCAAGCCAGCGCTCGATCCCGGATCCGGGTTTGTAGGTCGATGGATGGCTCACCGGTCGTTGTCTCCTAGCCGATGCGGATCGACGTGTCCGTCAGGAATTCATAGGGCGGCACCAAGAGGTTTTCCGGCGCCGGGCCTTTGCGGACGCGCCCCGAATTGTCGTAATGCGAGCCATGGCAGGGGCAGAACCAGCCGCCGAAATCGCCCCGGACTTCCCCTTGCGCGGTGCCGAGCGGCACGCAGCCGAGATGCGTGCAGACGCCGACGACGACAATATATTCGGCCTTGATGACGCGGTTGGCGTCGGTAGCGGGGGGCGTGTCGGCAAGATTGTCGTTGCGCGCTTTAGAGTCTTTGAGGTCCGCGATGGGCGTCGCCTCCTCCTGCCGGATTTCATCGGCGGTGCGGCGACGAATGAAGACGGGCTTTCCCTGCCACATCACCTTGATCGCCTGCCCGAGTTCGAGCGCGGCGAGATCGACCTCCTTGGTCGAGAGCGCCAGCACCGAGGCGTCGGGGTTCATCTGATGGATAAGCGGCACCGCGACGCCCGCCGCGCCAACCGCCGCGGTTGCGCCCGCGAGAATGTGGATAAAGTCGCGGCGCGTCGGCTCCGTCTCATGGCTTTCGTTGGTCGCGCTCATCGCCCTCTTGGTCCTTGAAGCCGCCGGTGCGGGTTTTTGGGCTCCGTCTGGCATGAGTTATTATCGAAAGTCCAGCCGGGCTTATAGTGCGGCCTAGCGTCGCGAGCGGCGGGCGGGGCGCCGGGAAAACGCCTTCATAATAAGGAGTTGCAGCCGGGATGCGCCTCGTTCTTTACCAGCCCGAGATTGCCCGGAACGCCGGTGCGGCGATCAGAGCCGCCGCCTGCTTTGGCGCCGCACTTGATTTGATCGAGCCTTGCGGCTTTCCGGCGGACGCGCGCGGACTGAAGCGCGCGGCGATGGATTATGGCGCGCTGGCGCCGCCGACGCTGCACGCATCATGGCCGGCTTTTCTGACGAGCGCCGCGCGAGCGTCGGGGCGACTCATCCTCCTCTCAACCAAAGCAGACATCTCGTTGTGGGATTTCGCTTTCGCGGCGGATGATCTCCTGATGATCGGCCAGGAAAGCGCGGGCGTCCCGCCGGACGTCCGTATCGCCTGCGATGTGTCCTTGCGCATCCCGATCGCGCCGGCCGCAAGATCGCTGAACGCGGCGGCGGCCGGCGCCATTGCGCTGGCGGAAATGCGGCGGCAAGTGGGGTGGTCATGAAAGAACACCCGTGAACCTGATCAATACGCTAAAGCTTTCGGCGACGGCATGGTTTGAAAGTCTTCAAGGCGACCTCATCGCGGCGTTACAGCGCCTCGAAGCCGAAGCGGGGCCGCTTTATCGCGACATGCCCGCCGGACGCTTCGAGAAAAAGCCCTGGCGGCGCGGCGACGGCGCCGCTGACCTCGGCGGCGGCGTCATGGCGATGATGACGGGGCGTGTCTTCGAAAAGGTCGGCGTCCACGTCTCCACCGTTTACGGCGAATTCTCCGAGGAGTTCCGCGGCGAGATTCCGGGCGCCGAGGAAGACCCGCGCTTCTGGGCGTCCGGCGTTTCGCTGATCGCGCATACGCGAAACCCGCATGCGCCGTCCGCGCATCTGAATACACGGATGATCGTGACGACGAAACACTGGTTCGGCGGCGGCGGCGATCTCACTCCGATGCTGGATCGCTATCGCCGCGATGATCATCCCGACACGATCGACTTTCACGCCGCCATGGGCGCCGCCTGCGACGCCCATGACCCTTCGTGGCGTCCGAAATACAAAAAGTGGTGCGATGACTATTTCTTCCTGCCGCACCGCAATGAGCCGCGCGGCGTCGGCGGCATTTTCTTCGATCGTCATAATTCCGACGACTGGGAGAAGGATCTCGCGTTCACGCGCGGCGTTGGCCGCGCATTTCTAGATGTGTACCCGAAACTCGTCCGCCGCCGGATGAATGAGCCGTGGACGGACGAAGACCGCGAGGAGCAGCTGATCCGCCGCGGCCGCTATGCCGAATACAATCTTCTCTACGATCGCGGCACGACGTTTGGCCTGAAGACCGGCGGCAATGTCGAATCGATCCTGTCATCGCTGCCGCCGCTGGCGAAATGGCCGTAAGGCGTCGGGAACGGATCTCGATCAAGCAACCCTCACCCGCTCGCAAGGGCTCGCTGGCCTCTCCAAGGGAGAGGCGGGGCTCTTTCTTCGCCTCTCCTTCGGGAGAGGCCAAGACCGTACTTCACGGTTTTGGGTGAGGGGCCTTTCGAACTCGTCCGTTTCAAAGCGGAAGGGTGCGCCGGCTGTGCCGATCGCCGAATTCGGCTTTCGTGGCGGATCAGCCTTGCGCAATCCTGTAGCCGGGCGTCGAATGCGACAGCGCTTTTTCTTCTTCGTCCATGTCGGCCTCAACCCCGCCGAAGAGCGGCGTCGAGAGATAGCGCTCGCCGGTGTCCGGCAGCATTGCAAGGATCGTTGATCCTTGCGCCGCGGACTTTGCGACTTCGATCGCGGTCGCGAATGTCGCGCCGGATGAAATCCCGACGAATATGCCTTCCTGCTGCGCCAGCGCCTTTGCCCATTTGACGCCGTCGGCGGCCGAGACCTTCATCACCTTGTCGATGGCGCCTTTGTCGATCGCCTCCTGCGCGACCAGCGGAATGAAGTCCGGCGTCCAGCCCTGGATCGGATGCGGCATCCAGGCCGGATGGCTGCCGTCCGCCGAGCCGTCCTTTTGCCGCTTTTGCGGCGCGCCATCAGTGAATAGCGCCGCGATATCCGGCTCGCTGACGATGATTTTCGTTTCCGGCCGCTCTTTTTTCAGCACGCGCGCGACGCCGGTGAGCGTCCCGCCCGTGCCATAGCCGGTCACCCAATAGTCGAGCCGTTCGCCCTTGAAATCGTCGATGATTTCGCGCGCGGTCGTCCTTTCGTGGATCGCCGGGTTCGCTTCGTTTTCGAACTGGCGCGTCATGAACCAGCCGTTTTTCTCCGCCAGCTCCTTTGATTTTTCGACCATGCCGGTGCCGCGGTCCTTCGCCGGGGTCAGCACGACTTTCGCGCCGAGAAATCGCATCAGCTTGCGCCGTTCGACCGAAAAACTCTCCGCCATGGTGACGACTAGCGGATAGCCCTTCCGCGCGCAGACCATGGCGAGACCGATGCCGGTGTTGCCGCTGGTCGCCTCGACGACGGTTTGTCCGGGCTTCAAGGCGCCGGATTTTTCCGCCGCCTCGATGACGCCGAGCGCCAGCCGGTCCTTCACTGACCCCAGCGGATTGAACGCCTCGATCTTTACGAAAAGATCGATCCCCGCAGGCGCGAGCTTTGCGGTACGGACGACCGGCGTCCGGCCAACGGTTTCGAGGATATTGTTGAATCTGGCCATGGCGGCGCTCCTTAAGAAAGGCGGGTTGTCGCCCCGCCCAACTATAAGGTCAATCGGCTGTTGCGGGAGCGCTGGCGCCTGTTCGCGCCAGTTCGACCAGCAATCTCACGCCAAAACCTGACGCGCCTTTCGGCATGGTCGGCTCGGCTTTTTCCCGCCAATCGACGCCGGCGATGTCGAGATGGGCCCACGGCGTTTCTTCCTTGATGAAGCTTGCAATGAAAGCTGCGCCCGTGCTCGCCCCCGGATCCCCGGTCGCGCCGTTCTTGAGGTCCGCGATGTCCGATTTGATCTGATCGAAATGGTTGGGGTGCAGAGGAAGGCGCCACAGGTCTTCGCCGGAAATCTCGCCCGCCTTCAAAAGGCGCTCAGCCGTCGCATCGTCACGCGTAAAAAGCCCCGCATATTCATCGCCGAGGGCGCGACCGACCGAGCCGGTCAAGGTCGCCACATCGACGACAAGGCCTGGCCGATCCCTTTCCTGCACGTACCAGACGGCGTCGGCAAGGACGAGGCGGCCTTCCGCATCCGTCGACATGATTTCGATCGTCTTGCCGGACATCGCGCGCAAAACGTCGCCGGGGCGTATCGCGCCGCCGTCCGGCATATTTTCGGCGAGCGCCGCGACGGCGACAATGTTCACCGGCGCCTTCGACTTTGCGAGGGCGAGCGCGGCGCCGATCGACACGGCGGCCCCCGTCATGTCCGACTTCATTTTCCACATGCCGTCATTCGGCTTGATCGAAATGCCGCCGGAATCAAAGGTGATCCCCTTGCCGACGAAGGCGATCGGCGCTTCCTCGGCCGCGCCGCGATAGCGGACGATCAGCAAGCGCGGCGGCCGCGCGCTCCCCTGCCCGACGCCGACAATTGCGCCCATGCCGAGCTTTCGCATCGCCCCAACGTCCAGAACCTCGATCGAAACATTCCCGACGCCGTCGAAAGCGGCGCGCGCGCGCCGCACGAACTCTTCCGGATAAAGAACATTCGCCGGTTCCGACTGAAGATCGCGAACCCAAAGCGCCGCCTCGGCGACGAATTTTCCATCCGACTCAAAATCGCGCACCGCCGCGTTCGCGTCGCTCGATACGAACGCCAGGGCGCCGACGGCGGGTTTTGCGCCGGTCTTGTATTTCAGATACCGGTGTTGACCCAGAGCGGCGCCGAGCGCCGCCTCGGCTTGCGCCGCGGCGCCGGCGCC
>JBGTLL010000109.1:0-1516 GCA_041744115.1 Parvularculaceae bacterium | reverse complement strand
CGGTTCGCGGCGCGGCGGCGTTCCTGCTGGCGGGCGACCGCGCCGGGTACCGCGCGTTCGCGAAAGAGGCGGCGCTCAGGCTCGAAGGGACGACGGAAGGCGAACTGATTGCGACCCTCGGCGATGTCGATCGCGATCAGTTTCTGGCAAACTTCATGACGTCGTATCGTGCGGTGTACGGACGGGGAGGGTCGTAGGGCGCCCTACGCAGCGCTCGTCGCGGCAACGGGTTCGGCATCCTTTGACTCGTCGATGACGCAATTGCGGCCGGCCTTTTTGGCGGCGTAGAGACAGGTGTCGGCGCGCTCGATCAAGGTTTCGATCGAATCGCCCCAGCGCAGCAGCGACGCCCCCATCGACAGCGTGACCTGGCCGAGATCTTCGTCCGTGCGGCGTTTCTTCAGGCGCCGCGATTCGACGGCGCCGCGGATCCGGTTCGCCAGCATCACCGCGTTCACCAGCGACGTGCCGGGGAGAATGATCGCGAATTCCTCGCCGCCATACCGGGCGAGCACGTCCTGGCCTTTGATGTTGGCGTTCATCACATCGGCGACGAGCCGCAGGACATGGTCGCCCGTCTGGTGTCCCCATTTGTCGTTGAACTGCTTGAAGTGATCGACATCGGCCATGATCAGCGCCAGCGGTTCGCCGGTTTCGGTCGCCTCGAGGATGAGCCGCTCCATTTCGGCGTCGAATGTCTTCCTGTTGTTGACGCCGGTCAGGGGGTCGAGCATCGCCTCCTGCTGGATGTGCTCGATATTACGCCTCAAACTATCGACTTCATCCGAAGAATTCGCGAGTTGCTGCTCAAGGCGCTCGTTGGTTTCGCGGACGGATTTGGTGACCGAGAGGACGCTATCCATCAGCGCGCTGATCGCCGGATTGTCGGCGGCGGAGCGTTTGAGCTCGACCGAGAGGAAGCGGAGTTTTTCGCTGTTGCCGGAAGCGCTGGCGCCACTGGTCTCGACCGCCGCGGCGATCTTGGACATCTCGGCTTCGAAGCGCTGGATCAGATCGACGACATCGCGCGACAGGCCCTGGCGGATGATATGCGCTTCATAAAGCGCATCGGCGTCGCTTTGCGCGAAGGTTCCGTCGGGCTGGCTCAGACGCTGAACGTCCCTGGCGAGCGCTGGCGAGCGGCCTTCCGCCAGCATGAACCAGAGTTCGATATTTTTGGGCGCCGCTTCGAGCCGCGCGGCTTTCAGCGCGCCGAGGGCGCGTTCGGCGATAAGGTGAGAGCTTTCGACGGTTTCGGCCATGGCAGCGGGGTCTGATCGATCGGCCTGATCGCCGAATGGAGCCAACCTAGCCTTGCCGCGTAAAGGAACGCCTAATTGCCGCCGCCGTCACAACCTGAAGGAGAGACGCGGTTCTCTACCTCGCCATAAATCCGGGGATGTCGTCGCCGAAGCCTTTGACGTTTTCGCGCTTTTCACCGCGAGGACGCTGGATGTCGCGGCGCGGCGCGCGGACTGCCGGGGCGGGTTCAGCCGCCACAGCCGGCGGCGGGGCG
>JBGTLL010000108.1:0-5755 GCA_041744115.1 Parvularculaceae bacterium | reverse complement strand
CGAGCGCGGCGACCCTGACCGCGCCGCCGGCGCGGCCGCCGCGCCGATAGCGCGCAAGATCGACGCCGACAGGGATGCGCCGCACCCGCGCGGGATCGAGCCGCCACGTTTTGATGGCGATCTTCTCCATCGCCGCGGACGGCGTCGTCACGATCGACCGACGAAGAAGAAACCGTCGCGCCAGCACGCGCCTTTGTTTTTGCCGCCCGACCGCTTCGTCGGCGCCAAACCCGTCTTCGTGATGGACATGCGGCAGACGGAGGCCCATCCGGTTGGCGATCGCCGCTTCAATCGATCCAAAATTATACGTGCACAGAAGATCGGCATCCGCGCCGGCGATCCTTCTGCGCAGGCGGCTTATGTTGTCAAGGCTGACGAAACCGGACTTTTCGAAGACGAACGCCTCGACCTTCACCCGCAATCCGTCGCCTTCAATCATCGCCTGCCCGCCAAGCTCGCCGTCGAGCGACAGGATCTGGTGCGCGACCGGCGGTCCCAATCCCTTGATCAGCGACGCGAGGCGCCGCTGCTGGCCGCCGACGCCGAACGACGGGAAGACATGCAGAATCGACAATGTGCGATCGGCCACGTCTTGCCTCCCCGCCCGCATCGTCCGCGATCAGGCGAGGACGTCCGTGTAAAGTTCCGCCGCCGCCGGCGCCTTGCTTTCCAGCGCAAAATCCGCGGCCGCCTTCACGATCGCCTTGATCTCGTTGTCGATTTCCTTCAGCTCGGTTTCGCTGGCGAACCCGCCGTCGAAAATGCGCTTCTCGCAGCGCTTGATCGGGTCGTTGTGTTCTCGGACTTTATCGACTTCCTCGCGCGTCCTGTATTTGGCGGGATCGGACATCGAGTGGCCGCGATAGCGATAGGTTTTCATTTCGAGGATATAGGGCCCTTTGCCCTCGCGCGCATGATCGATCGCCATCCTTGCCGCCTCGCGCACGACGAGAACATCCATGCCGTCAACCTCCGTGCCCGGAATGCCGAAGGCGGCGCCGCGCCGGTAAAGATGCGTGTCGGAATGCGAGCGGCTGACGCTGGTCCCCATCGCGTACTGATTGTTCTCAATGATGAAGACGACGGGAAGCTTCCACAGCTGCGCCATGTTCATTGCTTCAAAGATCTGTCCCTGGTTGGCGGCGCCATCGCCGAAATAGGTGAGGCTGACGCTTTTGTTTTTCCGGTATTTGTTGGCGAAGGCGAGACCCGCGCCGAGCGGCACCTGCGCGCCGACGATGCCGTGGCCGCCGTAGAATTCGGCTTCCTTCGAGAACATGTGCATCGAGCCGCCCTTGCCCTTCGAATAGCCGTCCTCGCGCCCGGTGAGTTCGGCCATGACGCCGTTCGGGTCCATCCCGCAGGCGAGCATGTGGCCATGGTCGCGATAGCCGGTAATCGTCTGGTCGCCCTTCTGCTTGACCGCCTCGACGCCGACGACAACCGCTTCCTGACCGATATAGAGATGGCAGAAGCCGCCGATATGTCCCATGCCGTAAAGCTGGCCGGCGCGCTCTTCGAAGCGGCGGATCAGCAGCATGTCACGATAATAATTGAGGAGTTCGGTCTTGCTGGCCTTGAGGTCGCGGTCCGACCTCGACGTGGTCGATTTTTTTGCCGTTGTAGGCTCTTTGGCGGGGCTGGCGGCCATGCGGGTCTCCGGCGTTCGGTCGTCCCGCTTTTAGGGAATGGCCCCGATGCGAACAAGGGCCTGTACAAACAACGGTTAAGGTCCGCCGGCGCGCGCGTCTTTCAGAATCTCCTCAAGCTGGTCGCGCGGAATGACAACGTCCCCCGCGCCGACATAGCCAAGGACAGCGCGGATTTTTTCATCGACAAGATCGGGATCGAGCGATTTCGGATTGAGCTGCCCGGCGACCCGCTCGAGCCGGCGGCGCTGCAGGGTCAGGGTCTCGACCTCCGCCGCCCTCGCCGCCGCTTCCGCCCGCAACGAACCGAGCGCGCGATAGCCGGTCGCCCCGGCGATCGCCGCATAAGAAAAATACGCGATCCAGCAGGCGAAAAACGCCGGCGCGATCACGTCGGTAAACAGCCGCCAGGAAATGCGCATGACCCGCCCCTTACGCGACTCACCTCAGTCGGATTTTAGTTAATGGAAGGTTAAGCCGATTCAGCGACGGGAAGCGATCAGCGATGGGCCCGCATAGGCGGCGGATGCTCCGAGTTCTTCCTCAATCCGCAACAGCTGATTGTATTTCGCGGTGCGATCCGAGCGCGCCAGCGAGCCGGTCTTGATCTGCCCGCAATTGGTCGCCACCGCGAGGTCGGCGATCGTAGCGTCTTCGGTTTCTCCCGAACGATGCGACATCACCGCCGTATAGCCGGCGCGGTGCGCGACTTCGACCGCGCGCAAGGTTTCGGTCAAGGTGCCGATCTGGTTGACTTTGATGAGTATCGAATTGGCGCAGCCCTTGGCGATGCCGTCCTTGAGGCGCTTTTCATTGGTGACGAAGAGATCGTCGCCGACAAGCTGGCAGCGCCCGCCGATACGGCCGGTCAGCGCTTTCCATCCCTGCCAGTCGTCTTCCGCCATGCCGTCTTCGATCGACACGATCGGATAGCGGCTGACGAGGTCCTCGTACCAGGCGGCCATGCCGCCGGCGTCGAGCGACTTTCCTTCACCTTCGAGATGATATTTTCCGTCCCTGAAAAACTCCGTGGACGCCGCATCGAGCGCGATGAAGACGTCTTCGCCGGGCCGGCGTCCCGCCGCTTCGATCGCTTTCATGATGAAGCCGAGCGCCGCGTCGGCCGATTTGAGATCGGGCGCGAAGCCGCCCTCGTCGCCGACATTGGTGTTGTGGCCGGCGGCCTTGAGACCTTTTTTCAGCGCGTGGAAAATCTCCGATCCCCAGCGCAGCGCTTCGGTGAAGGTCGCAGCGCCGAGCGGCATGATCATGAATTCCTGGAAGTCGATCGCATTGTCGGCGTGGGCGCCGCCATTGATGATGTTCATCATCGGCGCGGGCAGCGTTCTTGCCGAAACGCCGCCGACATAGCGGTAAAGCGGCATGTTCGAGGCTTCCGCCGCCGCTTTGGCGACGGCGAGCGATACGCCGAGGATCGCATTGGCGCCGAGCCGCGATTTGTTCGCCTCGCCGTCGAGCGCGATCATCGTTTCGTCGATGTCGGTCTGGTCTTCCGCGTCGAGCCCCGACAGCGCGTCGAAGATTTCGCCGTTGATCGCGGCGACCGCTTTGCGAACGCCCTTGCCGCCGTAGCGCTGATCGCCGTCGCGAAGCTCATGCGCCTCATGGGCGCCGGTTGAGGCGCCGGAAGGAACGCCGGCGCGCCCCATCGATCCGTCTTCGAGGACGACATCCACCTCGACGGTTGGGTTGCCGCGGCTGTCGAGAATTTCGCGGGCGATCATGTCAACAATCGCGGTCATAAAGCGACTCCATTTCAGGATTGAAATCGAGCCGCCTCTATAAGCGACGCCGCTGATAATTCAACTTGGACTATCAAGCAACGGCGTCAATTTTGCGTCCGGCTGACATGCGCGGACCAGTACACCGGTCGGTCTGGCGCATGCGTATTGAAGCCTTCTATCCGAAGCGTCCAGACGCCCGTCGCGATGGCGCCGGCGACCTGAATTCGTTCGAAAACGCTGCTCACCATGATGCCGGAGGCGCGGGTGACGCCGCTCGGGTCGATCAGGCGGACGTCAATATCGCTATGTTGTTCGCCGACGGCCGGACCGCCTTCCGGCCACCAGATCGCAGCGTCGAAAAGGACGTGTCCCGCCCCGATGTTCAGGGGAATATCCAGTGTTTCCCGGTGGGAGATTTCGGTTTTTCCCCACCACGCCCAGCCATTGACCGGCAGCGCGAGAAGGCCCGCGCCATTGGTGTTGTTGACCGCTCCGCCGCGGCGCCCGGCAATGATCATCTGCGCATAGACCTGCCCCGGATCGATCGCGCCGAATTGGCGGAGCCAGTTGCGCAAGAGCGCGGCGGCGCCGGCGGCATACGGCGTCGCGCCGCTGGTCCCGTTGAAACGGGCAAAATCGGCGTCGCCCGACCCGCGCGCGGTCTCCGTATTGCTCGGCGCATGGACATCGGGCTTCAGCCGCCCGTCCGGCGCCGGCCCGCGCAATGATCCGGCATGAGGGCCGGCGGTCCCGAGGTCTGTGCGTCCGGTTCCAAGTGATTTGTGGGCGATTGCCGGCGACGAAACGCTTGTCCCCCCATCCGGATCGTTGCCGTTGGCCGAAACGATAACGGCGCCTGAATCGAACGCTGCGTCGGCCGCGGCGGCGAGGGCGTCAAAAGCGTTGGTGCTCGGCAACTGGATTTCGCCGACGATGACGCGGTCGCCGACGGCAACCGCCCGCTGGAACCCGCGCACCGCCGCATCGACATTCAAGCCGCCCCGCACGCCGGCCGCGCTGCCATAGACGCGGAATGAATCAAGCGTCACGTCGGTGACGCCGCGAAACGCCGCGCCGCCGCCGGCGCCGGCGGAAATGATCGCGGCGGACGCCGTCCCATGCGGCCATAAGTCGGTCGTGGTGATCGTGCCCGTATTGCAATTGGCGCCGCCGCCGACGCAATCGCGCAGGAAATCGAGATTATCCGGCGTTGCGAACACATTGTGCGTGTCGCGCACGCCGGTGTCGAGAAGGCCGATGAACCCGGTGTTGAGTCCAAGGCTGAAATAGGGATCGGACCTGATGACG
This sequence comes from Parvularculaceae bacterium, assembly GCA_041744115.1. GTDB lineage: Bacteria > Pseudomonadota > Alphaproteobacteria > Caulobacterales > Parvularculaceae > Amphiplicatus. The sequence goes on along the minus strand of JBGTLL010000108.1, from coordinate 1,053 downwards.
GCTCGCCCGTCATCGACGTCATTGGCCGCATCGGCGTCCTGTGGCGGCGGAATGTCGGTCGCTGTCGGGTCGATTGCGATAACGCGCTGATTGGCGGCCAGACTCTCGATGGCGCCCGCGGGAATCTGTATGCGATACCCGTTGATCAGCCAGTATCGGTCAAGGATCTCGGCCTGAAATTCCTTGAGAATGCCGGCCGGGCCCTCGTCGCGCTGCCGCTGCGCTTCGATTGATCTGATAATCTCCTCGCGGCGTTCAGCGTATTTTCGGTCGGCGCCCGCCGCGCCTCGTTCCGCCGCGCCGGGTTCGGGAAAGCGCGGGATCGCGACGAGGTCATTGAAGACGACGATGACCTCGATGCGCTGATCGGCGGCCGCGCCGGAGATCGCTTTCCTGACCAGCGGATTGATCTTGTTTCTTGGGTCTTCCTTGCGCGGCTTCACCCGGTCGGACCGCGAAATCCGCTTTTTCAGGACGACGTCGCTTTTCCGGGCGTTGTCGGGTTCTTTCGTCAGCGCGAACGACACCGGCTTCGCTTCATTGATTTCAACCGCGTAAACCACGCGGCTCGGGTCCTCGCGTTCGCTGCCGTCGAGAAGCGAAGGATTAAACCTCGCCGGTTCGGCGATGCGCTTGTCCAGACCACGCGCGATCGCCGGCCTTGGTTCCCTTGCAACTTTATCGTCAACCTGTGCGCTGGCGCCCGTCGTCAGCAACGTTGACGCCAAAAAAATTGATATCGTGGTCAGGTTCAAGCGGTTCAGAAGGACGTTCATCGGCTTTCTCTCCCTGAAGCCAGAACGATGCGCCGCGCGGACGAAAGCGCCTCGGCCATCGTCAACGCGGAACGGTACCGACGCGGACTAGCCTCCGTCAATCACGCTGACATGACATCGCGAACAGCGGTCCGAAGACGCCTCAAACCGCGGAGCGTCTGTCAATCCCGATCGCGATCGACGGCGTCGCCGTTATTCCGCGGATTGGCGTTCCGGCGCGGACGGTCGCCACGGGCGGGTCGATCGGGCGGCGGCGCGGATTCCGGCGGCGGCGCCG
>JBGTLL010000107.1:0-10347 GCA_041744115.1 Parvularculaceae bacterium | reverse complement strand
GATCGAAGCGCCGCTTTCGGCGAGCCTGCCAATGTCGCCGCCACCCGCCGTCGTCGCAGCCCCGGCGACGTCCACTGTGGGGAGTTCGCGCGCCGTCTCGGAGCCGACGGCCGCCCTCGATGCTTTTGGCGGTCCGTTGCGGATCAATCCCGGGCGGGCCGCCGCCGCAACTGTAGCCCCCGAGCTTTTACCGCGATTGAAGCCTGTCGGCGCTCCAGCTTTGGCGACACTGCCGGCGGCCGGCGCGAGCGCGCCGGCCGCCGTGCTTTCTCTCGCGGCAACATGGATTGCGGATGAAACGGATCGCCCGCCGCCGTTTTTCTTTGAAAGCGACCTTGCCCCGGACTGGGCCGGCGCTGCCTTGCGGGCCCGCGCGTTTGACGGCGATCTTCAAGCGGCGCCGCATCAGGCGCGCGTGACGCTGAGCAAAGGCGAGACGTTTGTCGATGCGCTGCGCCGCGCCGGGGTGCGCGCCGAAGACCGCAATCAAGCGGCCTATGCGTTCGGCACGCTCCACAATATGAGGCGCTTGTTGCCGGGACAGGAACTCGTCCTCACCATCGCCGAACCGAACCAGACATTGTTCCAGCTGGTGTCGGCGAAAGAGCCGCCGCCGGCTTTTCTTCTCGCCCTCGATTTTCGCGCCGATGCGGAGAACCGTATCGTGCTGAGACGCTCCGCGGATGGCGCTTTCGCGGCGCAACAGATTGCAACGCCGCTGACGACGCGGATCGCGGCGATCGCCGGCCGCATTGACGGCAGTCTTTACCTTTCCGCGAAAAGGCAGAGCGCCCCCGACAAAGTGATCGCCGGCCTGGCGCAGATGTTCGCCTATGACGTCGATTTCCAGCGCGAAATTTTTGGCGGCGACGAATTCGAAGCGATGTTCGAGGTTCGCTTTGACGAAGCCGGCAATATGGTTGGCGGCGGCGACATTCTCTACGGGCGCCTGAAATGGCGGGGACAGCAGAAAGAGAAAGGCTATTATCTGTTCGAGACCGCCGAAGGCGGCGGCAGGGGCGATTATTTCGACGCGGCGGGCGAAAGCGCGCGCCGGTTGCTGATGAAGACGCCGATCGACGGCGCGCGTCTGTCGTCCGGGTTCGGCAGCAGAAAGCATCCGATCCTCGGCTATCAGAAAGCGCACAAGGGCGTCGATTTCGCGGCGTCGCGCGGGACCCCGATCATGGCGGCCGGCGACGGCGTCATTGAGCGCGCGGGACCTTATGGCTCGTTCGGAAATTATGTCCGCGTCCGCCATGCGCAAGGGTACAAGACCGCCTACGCGCATATGAATTCCATCAAGAAAGGCGTCCGGACCGGCGCGCGCGTGCGGCAAGGCGACATCATCGGCTATGTCGGCTCGACGGGGCGTTCGACCGGACCGCACCTTCACTATGAAGTTCATCTGAAAGACCGGGCGGTCAATCCGCAAACCCTCAAGATCGCGACCGGCTACGAACTCGGCGGCAGGGAACTCGACCGCTTCCGGGAGGTCCGTGACCGGATCGATCAGATGCGGGCGCCGCGCACCGAAGAAGAAGCAAATCTGGTCGCCGATCGCGACGCCAGGGATAAGGCGCTTTAGGGCTTCTTCCGCGCCTTCATCGCTTCCCGGATATAGGCGTCGACATCGAGGTCGCCGCAGGCATGGCCGCGGATGCGTTCTTTCACCTTGTGCGGAATATCGTCCGGCGCCATCGCGCCGGCGCTGGCGACGGTTTCGCGGATCAGCGCTTTCAGCGCGTCTTCCTTCGTCTTGTCGTCGATTTTTTTCGCGGCCACTGCCCGCCTCCCTAATTCAGCAAAGCGCCGGCCGGCGGCGCGTCGCCGGCGTTGAAGTTTCTGGTCCGTCCGTTCGCCTCCGCGCCGTCAACGGTGAGGCCGGCTGGCGTCGCCGACACCTGCAAGATGTCGCCGTCCCTGATTTTCCCGGCGAGAATGAGATCGGCCAAGGCATCCTGCAACTCTTTCTGGATGATCCGCTTCAAAGGCCGCGCGCCATAGACCGGGTCGTAGCCGGCGTCGCCGAGCCAGCGGCGCGCCTTCTCGTCAAGCGCGATTGAAATCTTGCGGTCGGCAAGGAGCTTTGAAAGCCGGGCGATCTGGATATCGACAATCTGGTCCATATTCGCGCGCGTCAGCCGATGGAACAGGATGATTTCATCGAGCCGGTTCAGGAATTCAGGCCGGAACCGGCCGCGCACCGCTTCCATGACTTGCGGACGGACCGAGTCGCTGTCTTGTCCTTCGGGCTGAGCGGCGAGATGCTCCGCGCCAAGATTGGATGTCAGAATGATCAACGTGTTCCTGAAATCGACCGTGCGCCCCTGACCGTCGGTCAGGCGGCCGTCATCGAGCACCTGCAGCAGCACGTTGAAGACGTCCGGATGCGCTTTCTCGACTTCATCGAAAAGAACGACCTGATAGGGACGCCTACGGACGGTCTCGGTCAGGGCGCCGCCTTCTTCATAGCCGACATAGCCCGGCGGCGCGCCGATCAGCCGGGCGACCGAATGCTTTTCCATGAATTCCGACATGTCGATCCTCGCGATCGCCGTGTCGTCGTCGAACAGGAATTCGGCGAGCGCTTTTGTCAGCTCGGTCTTGCCGACGCCGGTCGGCCCGAGAAACAGAAACGAGCCGATCGGCCGGTTCGGATCTTTCAATCCGGCGCGCGCGCGGCGGACGGCCGACGACACCGCTTCGACCGCTTCCATCTGGCCGATGACGCGCCTGCCGATCGCCTCTTCCATGCGCAACAGCTTGTCGCGCTCGCCTTCGAGCATTCTGTCGACCGGAACGCCGGTCCAGCGCGAGACAACGCCCGCAATGCTTTCGGCGTCGACGACTTCCTGCACCAGCGCCGATCTGTCTTCGCGCTCTTCGGCGGCGCCGAGTTTCTTTTCGAGATCGGGAATGACGCCGTATTTCAGTTCCGACGCGCGGCCGAGATCGCCCCGGCGTTCCGATTCCGCGAGCCCCTGGCGCGCGTGGTCGAGATCTTCCCTGATCCGCGTCGCCGTGGCGAGGCTTTCCTTTTCCGCGCGCCATTGGGCGGTGAGGGCGCTCGAATCTTCTTCAAGGCCGGAAAGTTCGTCCTCCAGCCTTTCAAGCCGGTCTCTTGACGCGGCGTCGTCTTCCTTTTTCAGCGCTTCGCGCTCGATCTTCAACTGGATGATACGACGGTCGATTTCGTCGAGTTCTTCCGGCTTTGAATCGACTTCCATCCGGAGGCGCGAGGCTGCTTCATCGACAAGATCGATCGCCTTGTCAGGGAGGAAGCGGTCGGTGATGTAGCGGTTCGACAAGGTCGCCGCGGCGACGATCGCGCTGTCGGAAATCCTGACGCCGTGGTGGAGTTCGTATTTTTCCTTAAGGCCCCGGAGGATCGAGATCGTATCTTCAACCGTCGGCTCGGCGATGAACACCGCCTGGAAGCGGCGCGCGAGCGCGGCGTCTTTTTCGACATGCTTGCGGTATTCGTCGAGCGTCGTCGCGCCAATGCAGTGTAGCTCGCCGCGCGCCAGCGCCGGCTTCAGGAGGTTCGAGGCGTCCATTGCGCCTTCGGATTTGCCGGCCCCGACCAGCGTGTGCATTTCATCGATGAAAAGGATGATCTCGCCTTCCGCCGCGGTGACTTCCGACAGCACGGCCTTGATGCGCTCCTCGAACTCGCCGCGATATTTTGCGCCGGCGACAAGCGACCCCATGTCGAGCGCGAGAAGCTTCTTGGTCTTGAGACTTTCCGGCACATCGCCATTGACGATCCGCTGCGCCAGACCTTCCGCGATCGCCGTCTTGCCGACGCCGGGGTCGCCGATCAGCACCGGATTGTTCTTGGTGCGGCGCGACAGGACCTGCATGGCGCGGCGGATTTCCTCGTCGCGGCCGATGACGGGATCGAGCTTGCCCGCCCGCGCGGCCTCGGTCAGATCGCGCGCGTACCGTTTCAACGCGTCATAGCCTTGCTCGGCCGAGGCGGTGTCGGCGGTACGCCCTTTGCGCAGATCGTTGATCGCCGCATTGATTTTCTGCGGGGTTGCGCCGGCGTCCTTCAAAATCTTCGACGCCGCGGCGTCCGGCGTCAGCGCCAGCGCGACCAGCAGCCGTTCGGCGCTGACAAAGGCGTCGCCGGCTTTTTTCGATTGCTCTTCGGCGGACGCAAAGACGCGCGCCAGCGCCGGCGCGAGATAAACCTGTCCCGACGCGCCCTGTACTTTGGGGAGTTTTTTCAACGCGGTTTCGGATTCGGCGAGCGCGATTTCAGGCCGCGCGCCGGCCGCTCTCAAAAGATTTGCGGCGAGGCCCTCCTGATCATCGAGAAGACCCTTGAGCAGATGCTCGGGGGTGAATTGCTGGTGGCCGTCGCGCAGGGCGATCCCTTGCGCCGCCTGGATAAGACCGCGGGCGCGGTCGGTGTAGTTCTCAAATTGCATCGTCCGACCTTGAAGCAAGCGTCACTGGAAACGAAAGCCCCTTTTCGTGGCGGCGTCCGCGAACGGGAGATAGGCGCTCATCGGCCGCGCGCAAGGGACCGGCGGATCGGGAACCCGTTTCGAAAGGCGCCCTTTTTGCGTCCGCGCGTCCCGCGACATTCGGCTTTCCTTGCGGCGTTGCGACCGAAAAGGCGCCCTTTTCGCTCGCCGAAAGAGGCGCCGAGTCAGCGGGTTCCGCCGCCGCGCGCGCGCGCTTTTCCTTAAGGTGGCGCGGCAGTCTTCCGCGGCGCGGACCGCGATAGCGGCGGTCGTAGCGCACGCCGTCAATCCGCGCCCGCCGGCAAAAACAGCCATGCGGCGGATCGCAGGCGCCAAGCTTTTTCAATAGGCACTTTTCGGTCACGTCGTTTCGCTCCCTTCCTGACGCATACAAGTATGAGGCCGCCGGAAAGGTGTCGGATAACTTTTTTCGATTTCGGCGGATTCCGCCGGATGCGATGGTTAATGCGCCCCAGCGGCGGGCGCCGGCGCGGAGGGTTGCAACCGTACTTTCTTCGCCTCTCCCTTGGGAGAGGCCAAAACCGTTCTTCACGGTTTTGGGTGAGGGGACAGCGCTGACAATTTCGAGCGCGGAGCCCTCACCCGCTCGCCCTCATCCTGAGTCTGTCGAAGGACGCTCGCTGGCCTCTCCCAAGGGAGAGGCGGGAGCGCGCGGCGTCTTTGTTCACCTCTCCCTCGGGAGAGGTCGAAAATCCGCCTACGGATTTTCGCGTGAGGAGTACGCGCGCTCAGTGACCGGACAAACCCTCACCCGCGCGCCCTCATCCTGAGCCTGTCGAAACGCTCGCTGGCCTCTCCCAAGGGAGAAGCGGGAGCGCGCGGCGCCGTTCTTTCTTCATTTCTCCCACAACAAAAAAGGCCCGGCGAGCGGCCGGGCCTTTTGTCGTCGAAGACGCTCGGGCGTTTATTGATCGCCCATCTTGTCGTCGCCATCCATGGCGGCATGATCTTTCATCATCGCTTCATGCTTGGTCTTGTGATGGGCTTTTGCTTCGGCGAGCGTCACGGAGGCGTCGCCGCCGGCCATCGCCGCGAATTCGGTTCTCGCTTTCGCGGTCATGTAATCGACGAGCTCCTGCTCGGTCACCTGATTGTCGGCGTTGACATCGACCTCCTTGAAGTGGGTCTCGACCTTGGCTTCCCAGTCTTTGCCCTTGTCGCCGGCAACAGCGGCAGTCATGGCGAACGCCGCGGCGGCGCCCAAAGCAAGTGCGTACTTCATAAGTCACTCCTCAATTTTTAGGGTTAAAAGCGCAGGTCCCCGTCCGCTGGTTAAAATAATGGCGCGGGTCGCCGATTTTACTTAAACATTCGTCATGTGGCGGAGCGCCTACGAGCCGCCAAGACTGACCAGGGCGCCGCCGTCGATCACGATCTGCTGACCGGTCATCCACCGCCCCGCCGGCGCGGCGAGGAAGACGGCGGCCCCCGCGATGTCGTCCGGCTCGCCGAAGCGTCGCAGCGGCAATTGCCGGGAAATCATCGCCGCGACTTTCGGGTCTTTCCACAGCGCTTCCGCGAAATGCGTTCTGACGATGCCGGGGCAGAGGCAATTGGCCCGGATATTCAGCGGGCCGTACTCGACCGCGAGGTTGCGCGCGAGCTGAAGGTCGGCGGCCTTCGAGATGCTGTAGGCGCCAAGCGCGGCGCTCCCGATGAAGGCGCCGATCGACGAGACGATGATGATCGATCCGTCCTTGCGGGCTTTCATCTGCGGCAGGACGAGTTGCGACAGCCAGTGCGAGGCTTTGACGTTCGCCGTCATGATCTTGTCGAATTGTTCGTCAGTGATCCCTTCCGCCGACCCGAAATAAGGGTTGATCGCCGCGTTCGACACCAGAATGTCGACCTTGCCCATTTCCCGGTCGGCGAAGGCGATCAGCGCCTGCAATTCTTCCTTGCGCGCGATGTTGCAGGCGGCCGCGCGCGCCGCTTTCCGGCCAACAGCGTCATTGATCGAGGCGGCGACGGTTTCGCAGGCGTCGAGCTTTCGGCTGCAGACGATGACATCGGCCCCATGCTGGGCGAGGCGCCGCGCGATCGCTTCGCCAATGCCGCGCGACGCGCCGGTCACGACCGCCGATTTGCCGGTGAGATCGAACAGGCCGCCCGTCAGGTCCGATGTCATGTCTGATCCCTCCTTTAGAGCAACGAGCAATATCCCGGAATCGAGGACGACGTCACCCTGACGCAAGTCAGGGTCCGGAATGGCGAACAAGGCCCTCGCGGCTCTGGATGCTGACTTTCGTCAGCATGACGGAACGGGGTTCGTGTCCAACGCGGATTAGAGCAAAGAGCAATATCTCAGCATCGAGGACGACGTCACCCTGACGCAAGTCAGGGTCCAGAATGGCGAGCAAGTCCCTCGCGGCGCTGGATGCTGACTTTCGTCAGCATGACGGAAGAGGCATGACGGAACGAGGTTCGTGTCCAATGCGGATTAATTGCGCCCCGTTCTAGCTGACAACCACCGGCTCGGGCGTCTCGTCGCTGGTTTCGGCGCCGGCATCGGCCGAACCTTCGTCGTCATTGGGACGGCGCGGACGGCGCCGGCGGCGGCCTCTATCAGAATCGTTCCCGCCCCCGCCCTGTGCCGGCGTCTGTCCGGACATCTGTCCTGACGTCGGGCCGCGGTTCTCCGCCGGCCGATTGTCGCTGGCGCCGTTGCGCGAAGCCTCGCGCGCTTCGTTGCCGGAGTCGTTTCGGGAGTCGTTTCGGGAGTCGGCGTCCGGGGCGTCGCTTTCAAATTGCGATCCTGACTGGCGCTGGTCGTTGATCGAGGGCTGGTCGCCGTCATTTTCCGAATCGCCGGATTGATCGAACGGCTGGCCCTGCGTTCCCTGAGCGGCGCGCAAGGCCCGGAAATAGTGCTCTGCGTGCTGAAGATAGTTCTCCGTTTTGACCCGGTCGCCGACCGACGTCGCATCGCGCGCAAGAGCGAGGTATTTGTCGTATATCTGCTGCGCCGTGCCGCGGATGCGGACATCCGGGCCGTTTGAATCGAGCGCCCGGTTCGGATTGACGCCCTGGCGGCGGCGCTGGTTGCGGCCGCGCTTATTGAAATGTCCGTTCATACTGTTTGCTTTGTTCAGCCCGTTTTTCGGTTGTTGCGGCGAAAGCCGCGTTCGTCACGCAATGCCGCGCTGGCGGATCAATCTCGTCCGCTGCCGGCCTCTCAATGCGCGTCTGCTAGTCGCTTTGCACCCCGCAGCGCTATTGCTGCTTATCGGCTGTCGTCACTCGGATCTGCCGTCTCTGTGGAATTGCCGGAGCCGTGCGCCGCCTGTCGTTCCAGGCGCCAAACTCCTCAAAGCGCAGTCTAGCGACCATCGCTTACAATTCAATACCTAATGCGCCGCGGGGTCGAGGTCAATAACCAACACGCGCGGCGCGCCTGAAAGGTCCTTTTCCACGGTTAACCGCCCTTTCGGCAGCGCCCTTCTTGCCAGGTCGTTAACCGCATCCGCCTGTCCCCAGCCGAATTCAACCGCCATCATCGCGCCGGGCGCAAGCCGCGCCGGCGCCTCGGCGAAGATCGTACGATGGGCGCCGAGCCCGTCGGCGCCGGCGAACAGCGCCCGCCCGTCTTCATAGTCTCGAACTTCGCGCGGCAGGGCGCCCCGATCGCCGGTCCTGATATAGGGCGGGTTCGACACAATGATGTCGTATGGCGATCCCGCCCCGCCGAACCAGTCGCCGATTTTGGCGGCGCCGCGCGACGCCAAAGCGAGCCTTTGCAGATTTCGCGACGTCAGCGCCACCGCCGCCGGATTGATGTCGACGCCGAGGCCGTTCGCCAAAGGAAACGCCGCGAGAAGCGCGCACAAAAGCGCGCCCGAGCCGCAGCCGAGGTCGAGAATGCGGTACGCCGATCCGGCGTTGCGGCGGCGGACGATGGCGTCAATCAGCGTTTCACTGTCGCTCCGCGGAACGAGGATTCCCGGCGTGACTTCAATCTCAAGCGACCAGAATTCCCGACGGCCGACGATGTGGGCGACGGGCTCTTCCTCCGCCCGGCGCGCGATCATCGCATCCAGAACGCCCGTCTCCGCCGCCGTCAGCCTGCGCGCGCCGTCACGAATAAGCGCGCCATCGTCGAGCCCGAGGCCCGCCTTCGCGATCACGCGCGCATCGAGCATGGGGGTCGCCGAAAGCGTCAGCCGCGCCGCCGCGGCGCGCAGATAGTGGTCGAGCGTCAGGGCAGCCGCCTCACGCGCTTGCCTCAAGCGCGGCGAGGCGGTCGGCGCGGTCCTGCGCCGTCAGCGCATCGACAAGCTGATGGAGAGCGTCGCCCCGGATCACCTCGTCAAGATTATAGAGCGTCAGATTGATCCGGTGATCGGTGACGCGGCTTTGCGGATAGTTGTAGGTGCGGATGCGCTCCGAGCGGTCGCCCGATCCGACCATGCCTTTGCGCTGCGCGGCGCGTTCGGCGTCGGCTCTCGCGCGTTCGGCGTCGTAAAGCCGGGCGCGCAAGATCAGCATCGCTTTGGCGCGGTTCTTGTGCTGCGATTTTTCGTCCTGCTGGCTGACGGAAACGCCGGTCGGCAGATGCGTGATCCTGACCGCCGAGTCGGTCGTGTTGACCGACTGCCCGCCCGGCCCCGAGGCGCGGAAAACGTCAATCCTTAAGTCGCTGTCCTTGATGTCGATATCGACGTCTTCGGGTTCGGGCAGCACGGCGACGGTCGCCGCCGAGGTATGGATGCGCCCCTGCGCTTCGGTTTGCGGGACGCGCTGCACGCGGTGAACGCCGGCCTCGAATTTCATCCGCGCATAGACGCCGTCGCCGGCGACAGACGCCTGGATTTCCTTGTAGCCGCCTTTTTCGGCGTCGGAGGCGGAGAGAACCTCGACGCGCCAGCCCTGCAGCCCCGCATAGCGCTGATACATCTTGAAAAGATCGCCGGCAAAGAGCGCCGCTTCCTCGCCGCCGGTCCCGGCCCGGACTTCGAGGATGACGGAAGAATCGTCCGCCTTGTCCTTCGGCAGCAGCATCAGCTGCAATTCATGCTCGACCGCCGGCGCTTTTTCCTTCAGCGCCTGCAATTCGTCATCGGCCATCGCCGCCATCTCCCTGTCGGCGCCGGCCGACAAGTCTTCGAGTTCGACCATCTGTCTGCGGACGGACGAAAGCTCGCGCGCCTTGTCGGCGACGGGCTTCAGTTCGCCATGCTCCTTCGACAGGCGGACGATCTCCTCGCCCTTCGTCGCCGACGACATCAAGGCTTCGAGTTTCTCGAATTTGGCGATCAGGGCGTCGATTTTGGACTGGGGGATCAAGTCTGTGCTCTATTCGCTATGTTCACGGGTCATTCGCGGCGCATCCGGCGCCTGGTCATCGAGGGACTGGCGATAATGCAAGCAGCCGCGCATGAATTGCGGCCATTCCGGAACCGCGATCGAAGGCGCGGTACGCTCCGGCAACAGCGACCACAGCCGCGGATGATGCCAGCACAGGCCATGACCGCTGCTGTCGCGGTGCTCGCGAATGCCGGCCCGCAGCCGGCGCACTTCGGCCTCGAGTTCGTCGCGGCGCATGGCCGGCAAGTCGTCGTCCATCGTCTGGCTTCTCCTCAGCTCACGAAGTCACGCCCGCGCATACCACGTCCCGCGACCCGCGCCATGGCGCTTGAGATGACCGTCCCCGGTCAGCGCGTTTGCGGCTTGTGACGGCAATAAGGCTGAGCCTAGAGCGGGGCGCAACTAATCCGCATTGGACACGAACCTCGTTCCGTCATGCTGACGAAAGTCAGCATCCAGAGCCGCGAGGGACTTGCTCGCCATTCTGGACCCTGACTTGCGTCAGGGTGACGTCGTCCTCGATTCTGAGATATTGCTCGTTGCT
>JBGTLL010000106.1:0-23959 GCA_041744115.1 Parvularculaceae bacterium | reverse complement strand
CCGGCGCCGAGGGCGCGCCGGCAAAGTCGAGCGCGATGCGCGCGGCGGGAAGGGGGCGCTTGTCGAAACGGACGGGCGGTGTCGTTGCGACAACCGTTCCGGCGAATTCTTCAAGGGCGCCCTCGATGTCGATCGCCGCTTCGGCATTTCCGGTCGCCGACAATTCCGGATTGATGGCCGAAAGCATTGCCGGCGGGACGGTCGCGTCGCCTTTCACGGCGAATGCTTTCGATTCGAATTGCCAGGACGCGTCGCCCCGAAAGCCGCCGCCGTCCGTCGTCTGTAAGGTAAGCGGCGTTGCGGACACGCCTTCGTCGAAGACAAGATCGAAATCGCCATGCGCCCGGGCGCCGCGATCGAGGCCCGGCGGCAGCGCATCGTTCGCTGCAAAGCGCAAGGTCGCGGGCCCGCGCGCGAAGTTTCTTAGATCCGTCTCAATATTTTCTACCCGGCCGTCAAGGAGCGGCGCATCAAGCGTCGCCGTCGCGGCATACCGTTTGCCCTTGGGGCGGACTTCGCCCTGAAGCGCGGCGCGGTCGCCAAACCAGCGCTGAAGATCGGTCCGCCAGTCTTCCGCGAATGTCGCCTTTGCATCGACGGTAACGCTGGCGAGCGCATCGTTGCGATTGCGCCAGCGGGTGTTGCCCGTGACGCGCCCAAGCCCGGAATCGAAGCGGGAAATCGAAAGCTCGCCGCCGTCTTTAAGCGGCGTGAACGCGCCGACAGCGTGCGCCTGCCGGCCAATGATCCGTGTAACGCTTGCTAGCCGTTCTCCGAGCAGGGCCTGCGTGTCGAAATTCATGCGCTCCATGCGCTCGAAATCGCCCGAGAATACGCCGTCGAACGATCCGTATTCTCCAAGCCGGGATTGCACAGCAAGCCGGTAATCGGCGAGGGGCCCGGCGCCTTTCGCCGTGACATCAACCGCGCCGCCGAGTTTCGAGATCGCCGTGATGGCGCCGTCCGCCTTGCCCACAATCGTCACGTTGGTCGCCAGCGCGTCGCCGCGTCGTTCGATGCGAACGGCAACCAGATCGCGGTCGCCGGTGCTTGCCGCATCGAGCCGAACGTCGAGCATGCGTCCGCCCATGCGGACCGATCCGGCCGCGTCAAGGCGCAATGGCGTTCGGACGAGTTCCTCCGCGACGCGGAAATCACTGACGCCGATTTCTTCAATGCTGAGGTGAGGGAGACGGTCGGGCAATTCGAAGCCGCGCGGACGGGCGCTTTTCGTTTCCCGCTCCGGCGGCGCGGCGATGAGTTCCGCGCCGTCAATGCGCGCCGACCTGACGTCGATGTCCTTGCGGAGCAGCGCTGTGGGGCGCCAATGAAGCGTAGCCTCATCGATGCGTAGCCAGACTTCACCGTCGTCTGAAAGCACGACGCCGCTGAGAAGAATTTCGCCCGGCAGCGCGCCCTTCAGCGAACCGATCGACGCTTCGCCGCCAAGCGCGCGCGCGAGCGCATTTTCGATATAGGACTTCACCGTGAAGCGGCCGGGCGGCGTCCAGAACATGAGGACGAACGCAAGCGCCAGCGCGCCAACGAGCGCCAGCAGCGCATAAAGCAGGAGGCGAAGTGCGCGCGCCATCAGAAAGGCTGTCCGAGTGAAATATAGAACTGGAAATCCCGGTCGGTCGGCCGTTTTTCAAGCGGCGTCGCGACATCGAGGCGGATCGGTCCGATTGTCGACAGATAGCGGACCCCGATTCCGGCCCCGACGAGATAATCGCCGGTAAAATCCGGAAAGCTTTCAGCATAGACGGCGCCGGCGTCGATAAAGGCGGCGATCTGCACGCGCTTCATCACCCGCGCGCGCGCCTCGATCGCGGCTTCGACGGCGGAGCGGCCGCCGATCGGGACGCCGTTCGGGTCGAGCGGGCCGACCGCCTGATAATCATATCCGCGTACGGACGAGCCGCCGCCCGCATAGACGCGCTTGTTGACGGGAAGCGTTCTCAGCGCCTCGCCCGCCGTCGCCGCGACGCGCATGCGGCCCGCCACTGTGAAGCGGTTCTCCGCGCCGAAATTGACGCGGCTGCGCGCAACCGCCTCGAGGCGCGTGAACTGGTCGCTGCCGAAATAGGGCGTTGCAAAGAGCGACGCTTTGACGCCTTGCGCCAACGCCAGCGGATCGTCCTCCGTGTCCCAGGTCACGGATAGCGGCGCCGAGACGTAATAGGTTCGCTCCTCGCGGATGGTCGCCGTCTGGGCCAGCGCGGGCTCCACTTTCGAAGTTTCGAGCGCTAGGCCTCCGCGCGTTTCGAGCCGGTCATCGAGCCAGTCCTTGGCAAGGCCCGCCCCGAGTTCGAGCGAGCGGGCGTCAAAGGCGTCGGTCGTTTCATTCGTAAAGGCGAAATTGGCGAAGGCTGATCCCGGAAAGCCCGGTAGCGGTCTTATCACGTCGAAATCGATCGACTGGCTGACGCCCGAGGCCTCGATTTCGGCGCGCGCCCGCTCGCCGTGATGAAAAAGGTTGCGGTATTCGAGGAACAGCCGGGCGCCAGGCCCTTCCGACGTTGAATAGGAAACGCCGGCGCCGACCGTGCGGCGTTCGCGTTCGGCGATGGTGACGACGACCGGCGCCTCACCGCTTGCGGTGACGGCGCCCGGCGCGACTTCGATCGATGCGAACAGTCCCGTCTCGGCGAGGCGGTCGCGATAGGCGACAAGTTTGGCGCGGTCAAAGATCTCGCCCTCTTCCCAGGTTTTCAGCTTTTCGAGAAAACCGTGATCCGTTACGTCGGCGCCGGAAATTTCAACGCCGTTGAAGGTTGCGCGCGGCCCGCTTTCAAATGTGTAGACCGCCTCCGCCGTCCCCTCGCTCAGCCGCGCGTCGGCGCGCCGGGCGACCATGCGCGCCGCGGGATAGCCTTCGCCCCAGAGCGCCGCCAGGAATTGCTGCTGATTGGCTTCAAGACCAGCGCCTTCGGCGCTGTCATTGACCTTGACATCCGCGGCGTCGAATGTCGCCGGCCGCTCCGCGCCGCCGTCGTCTTCATAGACGATGAGATGCTCGACGACGCGGAATTTTTCACCGGGAACGATCGCGAAGATCGCCCGCAGTTTGGCGCCGTCTTCACTGTCGCCTTCGATGCGAAATTCGGCCTCGGCCGCGTAATAGCCGGCGGCGGTGAGCGCGCGCCTGACGATTTTCAGATCCTCGGCGCCGATGCGGCGGACCGCCGCGGCGGTCGGATACGGCCGGCGCTCGAGCGACAGATTGGTGAGCTTTTCGAGCTGTTCCTCAAGCCCCGCGGGCGCCCCGTCATAGACGACGTCATAGGTCTCCGCCGCGTAGGCGGGCGCAAGGGTCGCGGCGACGCCGAACGGCGCCATCAGGAGGCGGCTGAAACGCATCACCGGGCTAACACTTTACCGCGCTCATCATGACACGAAAGACCCTCGCGCAGTCCGCCGAACGAAGCGTTAACCATAGGCTGAAATCCGGCCGATTCCGGGGCGGCCGCCGCCTTATTCGCCCGATTGAGTAGTCCGTGAGGACCGGACGGCCTTGTTGGCGTCCTGGCGCCAATCTACCATCAACCCTCAAGGCCCGGGGGCGAACCTGATGAAACCGCAGACCAGCAATCCTTATAATATTCTGTCAAAATTCCTGCATTGGACGGTCGTGCTGCTCCTGATCGGCCAGTTCGCGATCATCTGGATGTCGCAGTTGGCTTTCCGGACCGGGCCCGAATTTCGTGAATTCGGCGCATCGATGATTGATCTCCATAAAGCGATGGGACTTGCCGTGCTCGGCGTCGCGATCATCCGCCTCCTTTGGCGATGGATCGGCGGCTTGCCGAAATGGGCGAACGGGCTCGCGGAATGGGAAAAGAAGGCGGCGCACGCGCTGGAAAGCTGGCTCTACATTTTCCTGTTTCTGCTGCCGCTCTCGGGAATCGGTTATTCGATCGCCAGCGGCTATCCGATCCTGTTCTTCGATTATTTTCAGATCCCGGTGCTGATGGAGAGGGTCGGGATTCTGGCGACCTTTGCATGGTTCTCCCACATGCTGCTCGGCTACACGCTGGTCGGCGTCATCGCGCTGCATATCGGATTTGTCGCCCGGCGCAGCATATTCGAGAACGACGGCTATATCCGTCGCATGTGGTTTTAGCCAACCCGTCGACGCACGTTCATTAGCTCTTTCTTCTGTCGAAAGTTCGCTCATGCCTCACCCGCTCTGCGGCGCAAATTTCGGCACGCTCGCCCGCGTCGTCGCGCGCGCCGGCATGCCGGAAAAACCGCTCGCGGCGGCGACGATTGCGGGCGCGGCGCTGGCGCGCTGGCCGTTTTCGGTCGCCGAGCAATTGCTGATGGAAAGCCGCCTGCCGCGCGCCGAAGACCTTGCGCCGCCGGTCTTTATCCTCGGTCACTGGCGGTCGGGGACGACGCATCTTTACAACGTGATGGCGAAGAGCGGCGACTGGGCGTTCGTGCCGCCGGTCGCGACGGGCCTTCCCTGGGATCTCTTCGGCCTTGCGCGTGCGTTCCGGCCGCTGCTTGAAAAGGCGCTGCCCGAGCACCGCTACATCGATAAAATCCCGGTCATGCCGGACAGTCCGCAGGAAGACGAAATCGCCGTCGCCAACATGACGGATCTCTCGTTTTATCACGGCATCTATTTCCCGCGGGCGTTTTCTGAATTTCTGGGCCGCGGCCTTTTTTTTGACGGTTGTTCGGAGGCCGACATTTCGCGCTGGCGGCAGCGGTTCGTCTATCTCCTCCGAAAGCTCTCGAAATATCAGGACGGAAAGACGCTTCTGATCAAAAATCCGGTCTATACGGGCCGGCTCGCGATGCTGCGCCGGATGTTCCCGCAGGCAAAGTTCATTCACATCAGGCGGAATCCTTACGAAGTATTCGTCTCTATGCGGAACTTCTACAAGAAGCTGCTCGCCGAATTCGCACTCCAGTCTTATGCCGCTGTCGATATCGACGATACGATTCTGAGCGTTTATGAACGCATGATGGACGCGCTCGCCCGCGACGCGGAAGGCTTGGCGCCGCCGCATTATCTCGATCTCGCCTATGAAGACCTCGACCTCGACCCGCTCGGTACGATCGCGCGCATCTATGACATGCTGGAATTGCAAGGGTTTTCGAGCGGCTGCCCGAGATTTGAAGGATACCTTGCCTCGGTCGGACAATTCGAAAAGAATAGGTTCGCCTGTCCGGACGAGGCCGTCGAGAAAGTTGAAGCGCGGCTCGGCCGGTTTCTGGACCACTGGGGCTACGGGCGGCCGGGGGGCTAAGCCGTGCGGCGGACAATCTCGTTAATGTTGACCGTGCTCGCTCTGGCGACGCTCTTTGCCTGCGCGCTGAAAGTCGACGGCGACGCCCTCTACGCCGCCGATCAATGCCGGCGCGTCACCGTCATTGATGCAGAGACGGGCGCCGCCGTCGTCGGCGCCGAAGACCTTGCGTTTGACGCGGCGACGGGCCGTGTTCTGATTTCCGCCTATGACCGGCGCGCGGTTGAACGGGCCGCGCGGGTGAAGGCGTTGGTGCTGCCCGAGGGCGGCCTGTACGCGGCGCCGATTGCCGCGCTTGCCGGCGACCGGACAACGCTGACCCTGCCGTCCTTCATCGCGCGCGAGACCGTCGCTGGCGGATTGCGCCCGCACGGCCTCACTTTCGATTCCGGGCGGCGCGAGATCACCTTCATCAACCGTTCCTATCAGAAGATCGACGGCAAATGGCGGATGACGCCGCGGCTTGAGCGCGCCGGCGCCGACGGCGCTGTCTTCATTGGCGATGGCGGCGCGCCCCGCTGTTCGGCGAACGATGTGGCGACCCTCGGCGAGCGGACACTGGTCTCTTTCGATCATGCACAATGCGGCTGGCGCGGCGGCGTTGAAGATCTCTTCGCATGGAAGGTCAGCGGCGTTGCAACCGCGGACGGCGATGAGCTTTTTGACGGCGCTCGCCATGCCAACGGCGTCGCCGCAACAGCCGCCGGCGAAATCGTTCTCGCCGCAACGCGCGACAAGGCGCTGCTGCTGCTCGATCCGGACGGCGACAGATTCAAGATCGCGCGAAAGATTTTGCTGCCGGGCGCTCCCGATAATCTGACGACCAGGGCCGACGGCATGATCGTCGCGGCGCTCCACCCCTCGCTCATCGGCGTCGGCCTGCAGCGCCGTCTCAGCCTCGGGCGCGGCGGCAGCCGAATTGTCAGAATCGATCCCGAGAGCGGTGCGGTGACGCTTTTGTTTGAAGACCCGGATGCACAGCTCTTTTCCGCGGCGACCGCCGCGCTCGAAATCGACAATCTGCTCATCATCGGCTCAGTTGCAGATCAGGGCCTCGTCGTCTGCAAGCGAGGAGAAAGCGCATCGTGACGGTGACAGTCGTCACCGGAGGCGCAGGATTCGTCGGCCGCCATCTTGTCAAGGCGCTGATCGCACGCGGCGAACGCGTGCGGGTGATGGATCTTTCGCCGTCGCCGGACGCCGAAACGATGATCGGTTCGATCGACGATCCGGCGGCGGCGGCCGAAGCGGTCGCCGGCGCCGATGCGGTCTTTCATCTGGCCGGCAATGCGCAGTTATGGGCGAAAGACGCGTCCGAATTTGAACGCGTCAATCATCAGGGAACGAAGCAAATGCTGGCCGCGGCTGCGAAAGCAGGCGTCCGCCGGTTCATACATTGTTCGAGCCTGACGACCCTCGTCGGTCGGCGGGGGCTGATCGGCCTCGTCGATGAAAGCACGCGGCTTGCGCCGGGCGATATGCTCGGGGCCTATCCCCGCTCGAAACTCATGGCGGAGTTCGCGGTCGAGGAAGCGGTGAAGGGCGGGCTTGACGCCGTGATCGCCATGCCGACCGAACCTTTGGGCGCGGGCGACGAAACCCTCACCCCGCCGACGCGGATGATCCTTGATTTGCTGAACGGCAAGACGCCGGCGACGATCGACTGCACGCTGAATTTCGTTGCCGCAAAAAGCCTTGCCGACGGTTTGATCGCCGCGCGCGACCGGGGGCGGTGCGGCGAACGCTATCTGTTCGGCGGCGAGAACGTCGCCATGCGGCGGCTTCTTGCAACGCTCGAAAAAATCAGCGGACGGAAGATGCCGCGCACCAAGCTCCCTTACGCCGTCGCGCTCGCCGCGGGCGTGATTGACACCTTGCTTGTCTCGGCGGTGACCGGCAAGCCGCCGAAAGCGCCGCTGACGGGCGTCAGGCTCGCCGGCCGCCGGCTTTCCTTTTCAAGCGCGAAGGCGAAGAGGGAACTCGAATGGCAATCGGCGCCGTTTGAAGAAGCGCTCGCCGATTTGCTTAAATGGATTGCAGACAGAAAAGCGTAGGGCGGATGCAATCGGCCGCCGGCGCCCGCGTTCGTTGAAAAGCCTGCGATTTGCAAGCACGGCCAAGAAAAACCGCCGTCACCCCGGGGCCGCGCGCCTTCGCGTGGAACCCGGGGTCCATGTCTAAACGAATCCAGCGTTGCTATATGGATTCCGGGTTCCGCCAAGACGCGGCCCCGGAATGACGGCGCCTGAATCTGCTGCATCAGTTTTCGGCTCGACTCCGAGGAGCGCGCCCCTTTGCGCGCGTCGCGAAGGCTGGGCCGCGGGCGTTGCGGATTGTTTGCTTGACGCGCTAAACCACGCCCTAACCTGTTCGAAAGAGCTTATGCGAGCGACAGCTGAAACCAATCGCAGCGCCGTTGAAACGCCTTCGGGAAAGGGCGCTCGCGACGAGAACTTTCCCGTCGGCTCATTCCTGCTGCCAAGGCGCCTGCGCCCGCATGTCGCCGCCTTTTACGCCTTCGCCCGCGCGATCGACGACATCGCGGACGACGCAGCGTTGCCGCCCGCGGAGAAAATCCGGCGGCTGAGGGCGTTCGATGCGGCGCTAAGGGGTGAGGCGGGCTACGGCCCGGAGTTTGCCAAGGCGCACGCGCTGCGGGAAAGCATGAAGGCGACCGGCGTTCCGACCGTTCACGGCGCCGATCTCGTCGCCGCCTTCGTCCAGGACTGCGAAAAGCGGCGCTATCATTCGTGGGAGGAAGTTCTCGGCTATTGCGAGAAATCGGCGAATCCCGTCGGGCGCTATCTTCTCGATCTTCACGGCGAAGACAGCGCGAACTACCGCTATTCCGACGCGCTCTCGACGGTCTTGCAGATCGTCAACCATCTGCAGGATTGCGCCGACGACAAGCGCGCGCTCGACCGCGTCTATGTCGTCGATAAATGGCTTGCGGAGGAGGGCGGAAGCGTCGCCGACATCGACGGCGAGACATGCTCGCCGGCGCTCCGCCGCGTCATCGACCGGATGCTTGACGGCTGCGACGCGCTGATGGCCGATGCGCGGCGGCTTCCGGCGGTTCTCAAGAGCCGGCGCCTCGCCATGGAATCGGCGGTGATCGTGCGGCTGGCGGACCGCCTGATCGCGCTGCTGCGAAAAGGCGATCCCCTGGCAAAGCGTGTTGCGCTCGACAAAACGGATTTCGCGGTCGCAGGCGTCAGCGGCTCAGTCGCCGGATTCTTGGCGGCGGGGCGAGGCGTATGACGACGAGCGCCGCAATCGACCTCGGCGCCGCGCGCCGGCATGCGAACGAGACCGTGAAAAAATCCGGCACCTCGTTCGCCGCCGGGATGGCGATCCTGCCCAAAAAGCGGCGCGAGGCGATGCACGCGATCTACGCCTTCTGCCGCGAGGTCGATGACATCGCGGATGGCGATCTGCCGGCGGACGAAAAGCGGCGGCGCCTCGCGGAATGGCGGAGCGAGATCGAAAGGCTCTGTGCGGGCGCGCCGCAATTTCCGATCGGCGTCGCGTTGGCGCAGCCGGTGCGCGATTTCGGCCTGCCGAAGCCGGAATTCCTGCTCCTGATCGAAGGCATGGAAATGGACGCCGAAGGGCCGATCGTCGCCCCGTCGATGGAGCAGCTTTTCGCCTATACCCGCCGCGTCGCCGGCGCCGTCGGCAGGCTGTCGATGCCGGTCTTCGGCGCGCCCGAAGGCGAGGCGTCCGACCGCTTCGCGCTGGCGCTCGGCGACGCGCTGCAATTGACCAACATTTTGCGCGACGTGGCGGAAGACGCGCGGATCGGACGCCTTTATCTGCCGGCGGAGCTTCTCGACAGATACGGCGTGGCGAAGGATCCTGCCCGCGTGGCGGGTTCCCCTCTCCCTTTGGGAGAGGGGTCAGGGGTGAGGGTCCCGATCTCTCCGTCCGTGGACAGAACTAGCGACGGAATCCTCTTCCCCGACCCCTCCCCCAAAAGGGGAGGGGAGAACAGAAGCGCCATCGCCGCCGTCGCGCGCGATCTCGCCGAAATCGCCACGCAAAAATTCGCGGCCGCGCGCGCGGCGCTTGGCGCCCTCGATTGGCGCACGGTGCGGCCGGCGCTCGCCATGATGGGCGTTTACGAAGCCTATTTGAAAAAACTCGAACGCCGCGGCTGGGACCGCCTCGGCGAACCGCTGACAATGTCGAGGGCCGAGAAACTGCTCATCTCCGCCCGCTTTGCGCTGGCGCCGCCGCGGCTTCCTCCTTCTCCCCCGGGCGCGGGAGAGAAGCTCGGGACATGACTGAAACCCGCGTCCACGTCATCGGCGCCGGGCTTTCGGGCCTCTCCGCAGCCGTGCGGCTTGCAGACGCCGGCGCCGCGGTCACCGTGTATGAAGCCGCGGGCCATGCCGGTGGACGGTGCCGCTCTTTCTACGACAAGACGCTCGGGCGCGAGATCGACAACGGCAATCACCTCATCATGTCGGGCAATCATTCGGCGCTCGCCTACCTGAAACGCATCGGCTCCGATGACGCGCTGACGGGACCCGCCGAGGCCGCCTATCCGTTCGTCGATGTGAAGAGCGGCAGACGCTGGCGCGTCCGCATCAACGACGGAATCATTCCGGCCTGGATTTTCGACCCGGCCGCGCGCGTGCCGGATACGGGTGTTATCGATTATCTGAAAGCCGCGAACATCGCCTTCGCACGGAAAGACCAGACCGTCGCTGACTTCGTCAGCAAGGACGATGTTCTCTATGCGCGCTTTTGGGAGCCGCTGACGCTCGCGGTCCTTAACACGACGCCCGACATCGGCCAGGCGCAGCTTTTGTGGTCGGTGATCCGCGAGACTTTCGCGCGCGGCGGCGCCGCCTCGCGACCGCTTGCCGCCAGACGCGGGCTTGGGCCGGCGTTCATCGAACCCGCGCTGAAGCATCTTGAAAAGAAGGGCGCAAGCGTCCGCTTCAATGCGCGTCTCCGCGCGGCGGAGTTTTCAGACAGGAGAATCGCCGCCCTCGATTTCGGCGAGGAGAAAATCGTCCTCGGCGACAACGATCAGCTCATCATCGCTGTCCCGCCGTCGCGGCTGAAGCAGATTGTCCCCGAACTCGACCCGCCGGACGACAACGCTTCGATCCTCAACGTGCACTACCGGATGCTGCAAAATGTGCCGCTGAACGCGCTCGGCGATGCGCCGTTCATCGGCATGGTGTCGTCCGACGCGCAATGGGCGTTCGTTCGCGATGACATCGTCAGCCTCACCGTCTCGGCGAGCGCGCGCGTAGGCATGGACGATGTTCCAAACAAGCAGGCCGCCGACGCCATGTGGCGCGAAACGCAAATTGCGCTCGATCTCGGCGCCATGCCGTACGAGGCGGTGCGCGTCCTCCGCGAGCGCCGCGCGACGCCAGACCAGTCGCCGGCCTCGGTCGTCAAACGGCTCAGGGCGCAGACGCGCTGGCGCAATCTGACGCTCGCCGGCGATCACACGGCGACCGGAATTCCCGCGACCATTGAAGGATCGATCCGTTCGGGCGATAGAGCGGCGGAGATCGCCATCAATCGCAGGAGCGCCGCATGAACGGATTTGTCGGAATCGTTTGCGGCCTGAAATCCGAAGCAGCGGCCGTCGGCGTCAGCCTGAAAGCCGCCGGCATCGACGAAGCCAAAGTAAAGATCGGCGTATCCGGCGCCAACGCCTCGCGCGCTGAGGAGATCGCGCAAGGGTTTCTCGACGAGGGCGCCAAAGCGATCATCAGCGCCGGCCTCTGCGGCGGTCTTGATCCCGCGCTGAAAAGCGGCGACCTCATTCTCGGCGAGCGCGTCGTATCGGCGTCGGGCGACATCGTCATTTCGGACAAGAAGCTTGTCGCCGCGGCCGACCGGCTCAAGCCGAAGCATGTCGCGATCTTCGGCTCGGATGAAATTATCGATTCGACGGCGACGAAGAAAGCGCTGTTCCAGCGCTATGCCGCAGAGACCGTCGATATGGAAAGCCATGGCGCGGCGCGGGCGGCGGCCAAAGCCGGCATTCCGTTCATTGCAATCCGCGTCGTCGCGGACGGCGCCGACCGGGCGCTTCCCAAAGCCGCGATGAATGCGGTGACGCCGTCGGGCGGCGTCAATGTCCTCAACGTGCTCGTCGAATGCGTGAAATCGCCGCCGCAGTTTGAACAGATCGCGATGCTCGGGCGCGAGTCGGGCGCCGCGACGGAAACCCTACGCCGCGATTTCGGCGACTTTCTTGGGGCTTTTCTTGCTGTTCTCGATCTTTGACATTTCGTCGGCGACGATTTTTTCGTGGACCTGCTCGGCCGGCCGCGCCTTTGTGAGGTCAATCTCCGGCGCCATCGGGCCTTCAGTTTTGATAGCAAAGATGTTCTTCAGCTTCATCAGCTTGAACGGGTTCTTCACGGCGTCGATCGCGGCGGTCGGTTCATAGCCGCAATGCGCCATGCAGTTTGCGCACTTCTCGTATTTGCCGGTGCCATAGCTGTCCCAGTCGGTCGTTTCCATCAGCTCCTTGAACGAGGAAACATACCCCTCGCCAAGAAGATAGCACGGCTTCTGCCAGCCAAAGACATTGCGCGTCGGCGAACCCCAGGGCGTGCAAAGATATTCCTGATTGCCGGCGAGGAAGTCGAGGAAGAGCGTCGAGTGCGAGAGGTTCCACTGCCGCCCGCGCTCTCTGGCTAGACGGAAGACGTCGCGAAACAGAGTTTTCGTTTTCTCGCGCGACAGGAAGTGATCCTTGTCTTCGGCGCGTTCATAGGCATAGCCCGGCGAAATCGAAATGTTGACGCCGAGGTCGGTTGCGAAGTCGAGATAATCGGCGACCTGTTTGGCGCTCATATTATCGAAGATCGTCGCATTGACGTTGACCTGGAAGCCCGCCGCCTGCGCCGCCTTGATCGCTTTGACCGCGATCTTGAAGGTGCCCTTCTGATCGACCGCACGGTCATGTTCTTCTTCGAGGCCGTCGAGATGGACGGAGAAAAAGAGGAAAGGCGACGGCTTGAAGAGGCTCAGCTTCTTTTCAAGAAGGAGCGCGTTCGTGCACAGCGATACAAACTTCTTGCGCGCGACAATGCCTTCGACGATTGCGCCGATATCCTTGTGAATCAGCGGTTCGCCGCCGGGAATAGCGACGACCGGCGCGCCGCATTCATCGACCGCCGCGAGGCATTCCTCGACCGTCAGGCGCTTGTTCAGAATCGGCGCCGGATAGTCGATCTTGCCGCAGCCGGGGCAGGCGAGGTTGCAGCGGAACAACGGCTCAAGGAACAGGACCAGCGGATATTTCTTCCGGCCCATGAGCGATTGCCGCATGACATAGGCGCCGACACGGACCTGCTGGTGAAGCGAAACGGACATCCCCTGAAACTCCAGTTTTCCTGTTATCGTCAGGACTTTGATCGATTACGCGGTTTCAACGGCCCAGGCGTCGAGCGCCTCTTTCGGACGCGGCACATCGGCAAGTTCGGGCGGCAGTTTGAAATGCACATTTTCGCGCACGCCATCGAGGGTCTCGACGCTGACGCGGCGTCCGCTCTGAAGTTTGGCGATCGTCTCCTGAACGAGGGTTTCCGGCGCCGACGCGCCGGCGGTGACGCCAATCGTCGAAGCCTCCCTGATCCAGTCGAGGTCAAGCATGCTGGCGTCTTCGATCAGATAGGAAGGAAGGCCGAAATTCTCGCCGATCTCGCGCAGCCGGTTGGAGTTCGAGGAATTGTGCGCACCGACGACGAGCAGAAGGTCGATCTTTTTGCAGAGCTCGATGACCGCGGTCTGGCGGTTCTGGGTCGCGTAGCAGATGTCGCGGGTGTCGGGTCCGACGATTGTCGGGAAGCGCTTTTTGAGGGCGGCGATCACATCTCTCGTGTCGTTCACGGAAAGCGTCGTCTGCGTCACGAACGCGACGCGCGCCGGGTCGCGGACGCAGAGCGTCGCGACTTCAGGCGGTTCCGAAATCACGTGGACGACGCCTGGAATCTGGCCGAGCGTGCCTTCGACTTCCGGATGGCCAAGATGGCCGATGAGGACAATGTCGAAACCCTTTTCCGCGTAGCGGCGGCCTTCCTTGTGGACTTTTGTGACCAGCGGGCAGGTCGCGTCGATAACGTCGAGGTCGCGCAGCTGCGCGCCGTCTTCGACCTTCCGCGAGACGCCATGCGCCGAAAAGATGGTGACGGCGCCTTCCGGCACCTCGTCGATTTCCTCGACAAAGATCGCGCCGCGGTCGCGCAGCGTGTCAACGACCCGCTTGTTGTGAACGATTTCGTGGCGGACATAGACCGGCGCGCCATATTTCTCGAGGGCGCGTTCGACAATGTCGATCGCCCGCTCGACGCCGGCGCAAAAGCCGCGCGGCTGCGCCAGGATGACCCGCAATGGCTTCCCCTCGTCGATCATCGCCGATTTTCCTTCCCCGCCTGCCTTGGGCGACCCGCCACGCCGGATGCGCGCCCGTCACCCGCAGCGCCCACACTTATTTCATGGAGACCAGGGCCCGGCAACGTCCTCGCCGCTGGTTCCCCAGCGGTGTTGCCGGACGGCTATAACCCGTTCCGCGCTGCGGCGCAAAATAAAGCGCGGTCAGGTCTTGGCCCGAGCGCGCATTTCACGCCGACGTGACCGGTTGGCCGCAGGTTCCTCCTCCGATATAGGGTCAAGGTGCGGGACAGTTCAGTATCGGGGCGATCGATGTTCTCTTTAGTCAGCAAATCCGCCGCTTCGCGTGACCCTGCGGGGCTGTGGCCGAAAGCCAAAATCGTGACCGCGCTTCGCCGCCGCTACGCGGAAGTTGATGATCTCGGCGACGACAGCGGGTTCAGCCTGTACGGCGTTAAGGATGGCGAGATCCGGTTCGCGGTCGCTTTCACGCTCGCCGCCGGCGCGCCGGACAAGGTCACGGAAGTCGGGTTCCTGGCGCGCTTCACCGGCTTCAATCTCAATCGGTCGGAGCTCGACAGCGTCAACCGGAACCTTCACCTCAGCGTCGCGACGTTTCATTCGGATGGCGACCTTTATCTGATCGGCGGCGTCTCCGCCGCCGGCGAATTCAGCGAGGGGACGTTCACGCTGATCCTTGAAGCCTGGAAACGCGATCTCATGGTCATCCTCCACGCGATGAGCCACACGCCCTCGTTCACTGACGCTTTTCCGGCGGCGCGCCTCGACGCCGTTCGCCGGTTCGCCGTGAACCGCGCGCCGGCGGCGGACAGCGGCGCGCCCGATCTCTTTTCCGCCTTCGCCAGCGGCGCCCATCGGGCGATGTCGCTCTGCGCAAGCTGCGGCGGCCGGGGCAAGACCGGGTTTATTGCGCGCGCCTGCGATGAGTGCGGCGGATCGGGCTTTATCGCCGGACGTCCGTTCAACGGGAAGGCATGACCGCGTTTGAAACCCGCATCAAGGAAACCGCCAGCCTTGTCGAGGCGGCGCTCGGTCGTTTCCTGCCTCATCGCGCCGGGCCGCTCGGACGCGTCGTCGACGCCATGCGTCACGGCGCCCTCGACGGCGGAAAACGCTTGCGTCCGTTCCTCGTCATCGCCGCCGCGGATATGTTCGGCGCGCCGCGCGAGCGCTCGATCCGCGCCGGCGCGGCCGTTGAAATGATCCATTGCTACAGCCTTATCCATGACGATCTTCCGGCGATGGATAACAGCGATCTCCGGCGCGGCCGTCCCTCCGTTCACAAAGCGTTCGACGTGGCGACCGCGATCCTCGCTGGCGACGCGCTGCTGACGCAGGCTTTCGAGATTCTCGCCGAACCGGAAACGCATCCGGACGCCGCAATCCGCTGCCGCCTGGCGCTCGAACTCGCCCGCGCGTCGGGCCGCCAAGGCATGGTCGGCGGACAGATGATCGATATTTACGCCGAGCAGAAATCCTTCGATCTTGAGGGCATTGAAGAGCTGCAGCGCCTGAAGACCGGCGCCATCATCCGCTATTCGGCGATTGCCGGCGGCATCGTCGGCGGGGCAACGGACGCGGAAGTCGATGCGCTTCGGCTCTACGCGGAAGATCTGGGTCTCGCGTTCCAGATTGTCGATGATCTGCTCGATGCATTCGGCGACGCCGCGGCGCTCGGCAAACCGGTCGGGCAGGACGCCGAGATGGACAAGGCGACTTTTGTGAAACTGCTGGGCGCCGAGGGCGCGCGCGATCAGGCGAAGGCGCTTGTCGGCCGCGCCAAGGCCCATCTCGACCGTTTTGGCGAGCGCGCGGGCGCGCTGAAAGGCGCCGCCGATTTTGTCTTTGCAAGGAAAAATTAGCCGCCGGCGGCTTGGCTCCCGGTGATTCGATCCTTAACTACTTCTTAACCGAACAGGCTCGAATGTTACCGTAAGGTTAACGGGGCAAGGAGAGGGCGATGACGAGGCTTGGCTGGACGCTGGCTTTACTGGCGACAAGCGCGCTCGCTGGCTGCGGCTCGCACAACCATGCTCCCGTCGTTTATGGAACGGCGCCGACGGCGCGCATTTACAATTCTCCTCAACGGATCGCAGCGCCAATTCAGCACGCTTCGACCAATTACGCATCGGCGCAGCACGTTTACGGTTCCGGCATAACGCCTGCCGTCGCAACCGCGGGCCTTGCGCCGCTGACGCCTGTTGCTGAAACCTATCGCGAGGGGCGTTTCGATTATGACGCGCAGCCGGTTTATATCGCGCAGGCGGAACCAGCGGCGTTCGACCCGCCGGTTGCAGCGTTGCCAGGTCAGGTGACGGTGCTGCCCGGCGATACGGTTTATGCGATCTCCCGCCGTACCGGCGCTTCGCCGCAGGCGATCATCGCGCTGAACCGGCTTGCCGCGCCGTATAGGCTTGAAGTCGGGCAGATCGTCCGGGTGCCATCGAACGCGGTGCCGCCTTCCCACGCCGCGGCCGATCCGCGGCCGATCCGCGCGTCTCTCGGCGCAAACCGCGAAGGCGCTCACATCGTACGCCATGGCGACACGCTGTATTCGATTTCGCGTGCAACCGGGGTCAGCGTCGCCGACCTTGCGAGCGCGAACCGGCTGAGGGCGCCCTATACGCTTGACGCGGGTCAATCGCTGCGCATTCCTGCCGCCGACACGCCGGCAGGCGCGCGGGAAGCCGGCGTCTCCGGCAACCTCCCGGATATCGCGCGCTCGGTTTCCTATGAAGCCGCACCAGTAAAACCGCCCAGCCTCTTCGATTGGCCGGTTCAGGGCGCGATCATCGGTTCTTTCGGATTTTCCGGCGAAGGCAAACGCAATGACGGCGTCAACATCGCGGCGCCCGTCGGAACGCCGGTTCGCGCCGCCGCCGACGGCGAAGTCGTCTATCGCGGATCGGAGCTTGAAGGCTACGGCAATCTCCTGCTGATCAAGCACGATGACGGGTTCGTCACTGCTTACGCCCACAATGACGCGATGCTCGTCAAAAAAGGCGACCGCATCCGCCAGGGGCAGGTGATCGCCAAGGTCGGGCAAACCGGTTCGGCGAGCGAACCGCAGCTTCATTTCGAAATTCGTCAGAATCTGAAAGCAGTCGATCCCGTTGCGCTACTCGGATCGTTGTAAGCTGCCTGGGCGCGCGTCTGCTTCGCCGAGGAAAAAAATAGTTGCGTACTTCTGCACCCTCGGGCGTTTCAAGGCTGCTCTCTTGAAACGCCCATTTTCGCCGGACGGGTTGAAAAATCTCTCAAGCGTTGATCACTAGCCACGTCACATAGGCGACATAGACAGCGATCAGAACGGCGCCTTCGAGACGGTCAAAGCGCTTGCGGGTCGTTGCAAAGACGATCAGCAGACCCGTGGCGCAGAGCATGACCCAATTGTCGAAGGCGACGATCTCGGCTGGCGCGGCGATCGGATGAATGACGGCGGTCAGCCCGAGAATGCCAAAGATATTATAGATATTCGATCCGACGACATTGCCGAGCGCCAGGCCCGATCTGCCGCGGCTCGCCGCCACCGCTGAAGTCACCAGCTCTGGCAACGAGGTTCCCACGGCGACAATCGTAAGCCCGATGACCGTCTCGGAAACGCCAAGCGCAGCCGCGATGTTGATGGCGCCGGTCACCAGATATCCTGCGCCGACGACGAGAAAGACAAGACCGGCGCCCGCCAGAAGAATATCAGTCAGCGGCGATTTTTGTCCGCCCCGCAGGGCGGCGCCGTCATCGGCATGAAATTCCGCCTGCGGCGAGCGCGGCGCGCGGCGTTCGGTGAGAAAAGCAAAAAGGATGTAAGCGGCGAGAGCGGCGAGAAACCCGGCGCCCGCAACGCGCCCGTATTCGCCGGTCATCGAGACGCCGATGGCGGCGATCGTTGCAATCAGAACGACGGCGCCATCGCGCCGGAACGCCTTCTGGTCGACAGCGAACGGCGCGATGAGGACGGTCAGTCCGAGGATGAGCAGGATGTTGATGATGTTCGAGCCGACGACATTGCCGACGGCGATGCCAGGCGATCCGACCAGGGCCGCCTTTATGCTGGCGACAAGCTCCGGGGCGGATGTTCCGAAACCGACAAGGGTCAAGCCGATCAGGAGATCCGATACGCCAAGGCGCCGCGCCAGCGCCGTCGCGCCGCGAATCAGCATTTCAGCCCCGATCGCCAGGATGACGAGACCGCCGACGATCGCTAGCCAGTCCACTGACGCCCCTCGCAATAATCTCAGGTTCGCGCGCTTGCCGCTGATGAATCGAGATCCCGCCAGCCCTTTTCTAGCCAGCGGCGGCACTCGGGACGGAGCGTGCGGCTGACCGCCGCTTCGTAGAGACGATCGTCCTCAGGCTCGAATTCGTCGCGCCAGCGGCCGTTGACCCCTTTGTTGATGAACGTCTGTCCGCCGCCCTTCCACGCCCTGGCGGCGCCCGGGACAATTTCGTCGGCGCGCTTTTTCATGCTGGCGAACGTCGTCGCGTCGGCGATTCGGGCGGCTTCGACGCCATCGATCGGAATATCGATAAAAGCGGCGACGCGGCGGATTTCGCCCGCAAGGTCCGCGAGAAGATCATTGTAATGGACCAGCAGGATGTTCGGCAGATGCCGATAATCCCACCAAGTCTGGGCGTAGCGGATCTGCGACCAGTAAGGATAGCCGTCGGTTTCCCATGGCGTCGTGCCGCGCGTTATGTGCTGACGCCAGAAATCCCGAAGGTCGGCGAAGGGCGGAGGCGTCAGGTCTTCCTCGCGTTCGGCGAACTGATCGAACATCGCCCGCGCTTCGTCGGTATAATTATTATGGTGGTTGAGCATCGACATCGCGACGTCGCGCGGATCGCGCCCGACCATGATGTATTTGACCTGCGGATAAAAGGGCAGCGCATCGAGCGGCAGATGCGTCTTGATGAACCGGCGATGCGTCTGCGCTTCGAGCTTCGACAGAACGCCCTCGATCGGAAACGGACGCATGTCCAGCCATGGCGACAGTTCCGTTGGCGCGTCCGGAATGGCGTCATCCCTGAAAATCAGATTCGCGACAATCGTCTGCATCCATGTCGTTCCGGCCTTGTAGGACGTCGCGATGACGATGTCGTCAGCCCGCGGCCTGAACGCGTCCCAGCGCGATGAATCGATCACGCAGCTTTTGTAAGCGTATTTGCGGATGGGCGCTTGCGTCATCGATTTCCCCTTTGCGGCGGGAACAGTGGTCAGTCCCGCAGCCGCTCGTCCTGATACTGAATGCCCCAGCCGATGATCTGGCGCCAGAGCGCTTCCGCCATCTCAGGGGGAAGGCCGGTCTCGGCCGCGCGCGCGCGCACTTTTTCGATGACGGCGCTGTTGCGCCATGGAACGCTCGCCTGCGCGGCTTCAGCGCGCTTTAACGCCCACATCCGGTCGACATAGCCCCAGCGCTCAGCCATCAGATCGACAAGGCGGAGATCGACGCGATCGATTTCTCCGCGGACCTCGTCCATGGATTTGCAGTCGGCTGGTTTTTTCATTGTCGATACTCCTTCGTCCCGCCATTCTGCGGCAATCCGCGCGGCGGCGCAAAACCGGTCATTTAACCGATTCATATTTTTCGAGAGCGGCAAGCCATGCTTCTTCGGCGGCGGCGATGGCGGCGACCAGCGAGGCGCGTTCCTTTTGCAGTTTGGTCACACGTGCGCGGTTGGTTGCATAAAGGCCCGGTTCGGCGAGTGCCGCGTCGATCCGCGGCAGGATCGCGTTGAGGTCCTTCAGACGCGCCTCGGCGTTCTGCGCCTGTTGTTTGATCGGCGCGGCCGACTCCCGCGCCGTCGCCGCCGACTGGCGGGCCGATGTGCGAGGGTTCTGCGCCTTGCGCGCACCGTCGCTCAACCCCTCGGTCTTTTGCGCATCGAGCACCAGCGCGCGATAGTCATCAAGATCGCCGTCGAACGGACCGACGGCGCCGTCCTTGACGAGCCAAAGCTGGTCGGCGACGCCGCTTGCAAGATGCGCGTCATGGGTGATCATCAGCACCGCCCCGGCATAATCATTGAGTGCCCCGGCAAGGCTCGCACGCGCGTCGATATCGAGATGGTTGGTCGGTTCATCGAGAATGATGAGATGCGGACCGTTGAAGGTGATAAGGCCGAGGAGAAGTCGCGCTTTCTCGCCGCCGGACAGCTTCTCGACCTTGGTCTCCGCCTTGTCGGCGCCGAAGCCGAGCGACGCGGTCCGCGACCGCACCTGCGCTTCCGTCGCGTCAGGCATCAGCGCGCGGACGTGGTCGAGCGGGGTTTGCACCGGACGCAGTTCGTCGAGCTGATGTTGCGAGAAATACGCGATGTCGAGTTTCTTGTGCTTGTAGACATGGCCGCTGAGCGGCGCGAGCCGGCCCGCGATTGATTTCACCAATGTCGATTTGCCTTCGCCGTTCGGCCCAAGGATCGCCACCCGATCGTCCTGATCAATGCGCAAGTCCACATTGCGAAGGATCGGCCGCCCTTCAATATAGCCAAGATCGGCGTCGACGATACGCACGATCGGCGGCGCCATCGGTTTTGGGGTCTTGAAGGAAAATCCGATTGAACGTTCGTCCAGCGGCTCGGCGACGATCTGCATTTTCTCAAGCGCCTTGATCCGGCTCTGCGCCTGCTTTGCCTTGGTCGCCTTGGCGCGGAAGCGGTCGATGAAGGCCTGCATGTGCCGGCGCTGGGCTTCCTGTTTGTTTCGAAAGGCGAGGGCGTTCGCGCGCGCGTCGAGCCGCTTGCGCTCATAATTGTCATAATCGCCGGCGGATATCGTCAGCTTGCGGTGTTCCAGCGCGAGAATGTGGGTCACGATCCGGTTGAGAAAATCGCGGTCGTGGCTGACGATCAGCGCCGTATACGGATAGCGTTTTAGAAAGCTCTCGAGCCAGATCGCGCCTTCGAGGTCGAGATAGTTGGTCGGCTCGTCGAGAAGAAGCAGGTCAGGCGCGGAAAAAAGGACGCCGGCGAGCGCGACCCGCATCCGCCACCCGCCAGAAAAGTCGGAGGCGGGGCGCTTCTGGTCGCTTGCGGAAAATCCGAGGCCGAAGAGGATTGCCGCTGCCCGCGCCTCAGCCGTATGGGCGTCGATATCGGCAAGCCGGGCGTGAATATCGGCGATTCGTCCGGGGTCGCTTGCGGTTTTGCCTTCTTCGACCAGCGCCGCTCGCTCCCGGTCAAAGGCCAGCACAATATCGACCAACGCTTCGCCCGAAGCCGGCGCCTCTTGGTCGACGCCTCCGATGCGGCAGCGCTTCCGCAGAAAGATTTCGCCTTCGTCCGGATGAACCTCGTCTTTGATGAGCTTCAGAAGAGTCGATTTCCCCGCGCCATTGCGTCCGATAAATCCGACCTTCCAGCCTTCGGCGATCGCGGCCGTCGCCTGCTCGAACAGCGGGCGCCCTTCGATCCGATAGGTGAGGTCGTTGAAATGAAGCATTGGCGGGACACGACTTTGGAACAGCGCCTCGCCCTAGCGGCGCCGCCGCTTTGAAGCAACCGAGCGCCATTGCCCCATCTTTCCAAAATTTCATTATTCCGACCAGAAACGAAGTCACGGCGCACCGGCTATACAACGCCGAGCCGAGCCGGATGGGCGACGGCCCTATGGAGAAGACAATGAAAATGAAGGTTTTGGGCGCGGCCTCGATCGCAGCACTTGTTCTGGTCGCCTGCGCCAAGAAGGAAGACACCACAGTGCTGGCCGAGACGCCGGCCGTTGAAGACATGGCGACAGCTGACTCAGCCGAAATCGCTGCCGCCGATGCGACGGACTATGGTGCCGAAGAGGCGGACGTTTACGCGGCGCCGGCTGCTGTCGATTTGAATTCGGTCCGCACCAAGGACGCGCTGGCCGCGGCGGCGGACGCAGCCTTCGCCCAGGCGGACTCTGACGCCGACGGCTCGCTGTCGCAAACCGAGTTCTATTCGCTCGCAACCATGATGGCGCCCGCCGCAGACGCGATGTTCGACGACGCGGTTGACGCCGGCGCCGGCATGGCGGCTGACGCGGCTGGCGACATCGCCGACGCGCCGATCGGCGATGCGCCAATCGACGGCGTCGTCGCTGAAGAGCCGATGACGGACGCCACCGCGCTTGACGCAAGCTACGCGACCATCGCCGGCGCCGATGCCAGTCTGACGACGGAAGATCTCCGCGCTGCGTTTCTTTCCCGTTTTGACGCCGCCGACGCCAATCTCGACGGTTCGCTTGACGACGCGGAAGCCGAGAGCTTCAAGGCCGCGAAACTTTTTTGATTGATCTCGCAGGCCAGATTTCCGAAACGCCGCCCCGACGGGCGGCGTTTCCTTTGTTGGGCGCTCCGGAAAACGCCCGCGGCGAGCTTGCCCCAATTCCCGTGGGTTGATAGGGAACCCGCAAATTGAAATCATCGACCTTACAGGAGCCTGAAATGGTGCTTGACCGCACGTTTTCGATCATCAAGCCGGATGCGACCCGTCGCAATCTGACCGGCAAGGTCATTGCCAAATTCGAAGAGGGCGGACTGCGCGTCATCGCGTCAAAGCGGATCGAGATGACCCGCAAGCAGGCGGAAGGGTTTTATGCCGTCCACAAGGAGCGGCCGTTCTTCGGCGAACTTGTCGAGTTCATGATTTCAGGGCCCGTAGTCGTGCAGGTCCTGGAAGGCGAGAACGCCGTCGCGCGCAATCGCGAAATCATGGGCGCGACGGACCCGAGGAAAGCCGCGCCCGGCACGATCCGGGCCGAGTTCGGCCTGTCGATCGGCGAAAACTCCGTGCACGGCTCCGATGCGCCGGAGACGGCGAGAGAGGAAATTGCGTTCTTTTTCGCAGCATCGGACATCGTCGGCTGAAGAGATCTGGCGGGTGACGGGCAATCTCGCCATCGATCTTGCGATTTCTCTCGCCGGGATCGCGGTTCTCGTCGCGCTTTCCTTGGCTCTTGGCGCCATGCGCTCGGCGGTCGTCACCCTCGACACGGCTGCGGAGCGGCTTGCCTTCGACGAACCGGATTTTCTTCCGCGCGAGTGGATGGTCGGCATGGACGGAAAATCCGCGGCCGCGTTATCCGCGGGCGGCGACGAGACGGCGCTGGTATTCGCCGTCGGCGACGGCTTTGCAAGCCGGCGATTCAGGCGCGGCAAAGTCGGTCTCGAGAAAGACGGCGCCGCCATTATTTTCCGGCTGGGTGAGCCGTCGCGCGGGACCGTGACGCTTGCTGCGCCAGATGAGGCGGTCGCTGCGCAATGGCTTTTGCGGCTGGCGGGACGCCGTCTATAGTCCGCTCATGGACTTTCCAGATGTTGTCGCCTTGGCCTTCCCGGGATTTGTCCTTCTCGTTCTGATCGAGATGGTCGCCTGGAAGCTGACCGGCCGCGGCCGCTACGAGACGCGCGATGCTGGCGCCAGCCTTGTCATGGGCCTCGGCAATCAGATCGCGCCACTGCTCGGCGGCGCGGCGCTGCTCGGCGCGCTTTGGATTTGGGCCTATGAGTTCAGGCTGTTCGATATTCCGAATGCGTGGTGGACGCTGGCTTTGTGTTTTGTCGTCGACGATTTCAGATATTATTGGCTGCACCGGATCGGCCATGAACGGCGCTGGTTCTGGGCCAGTCATGTCGTCCACCATTCTTCGCAGCACTACAATCTGACGACAGCGCTCCGCCAGACCTGGACCGGCGATATTCTCGCCGGCGTGTTTTTCAAGACGCCGCTTGTCCTCCTTGGTTTTCATCCGGCGATGCTCGCTTTCGCCTTCGGCCTCAACCTCATCTACCAGTTCTGGATCCACACCGAGCTGATCGGCCGCATGGGTCCGTTTGAACGGTTGTTCAATACGCCGAGCCACCACCGTGTGCACCATGCGACCAACCCGAAATACCTCGACGCCAATTACGCGGGTGTCCTGATCATCTGGGATAAAATGTTCGGCACGTTCGTCAGGGAGGACGAAGCCGAACCGCCGCGCTATGGCATCGTCAGGAATCTCGGATCGTTCAATCCCTTTGTGATCGCCTTCAACGAGTGGATCGGCATCGCCAAAGACCTGCGCTCCGCAAAATCGTTGCGGGAAGTTGCCGGATATCTCCTCGGCCCGCCGGGCTGGTCGCCGGACGGCTCAAGGCTGACCTCGGCCAGGATCAAGGAACGCTCGATTAAAGCGAAGCGCAATTAATCCGCATTGGACACGAACCTCGTTCCGTCATGCTGACGAAAGTCAGCATCCAGAGCCGCGAGGGAGTTGCTCGCCATTCTGGACCCTGACTTGCGTCAGGGTGACGTCGTCCTCGATTCTGAGATATTGCTCTTTGCTCTAA
>JBGTLL010000105.1:0-25290 GCA_041744115.1 Parvularculaceae bacterium | reverse complement strand
CCGCGGCGACGGCCGACGACCCTTTGCTCCGCCGGGTCGAATCGGCGGCGGCCGGGCGCGCGATCATGGACCCCGGAACACGCGCCAATCTCAATTATTCGCATGGGCGCGCCCTTGATGCGATGGGCGACTATGACCGGGCGTTTGCCGCCTTTGGCGAGGCAAACCGGCTGGTGCGGCGCGCTGGCCCGGCCTATGATCCGCGGCGCATCGTCGCGGAGATCGACCGGCTGATTGAGGTTTTCGGCGCGGCGGCGCCGACGGGTTCCAGCCAACCGCATGCGCCACATCCCGTCTTCATCTGCGGCCTGTTTCGCTCAGGCTCGACCCTCGTCGAACAGGCGCTGGCCGCGCATCCCGCAATCACGCCGGGCGGCGAGCTTAATCTCCTCAACCGCATCGCCGAAATTGACCTTGCGCCCTATCCACGATCGCTTCGCGTTCTTGCCGACGGGGATGCCGAGCGCCTGGCTGAGAATTACCGAAAAGAATTGCTGCTGCGATTTCCGGAAAGCGGTCGCCCGGGATCGATCGTCACCGACAAACGGCCCGACAATTTTTTGCGGATCGGCCTCATCAAGCGTCTGTTTCCGGCCGCAAAGATCGTTCACACCGTGCGCGATCCGATCGACACCTGCCTCTCGATCTACTTCCAGCACATCGATCAGCGGCTCGTCGGCTACGCCAGCGACCTCAGCGACGCCGGCCATTACTTCGGCCAATACCAACGCATGATGGCGCACTGGAAGTCACTTTACGCCGCGGAGATTTTTGATTTCGACTATGATCGATTTGTCGGCGATCCGCGGGACGAACTTGAAGCGCTGCTGGGCTTTCTGGGTGTCGAGTGGAATGAACGCTGTCTTGAATTTCACACGCTGCGCAATCCGGTGAAGACCGCGAGCTATTGGCAGGTCCGCCAGCCGCTGTATCGGGAATCCTCGGGCCGCTGGCGCCATTATGAAAAACATCTGGCGCCGCTGCGCGCCGCGCTTTCCGACGCGGGCGTCAAAACGGGTTAGGCATTTTCGCTGTCAAGCACCGCCGAGGCTGCATTGACGACGGCCGCAATCCTCAGCGCCGCCTGCACCTGATCGGCCGATATCCCGGCTTTGCGCACGACCTTTTCGTGGCTGTCGAGGCAGGTCCCGCAACCGTTGACCGCGGAGACTGCGAGCGACCACAGCTCGAAATCCATTTTGTCGACGCCGGGGGCGCCGATCACGTTCATCCTGAGTTTTGCAGGCATTTTCTGGTATTCCCCGGCGGACATCAGATGCGTTGCGCGGTAATAGACATTGTTCATCGCCATGATCGCCGCGGCGGCCTTTGCGGCGTTTGTCGCTTCCGGCGAGAGCTTGTCTTCCGTCCACTGACTGATTGCAGCGATCACTTGAGCGTTGCGCGCACCATGGGCGGAAGCGAGAAACGCTCCGTATTTCTGCTGGTCGGTCAAAATGGTCTCGGCGGCCAGCGTTCCAAGATTGAGGCGGATGTCTTTCGCGTAGTCCGGAATGGCGTCGCGAAGCTCGTCGAGACTCATGGCAATCTCCTGATTCTGGGTGAAAAAAGGGCGCGCACGGGCAGTCGGCGGCGCGCCCAAACCCGATTCTCAACCGAAATTAAAGCGTTTCGCCGCCGATCGGACGGTTGCACGGGCAAAGCTCGTCCGTCTGCAGAGCGTCGAGCACTCTCAGCGTATCCTGCGGATTGCGGCCGACGCTCAGATTGTTGACGTAGACATGCTGAATTACGTTGTGCGGATCGACGACAAACGTCGCGCGCAACGCAACGCCGGCTTCCGAACGAATGCCAAGGCCGTCGATCAGCGCGCCGGTGGTGTCGGCGAACTGCCAGGCCGGATGGCTCTTCAGATCCGGATGGTCGCGCCGCCAGGCGAGCTTGCAGAACTCGTTGTCCGAACTCCCGCCGAGGACGACCGCGTCGCGGTCCGCAAATTCTTTTGCAAGCCGACCGAATTCGGCGATCTCGGTCGGACAGACGAATGTAAAATCCTTCGGGTAGAAATAGATGATTTTCCATTTCCCTTCGAAGCTGTCCTGCGTCACGTCTTCAAAGGCGGACTTGCCGTTCTCTTCATGGCTGTTGAACTTCGGCTTGACGCCGACGACTTTGAAATCGGGCAGACGATCGCCGACTCCGAGCATGGCATTCTCCTTTTGACTGGCGCGAACCCTTTGGCTCGCCAGCGTAGATAGAGCCGGCTTGCGAATTTATCAAATAGATTATATCTGATTGGTCGATCAATTTAATCGATGAGAGAGGCGCCATGACGCCGTTGCCGACGTTTCGCCAGCTGCAATTCTTCGCCGCTCTAGTGCGGCGGGAGTCTTTTTCGAAGGCGGCAGGGGACTGTCTCGTGTCTCAATCGACCCTTTCGTCGGCGATTAAAGAGCTTGAGGGCGTGCTTGACCGCCAGCTCGTCGATCGCTCAACCCGCAACTTCTCTTTGACGCCCGCTGGAAAAGACGTGGCGAAGCGCGCCGCGACCATTCTGGCTGAGGCCGAAGATCTTGCGCGCTCGGTGTCGATGCGCAAACCGCTTGAAGGCCCTTTCAAGCTCGGCGTCATTCCGACGATCGCCCCGTTCCTGCTGCCGCGCGCGACCCCGGGGCTGGCGAAGAAATTCCCGAAGTTGCAGCTCTATCTCAGGGAAGATCTGACCTCGTTGCTCGCCGAACGGCTTGCCGACGGAACACTCGACGCGGCGCTGCTGGCGTTCCCCTATGAACTTTCGGGCGCCGAATGGATCGAGATTGGCGAGGATCCGTTCTTTTTCGCGACGCGAGCGGGAAGTTCGCTCGAGGCAGGAAAATCCGTCAAGCTGGCGGATCTGAAAAACGCGCACCTTTTGTTGCTGGAAGACGGTCATTGCATGCGCGAGCACGCGCTCGACGCCTGCAAGCTCCGCCAGGACGATATTGCTGGCGCGTTTGGCGCAACCAGTTTGTTTACGCTGACTGAGATGGTGCGCGCCGGACTCGGCGCAACGTTGCTGCCGAAAATGGCCGTCGATGCGGGCCTCGCCGCGGACGCGGGTCTTGCCGTCGCGCCGCTGGCGCCGTCCGCCGCAGCCCGCCGTATCGGCCTCGCCTGGCGCAAGGGGTCGGGGCGGCGGGAAGACGGCGAACTGCTTGGCGCCTATTTTCGCGACATTCTGAAGAGGGAGCCGGCGCGAGCGGGACACACGAAAACGCTTAAGCTTTCGGTCTAAGCGCTCCTTGTTTCAGCGGCGCAATCTGGCCGCTGTCCGACAACAAAATCGCAATCGGCCGCGTTGAGTGAAACTGTGTCAGAATAATCATGATGGTCACCGTGATCGGAACAGCGAGCAGCAATCCGGCGAACCCCCAGAGCGAGCCCCAAACCGCCAATGAAAGGAGAATGACCAGCGGGCTGAGATTGAGGCTCTTGCCGATCAGGCGCGGCTCGATTGCCGAACTCATCGTCTGCTCCGCGCCGACCAGGAGAACAAGCGCAAGCCCTGCCAACTGAACGCCACCGCCCTCAGGCTGCACAAGCGAGAGAATGACCGGCAGCGAGATCGCGCTGATCGCGCCGACAATCGGGATGAAGTTCAAGGCGAAAATTAGCAGCGCCCAGAAGCCAGCGAAGTCGATTCCGATAAACGTCATGATGAAGTAGCTGACTGTCGCAGTGATCAGATTAATGACCGTTTTTACGGTTATGTATTGCCGCACCAAAGACGCAATGTCGGCGATTGTGTCATTGACAGCCCGCCGTCGCTCGGGAGCGGCGCTCAGCAGGTTGATCTTCTTGAATATGCGGCCGCGTTCAAGCAGCATGAAAACCGTGTAGAGGAGGATCGTGACGGAATTGCCCGTCAGTGAACGCACAACCGATCCGAATTGCGACAAAACCGGACTAATCATTGATAATGCCGCCGATCGCAGCTGGTCGACGCCTCCGACGAAATCCTCGGGCAGCACGCCTGCGTCGCTGAGGTAGCGAATTCCGTCCTGCGTGAATTGCCGCAACCGCTCCTCGTACAGCGGCGCCGCCGCGATCAACGCTTCAACATTGTCGCGGATGATCTCGATGAAGAGGACGAAGATCGAGATGATGAACGCAAACGCAAAAAGATAACAAAGCCAGTTTGGAAGGAAGCGGCCGACGAGCGGTCCCCGCCGGATCGTTTCTTTCAGCGTGTAGATCAGGAAACTCAAAAAACCGGCGATGACGACGGGTATGAAGATCGAGCGGCCGAAATAGGCGATGACGGCGATGAGCGTGGCGAGACCAAGACCATAGAAAAGACGCGCGGAACCTCTCAAACGAACCGCCACGTCGGGCGCCGTCCGGCCGTCCGCCTGCAATTCGCCTGCGCCGTCCATAAGTCCATTTCCTTTCGCCGCGAGCACGTGGGCGAACGCTTGCAGTTAGGCCGGTTTGTGAGCCAATGCCAGATCGCGGACCGATCGGGTGAGCGGGCCGCGGTCAGGAAAAACACTTGGGATGATAAAGCAGCTTGAGATAGATTGGCGTCCGCCGCTCGCCGCCTTTGCCCCGCTCGCCGACCGCAAAGGCGCGGCGTTGCTGCACGGCGGCGCCGATGCACGAGGCGCCGGCTGGTCTTTCATCGCCGCTGAACCGGCGCAGGTCATTGAAAGCCGGAATGGCGAAACATTCATCGATGGCGATCCAACGCCGCTCTCGCCATTCGCCGCACTGTGCAGGCTTCATCTGCAAAGACGCCAGCCGGTCGATATTGATTGCGGCGCGCCGTTCGCTTCGGGTCTTTTCGGTTTTGCCGGCTATGAATGCTCGCGTTTTGTCGAGCCGAGCGCCGCCGGTCCTGCCTCGCCATATGCATTGCCGGACTTTTCGTTTGGCGCCTATGACGAGGTCGCGGCATTCAACGTGCGTACGCGACGCGCTTTTCTTTTGGGCCGGTCGCGCGCGTCGATAGAAAGGCTCGGAACGCTGCTCGGCGATGGAAACGGCGCCGATGAGGGCGCGCCATTGGGTATTGCCGCGGACGGGTCAAATTTTTCGCGGGAAGACTACTGCGCAGCCGTTGCGGCGGTCATCGAGAGAATTCTCGAAGGAGAGTTGTACCAGGCGAACATCTCACATCAGCTGTCGGCGCAAGCACCGAACCTCGATCCTTACAGGCTGTTTCGAAAAGTATCCGCGGCAAGCGGCGCGCCGTTCGCGGCGTTCCTGCAACACGGAACCGCCCAAATCCTGTCAATGTCTCCGGAGCGCTTTTTTTCGGTCGCTCGTGTTGAAGGCGAACGCCTTTCCATCGTCGCCGAACCGGTCAAGGGCACCAGGCCTCGTGGGAAAACATCAGCGGAGGACGCGCGCCTGCTTGCTGAACTTGTCGCGGATCCCAAGGACCGTGCTGAAAACATCATGATCGCCGACCTGACGCGCAACGACCTGTCGCGGATCTGCGAAGATCATTCGATCCGCGAGGAGGCGATTTGCGAAACAAGGAGTTTTGCGACCGTCCATCATCTCGTTTCACGAATCAGCGGCGTCCTGAATGCCGGCGTCACGTCGGCTGACGCGCTCGCCTCGCTCTTCCCTTGCGGCTCGGTCACCGGAGCCCCAAAAGTGCAGGCGATGAAAGTTATCTCCGACATCGAGGGCTCCGGCCGCGGTCCTTATTGCGGCGCCATAGGATACATTGATGACAGCGGCGGCGCGGATTTTTCCGTTGCGATCCGTCTTGCGATCGTTGAGGGCGCGCGCCTCACCGCGCCGGTCGGCGGCGGCGTCACGCTTCGCAGCGATCCGCAAGCGGAGTATGACGAGACAATCGACAAGGCGCAGTGGCTGCTGCGTCATGTCGATCCAAACCGCGCGTGCCTGGCGTGATCCTCATCATCGACAATTACGATTCTTTCGTCCAAAATCTCGCGCGCTACGTCCGCGAAGCCGGCTGGCCGGCGCTGGTTCTTCGCAATGACGCGGGCCATGCCGAAGATCTCCTGCAAATATCGCCTGACGCCGTCATCATCTCGCCAGGTCCGAACACGCCGGCGCAAGCGGGCGTTTCCATGCAGATCATCCGTCAATTGTCACGATTGACGCCGCTGCTCGGCGTCTGCCTCGGTCATCAATGTTTGATTGAAGGATTTGGCGGTCGTACGCTTCGCGCGCGGGAACCGCTGCATGGCGAGGCAAGTCCCATCCGTCACGACGCCGCCGGAATTTTTGAAGGTCTGGAGAATCCGATGCTGGCGGGCCGCTACCATTCGCTGGTTTCCGAATTGCCGGCGGCCGGGCCGCTCATTCCATGCGCCTGGAGCGAGCGCGGCGAATTGATGGCGGTGCGTCATGCAACGGCGCCCTGGCATGGCGTCCAGTTTCATCCCGAATCGCTGCTGACACTGGCGGGTCGGCGCATTGTCAGCAATTTTCTTGACGAGATAAGGAAGCCGGCGTGATCGTTTGGCGCGATGGCGATTTCATCGACGCGGATTCGGCGGTTTCCGCGCGCGACCGCGGCTGGCTGATCGGCGATGCGGCGTTCGAAACCATTCTCGTCGAGCAAGGCCTTCCCGCTTTTCTTGATGAACACCTGATGCGTCTTGCGCGGGGCTGTGCGATCATGGGTCTCAATAGACCCGTCGATTCCGGAACCATTCGCGCGGCGATCGCCGGTCTGGCGGCGCAAAACGCAATCTCCGGACGCGCCGCCTGCCGGCTGACGATTTCCCGAGTCGGCGGGCCCCGCGGCCTTGCGCCGTCGCGCGAGGCGTGCGTCCAAGCGACGCTTGCGCTTTCGCCGGCGCCCGCCCCGCCCGCGGTGTTCCGTCTGGTCATATCGATGCGTCGTCGCTGGTCGGGCGCATCGACGAACGGTTTCAAATGCGTCGGCGCTTACGCGGAGAATGTGCTGGCGCGCGCCGAGGCGGGCGCGCTGGGCGCCGATGAGGCAATCATGCTCAACGAACGCGGTCGCGCCGCTTCAGCTTGCGCCGCAAATATCTTCGCGCTCACGAACGATCGGGTCTTGACGCCGCCGGTCAGCGAAGGCGCGATGCCGGGCATCGTCCGCGCCGTCATTCTGAGGGAAGCGCGGCGTCTCGGGCTCAAAGCGGAAGAAACGCCGCTTGAACCCGGGGATCTGGCATCTGCGACGGTCCTCTTGACGAACAGCATTGCCGGCGCGGTCCGAAGCGCGCTTGATAACAGGCTGGCGCAGGCTGGCGAAAAGGCCGCCGCGATACTCATCGGCGCCTATCAGCGACGGCTGGCGGCGGAATTCGCCGGAAACGAGTGAACGGAGACACACGGTGAAGGCGTTCGCCCTGTCGCATGAGCAAATCGCGTCGGTCGCGGCCGCGCTTCTCGTCGATGAGCTGAGCGCGAAGTTCGGCCGCCACATCGACACCTTGACAGGTTCGACCTGGTCGTCCGAGACGCCGCTTTATGATGGCGGCGCCGAGCTGTCCGCGGAAGAAGCGGCCGCGAGCCGTGCTCGCCTCTATCGGTTCTTCGGCCATGCCGATGCGACGCCGACCACGGCCGAGGGGACAACGCTCCGTGATTGGGTCGACGGCGTCGCCGCGTTGGTCGCCTCCCGGCTCACCAAATTTTCCTTTACCGCCGCAGGTGATGATGCGCGCGAGATCGTGCATCCGGCGGACGCGATCTTTGCGGACGCGGCGTCGGTCGCCAATCTGTTATATGGGCGCCGCCGCATTCTGTCGCTCGTCGCACCGCACGGCCTGATCGGCTTTACGTTGGCGGCATTGACGCCGAACCTGCTGCAGGCGCCATCGATCGACGCGCGAACAATGCCGCCGGATGAACTTAAGAGGCAACTTGCGTTCGGCGACGCGCTGGTCGCGACACCGAGTCTTTGGCGGTACATCATAGGTCAGGGCGTCTATGCGCCCGACAATGCGATGGCGGTTTTTTTCGGTGAGCCGATGGCGCCCGATCTTGCCGCCGAAATCCGCAAAGCGGGATTCGGCGCGCAACGCGAAATTTACGGTTCGACCGAAAACGGCCTCATCGGCTGGCGCGACACACCGGGCGATCCTTTTGCGCTGTTCGATCACTGGCGCAGAAACGGCGACGATCTTTGCCGCGCAACGCCTTCAGGCGCCGCAACGACACTGTCGCCTATGGACGTTCTTGTCTGGGACGGCGACCGTCGCTTTCGGCTCGGCGGCCGGCGCGACGGCGCCGTGCAGATTGGCGCGGTCAACGTCTTCCCTGCGCGTATTGCGCAAAAGATCGCCGAGCATCCGCAGATTGAAAGCTGTGACGTTTCGGTGTCGCGTCACTCAGGCGGTGCGGACCGGCTGGTTGCGACGATCAGGCTTGCCTCGGGCGGCGCTCCGTCGGAATCGACCGCGCGTTCGATCGACGGCTGGTGCCGCTCAAATCTGCGCCCCTATGAACGGCCGCGCGTCTATAATTTCGCCGCG
Source organism: Parvularculaceae bacterium (assembly GCA_041744115.1). Lineage (GTDB taxonomy): Bacteria > Pseudomonadota > Alphaproteobacteria > Caulobacterales > Parvularculaceae > Amphiplicatus. The sequence continues at coordinate 16,855 of JBGTLL010000105.1, read as the reverse complement.
GCGATCGGACCATAAAAAAGGCCCCCTTGAGAACACGACTATTCGCTTGGAGCGGCCGCGCCGGAGGCTTGCTGGAATTTCTGCTGAACCTGGCTCGAAATGCTGCCGAACACTTCCGGGCTGTCGCCGACCGTGATCGTCTGTTCGCAAGCGCTCATGCAATTGTAGGTCGTGCGCTGCTGGCCGCGTTGCAAGGTCAGCATTTCGGAGTTGGTTGCGCGGACGCGTACGACCAGATTGTCGATTTCATTTCCGTCCGCGTCGAAGAGAAACATGTTCGTCAGACCCGGCGCCTTGCCGAACAAGAGAACACGCGACTTGTCGCGTACGCTTACGTCGGCGATCCCGGGATTGCCGACAACGATCTGATCGACTTCTTGCTTGAATGAATAGGGGGTGACCTGGTCCATTGTGAGCCAAACCTGTTCGGCCCGCGCGGCGCTCGCAAACGCACTCGCGGCAGCCAGCGAAAGAATAAATGACCGCATGGATGTTGCCTTTTTCAAGCTCAAGGGCAAGGCGTAGCGCCGATCCGTCAAGAAACACTTAAATACCCTGCCAAACTGATCTTTGCGCACGCGCGCGGATCGCGACAATTTTAGGTTTTACCGGACCTTAAATCCTTGAAGAGATGAATGCCGCCCTGGGAGTCGTTCATGCTTGCAAATCCTTTGTCCGGCGCCGAACCCGCCCTGTCGCCGGTGGCATCCGCGATCGCCGCCGCCGACCCGTTTCATGATCTCCCGGACCAGGTCATATCAGCGCTCGCAGAAGCGGCCAGTCTTCGAACGTACGCCGCGGGTGAAACGATTTTCGCCATGGGCCAATATGACGGAACGGAATTCCTGATTGTCCGCACGGGTAAGATCAAAACGTCGTATGCCGACCCGAAAACCGGCGCAATGCTGTTTGAAGAAACGCCGACCGGAGAAATTCTGGGCCTCGCGATCGCGGCGACCGGCGGCGACGCGTCCAGAGCCGGCGGCATGTCGCTGACGGCGGAGCGGGAGAGCGAGATCGTCGCCGTCGATGCGCAAGCGTTTCGCGAGATCGTTGCGCAGCGCCCGTCCCTGACGCGTAACCTGATGCTTTATTTTGCGCGGCGCCTATCTGGAGAAACGAACGCGGGCGCGGAAGAAACTTCACCCGAGCGGCGCGTTTACGCGGCGCTCGCAGGCTATGTCGAGCGCGACGCCGTCAACGCCGAATGGCGTATCTCAAGAATGCCAAAGCACCGCGAACTCGCCGACCGCGCCGATGTTGACGAAGCCGAGGCCGCCAACGCCGTCGCCAAATTGATCCAGTCGGGCGTCGCGCGCCGCAATTATCCGGGCCTCGTCATCGACGACATAGCGCAGCTCAACCGGCTTGCCAGCTGAATTAGCGCGCCGTTAACAATAATTATCCGTAAACAAATTAAAACGGGATCGGCAAGCGGTTCTTCACCGATCCTTAATCCGTGACGGGCATCATGGAAAAAGTCTGAGGTGGGTAACGCCCATTCAGCGGTGCAAGACTAAGAGTAGCAAGCAGGAGTCGACTCAAATGAAAGCCCTTGTCAACAAGTTCATCACGGACGAAGACGGCGCCACGGCCATTGAATACGGCCTGATCGCCGCGCTTATCGCGGTCGCCATCATCACCGCGGTACGCGCGGTCGGCACCCAACTCGGCAACACTTTTTCGGCGGTCGACAGCGAACTCGCCGCCGCCTAGCGATCGCGCCGAGGAGTTCATCGTATTGCGTGGAAAAAGGAGGCTTCGGCCTCCTTTTTCTGTTTCAATCCGATCTTATGTCTAACCCAATATTAAGCGCTTCCGCCTAGCGTCGTTTTCTGGCCTCAGACCGGAGCGCACATTGGTTTCCCTGATATTCCTTTCAGCGTTTCCCGCCGCGCTCATCATCGCGGCGCTCAACGATCTTTACGAGTTCAAAATTCCGAACTGGGTGTCCGCGGTCCTGTTTGGCTCCTATTTCGCCGCCGGCGTCGGGCTGGGCGCGTCCCCATCGGCGCTGCTCGAAGGATTTCTTTTCGGCTGCGGCGCGCTCGTCGTCGGGTTCGCGCTTTTCGCCGGGAAGTTTCTCGGCGGCGGCGACGCCAAGCTGCTCGCTGCCTGCGCGCCGTGGATCGGCCCTTCGGCGCTCGCGCCGTTTCTCCTCAACATGGCTGTCGCAGGCGGCTTTCTCGCAGTTGCGCTCATCATGTTCCGGAGAACGCCGCCTTTGCCGCTCTATGCGCAGGCTCCGTGGCTGCTGCGGCTTCACCAGCGTCCGAAAGATATTCCGTATGCGGTTGCAATAGCGGCGGGAGGCCTTCTTAGTTTTCCGCAAACGCCGCTCTTCCAATTGCCGTATGGCGGTTAATGAAATGAGTTAACAGAGTTTTGAGGACTTCGTCGATACAAGAAGCCAGGGAAATCCGACGCGGGAGAAGATCCGCAAAGGGGCGAGGAAGACATGAACGTTACGCGAATTGCGGTTCTGGGCGTGGCGCTGGTCGCCGGCGCCGGCGCTTTCTTCATGATGATGAGCGGAAACAAAAACTCGCCGGTGCAGGCGTCGGCGCCGCTTCAGGAAAAGACAGTGCGCGTCCTGGTCGCGGATCGCGATTTCCAGCGCGGCGAGCGGCTTGCCGCGGAAGCGATCAAGTGGATCGACTGGCCGGAAAAGGCGCTATCGGAAGCCTACATCACCGAAGCATCGGGCGGCGATCCCGCGGAATTTGAAAAAGCGGTAGCGCGGACGACGATTCTCGCGGGCGAGCCGATCATCGAAGCGAAAATCGTTCGCGCCGGCAGTTCGGGCCTTCTCGCGGCGGTGCTTGATCCCGGGATGCGCGCGGTCACCATGCGCATCACGCCGGAAACCGGCGTCAGCGGCTTTGTTCTCCCGGGCGACCGCGTCGATATCTATTATTCGGAAGCCAATGACGCCAACCGGACGGCGACCACGCTCGTTTTCGAAGATGTCCGCGTGCTGGCGATCAACACGACCTACACCGAAAACCCGGAGGCCCCGGTGATAGAAGGCGCCAACGCGACGGTCGAGCTTTCCCCCGATAACGCCGAATACTTCATCAATTCCCGGTCGTCGCGCGGGCAGTTGAGTTTCGCTCTGCGCAGCGTCTTCACGCCCACGGACACCGATGCGGCGCCGCGCCGCGACAGCAGTGTCAAAGTGATCCGATATGGGCGCTCGTAACAAATTCGTTGAGGGGAATTCAATGCGCGTCACAGCAGTTTCGACCTTTGCGGTTTGCGCCTGCATCTGCGGCGCGGTCCTGGCCGCGGTAATTGTTGGAGCATTGTCGCCGGCGGCGGCGCAAGCACCCCGAGCCGAGGCGACGATCGATTTCGGCGGCCAAAACGGCGTTTCGAAGAGCATCGTGCTGCCCCTGAGCAAAGCAGCGATCGTGGAACTGCCGCAGCCGGCGGCCGATGTTCTCGTCTCGCAGCCGACGGTCGTCGATGCTGTCATCCGTTCGCCGCAGCGGGTCTATCTTCTTGGTCTGCAGGTCGGCCAGGCGAACGCTTTTTTCTTTGACGGCAATGGCCGTCAGATCCTGAATCTCGAAATCCAGGTCGAGCGCGATCTCGACGCACTGACCGATCTTCTCGCGCGCCTGATGCCGGATTCGCGGATCACGGCGGAAGCGGTCAATGACAACGTCATTCTTCGCGGGTCTGTGCCGTCGGGCGTGCAGGCGACCGACGCCGCTGATATCGCCGGCCGCTTCATTGGCGATCCGACGAAGGTCATCAGCATGGTGTCGATCCGCAACCGCGAGCAGGTGATGCTCAAGGTGCGTGTTGTCGAAATGCAGCGCTCGCTGATCAAGCAGCTTGGCTTCGATCCGTCCGGGTTCACCTCGATTTCAAACAATTTGTTTGAAGCCAGCGCCTCTACAATAGCGTCTGGCGCGACGGCGGGCCTTACCGGCTCGCTTGACCGCATGTTCGGCGGCGGCGACTCCGGGTTCAGGCTTTCTTTCCAGGCGCTGGAGCGCGCCGGCCTCGTCAAGACACTCGCGGAACCGACGTTGACCGCGGTTTCCGGCGAAACAGCGAGCTTCCTTGCCGGCGGCGAATTTCCGATCCCGATCGGCCAGCGTGAAGGCGTAATTTCGCTTGAATTCAAGGAATTCGGCGTCGGGCTCGGATTCACGCCGCTTGTGCTCGACAAAGGCCGCATCAACGTCAAAGTCTCGACCGAAGTCAGCGAAATCTCGTCGCTTAACAATTTCTCGCTTGGCGGTTCGTCGACGACGATTCCCGGGACGCCGCCGCCACCGGACACGTTGATCCCGATTCTCGACGCCAACGGCAACCCGACCGGATCCTTCAATCTCACCGAGTCGGCGGGCGAAGTGCTTCAGGGAACGGATCCGACGGTATTCTCAAGCTCCGGTCTCACCATTCCGTCGCTGACCGTTCGCCGCGCGAAAACGACGGTCGAGCTTCCCTCGGGCGGCAGCCTGGTGATGGCGGGCCTTCTTCAGGAAAACATGCGCCAGACGATTTCGGGCGTTCCGTATCTGAAAGAAATCGCCGTGCTCGGACAGCTTTTCCGCAGCCGCGATTACCAGAGTTCGGAAACAGAACTCGTCATCATTGTCACGCCCTATCTTGTTGATCCGACGCATGAATCAAAATTGTCGGATCCGATGAAAGGCTTTGTCTCGGCGAGCGACATGCAGACGATTCTGATGGGCCAATTGACCGCCGCCTATGGCCTTGCCGGCGCCGGCGTCCGGGAAAAGACGCTGCAAGGGCCGATGGGTTTCATTCTTGATTAATGGAGACGCAACAATGACCAGACACATGCAAAAGCTTCTCCTCGTTGCCGCGTCGATTGCGAGCGTCGGCTGCGCCGCGCGCTTCAACGGCGCCGAACATGCGCTGAGCGTCGCTGAAGAGCATCCGATTTCAGTCGATAGTCAGACCGTGACGATGACGATAGGCGTTGCGGAAACAGCCGGCGACCTTTCTTCGCTCGATCAGGCCCGCCTGCGCGCCTTCGCCGACTCCTATTTGCGCAATGGGCATGGCGCGCTGAGCGTGACCGCGCCGTCAGGCGACAGTGCGGACGGCGCTGCGGCCGGCGTCCGCGAGGCCCTTTACAATTTCGGCGTGCCGCGGTCGTCGATGGCGGCGGCGGCTTATCGCAGCGGCAACGGCTCCCCCCGCGACGTCATCCTTTCTTATACCCATTATGTCGCGACGCCGAGCGCATGCGGAGTCTGGGAAGGAACGCGCGAGCGCGACTACCGCAATCTGCGGTCTCCGAATTTCGGCTGCGCAACGCAAAACAACCTTGCCGCGATGATCGGCGATCCGCGCGAACTCGCGGAACCCGCGGCGCTGACCGATCCCGATTCGACGACCCGCATTCGCGGCGTCGCCAAATTCCGCAAGGGGGAAGTCACATCAAGCAAGACCGACAGCGAAGTCCAAAATGCTCAGGTCGCAAACTAGAGACGTGTCGGGGTCAGGCGCCGCCTGGAGGGAGTTTGAAATGAGGAAGGCCTCAAACGAAGCGTTCGAGATCGCCAGCGACGAAGAGGGCGCGGCGAACGCCGCCGCCAGTCTTGGTCCGGACGGCGGTCCGCTGCTTTCGGCGAAGGTGCGTTACGGCAAGCCGAGCGCTGCGGCGATCGACGAGGACGACGCGTGGCTTGACGATGAATTGTCGGACGAAGAACTCGCTGCGCTGGGTGAAGAAGATTTCGACGATGAGGACCTTCTCGTCGGCGAACTCGGCATCGCCGACGCGGAGGATTTCAGTTTCGATGCGCCGGCGCCGGTCCAGGCAGTCGCCAGGCCGGTCGTTGATGAAGCGCCTCGGGCGGCGCCCAAAGCGGTTCGCACGCCGATCGCCGTTTCCATGACAAACAGCCAGGCAATTGCCGTCGCCGACGACGAGTCTTTCGCCGTCGCCGATTTTAGCGACGAGGACGGCGATCACCGTCCGGTCCCGCGCATATCAGTGCACGCATTCTGCGAGACGCCGGATACGACGGCGCTGCTCGAGCGGGCCGCGGTCGATCGCCGGCTTGCAAAGACGCATCTGACCGTTCACATGGGCGGTCTTGCCAAGGCCGTCGATCATTTCCAGACGGCGGCGACTCCCAATCTCGTCATCATCGAATCCCTCGACAGCGGCGCGGAACTGTTCGCGCAACTCGCCGAACTCTCGGAAGTCTGCGATCCCTCGACCAAGGTCATCCTGATCGGCCGCGCCAACGACATCGGCCTTTTCCGCGAGCTGATGCGGCAGGGGATCAGCGATTACATCGTTCGTCCGCGCTCGCCGCTGCAGATCATCAAATCGATCGCCTCTCTTTACATTGATCCCTCGGCGCCGCCGATCGGCCGGACGATCGCCTTCGTCGGTGCGCGCGGCGGTTCAGGCTCATCGACGCTCGCCCACAACGTCGCATGGTGCGCGGCCGAGGAAATGCAGAGCGACACAGTCATTCTCGACCTCGACCTTCCTTTTGGCACGGCGAGCCTCGATTTCGAACAAGATCCGACCTCGGGTCTCATCGAGGCGCTGGGATCGCCCGAACGTCTCGACGACGTTCTCCTCGATCGATTGCTGCAAAAGCATACCGACCGCTTGAGCCTCTTCACCGCGCCGAACCTGCTCGACCGCGATTACGATATCGACGATCAGGCGTTCGAAACCGTGATTGACGTTGTACGCGGCTCGGCGCCGACGATCATCGTCGACGTGCCGCATATCTGGACGGGCTGGTCAAAACGGCTTTTGCAGACCGCCGACGCGATCGTGATTACCGCGACGGCTGACCTCGCCGCGTTCCGCAACACGAAAAACCTTGTCGATATCATTTCAGGCGCCCGGCCGAACGACGCGCCGCCGATCCTTGTCGTCAATCAGTACGACGCGAAAGTGTCCTCCGTGCAGCCGCAGCAGTTTGCGGAGCATGTAGGCCTCAAGCCTTCCGTCGTCTTCGGCTGGGAGCCGCAACTTTTCCATACGGCCGCGACCAACGCCTCGCCGATCCTGCAGGTCGGAACGAAGACCAAAACCGCGCAATCCTTGCGCGAACTTACATCCATCGTGCTCGGCCGCGCGCAGACCGCCTCAAAAAAGAGCCGCTTCAGCCTGACCGGGCTTCTGAAAAAGAAATAGGGTAGACGATGTTCGGACGCAGAACGGCAGAAGTCGAAACGTCCCCGCAGGCGGCGCCCGTCGCTACGAAACCGAAGACGGGGCCGAAGACCGGCGGCGCGGCGCCGTCGGCGCAGCCCCGGAAATCGGCGGGCGGCGCAGTGCCGCCGCGCGTCGCCGCCGTTGCAAAAGCGCAGCCGGTTGAAATCGGCGGGCGCACGGATGAATACTTTCAGACCAAAACGACGATCTTCAATGCCCTGATCGACACGATCGACCTGTCGCAGCTCGCCCAGCTCGACACCGAATCGGCGGCGGAAGAAATCCGCGACATCGTCAACGAGATCATCTCGATCAAGAACGTCCAGATGTCGATCACCGAGCAGGAAGCGCTGCTTCAGGACATCTGCAACGACGTTCTCGGCTATGGCCCGCTCGAGCCGTTGCTCGCGCGAGACGACATTTCCGACATCATGGTCAACGGCGCCAACCGCGTCTTCATCGAAGTCGGCGGCAAGATTCAGCTGACCAATGTCCGCTTCCGCGATAATGCGCAACTGATGAACATCTGCCAGCGCATCGTCAGCCAGGTCGGACGCCGCGTCGATGAAGCAAGTCCGATCTGCGACGCGCGCCTTCCGGACGGCAGTCGCGTCAACGTCATCGCGCCGCCGCTCTCGATCGACGGTGCGGCGCTCACCATCCGCAAGTTCAAGAAGGACAAGCTCCGCATTCAGGACCTTGTCAATTTCGGATCGATCTCGCCGGAAGGCGCGAAGGTGCTCGAAGTCGTCGGCGCCTGCCGGATCAACACGCTGATTTCCGGCGGCACGGGTTCGGGCAAAACGACGCTTTTAAACTGCATGACCGGATTCATTGAGCTTGATGAGCGCGTCATCACCTGCGAAGACGCCGCCGAACTCCAGTTGCAGCAGCCGCACGTCGTTCGCCTCGAAACCCGCCCGCCAAACCTTGAAGGCCAGGGTGAAGTGACGATGCGCGACCTCGTCAAGAACTGCCTCCGCATGCGCCCCGAACGCATCATCGTCGGCGAGGTGAGGGGCCCGGAAGCCTTCGACCTGTTGCAGGCGATGAACACCGGCCACGACGGATCGATGGGGACGCTTCACGCCAACTCCCCTCGCGAAGGTCTCCAGCGGATTGAATCGATGATCACGATGGGCGGCTACAATCTGCCGTCGAAAACCATTCGCGAAATGATCGTAGGCTCGATTGACATCATTATCCAGGCGGCGCGCCTGCGCGACGGCTCGCGCCGCATCACGCACATCACCGAAGTCCTCGGCACCGAAGGCGACACCATCATCACCCAGGATCTCTTCGTCTACGAAATCAACGGCGAAGACGAGAATGGCAAACTGGTCGGCCGCCACCGCTCCACAGGCATCGCACGCCCTGCGTTCTGGGACCGCGCCAAATACTACGGCATGGATCAGGCGCTGGCGGAGGCGCTCGACAGCGCAGCGGAATAGGAAGCCCGATGGATCAGCAGCTGCTTATCTCCATCGTCCTCGGGCTTGTCGGATTCGGCGCGCTCGCCTTTTTCCTGCTCGCGCCGACCCAGAACGACAAGGCGAAAAAGCGCCTTTCATCGCTTGAGACAAAGAAAAACTCAAAACGCGCGAGCGCAGCGGCGCAAAGCGATTCGATGAGTAAGGACCGGCGCCGGAAAGTCACCGAGGCGCTGTCGAAAATCGACAACAAGAACAAGGAATTCAAGAAAAAAAAACGCGTCTCGCTCCAACAGAAGCTTGACCAGGCGGGCCTCTCGTTCGGGCCGCGCGAATTCTATATCGGCTCGGTCGTCGCCGCGTTCGTTCTCGCCTTCGTCGGATTCATTTCCGGCCAGAAGCTGGTGGTGACGGCGGGGCTTTTCTTCATCGGCGGTTTCGGCCTGCCGCACTGGTATGTCGGTTTTCAGGTCAAGCGCCGCCAGAAAAAATTCATCGACGAGTTCTCGAACGCAATTGATGTGATTGTCCGCGGCGTGAAATCGGGCCTTCCGGTCAACGAATGCCTGAAAATCATTGCGGCGGAAGCGCCAAAGCCCATCAACGAGGAATTCCATCAGCTTGTCGAAGGCTTCCGCGTCGGTCTGTCCCTCGAACAGGGCATGAACCGCATGTACGACCGGATGCCGCTGCAGGAAGTCAGCTTCTTCGGCATCGTTCTGCTGATCCAGCAAAAGACCGGCGGCAATCTCGCGGAGGCGCTGACCAACCTTGCCGGCGTCCTTCGCGGCCGCAAGCTGATGGAAGGCAAAATCAAGGCGTTGTCGTCGGAAGCCAAGGCCTCGTCGATGATTATCGGCGCGTTGCCGTTTCTTGTCATGGGCGCTGTCAAGATGTCGTCGCCCGACTACCTCGACCCGCTCTTCCTGACGAAGCCGGGCAATTTCATCCTGCTCGGCGCGGGACTTTGGATGGCGATGGGCATCTATGTGATGCGCAAGATGATGCAGATCAAGGTCTAGGGCGGGGCAATGGACGCAATCATCAACGCAGTCACCGACCGGCAGTTCCAGGTATCGCTCCTGGTCGCGCTTGCCGCGATCGGCACTGTCTACACGATTATCGAGCCGTTCCTCGTCAAGGACAAACTTCAAGAACGGATGAAGTCCGTCAGCGAGTATCGCGACAGGCTGCGGACCGCGCAGCGCGAATCTTTTGCCCGCAAGGGCGGCACGCTCAGAGCAGCTTCGGCGCAGGGCGTCTTGAAGGAGCTGGTTGAAAACCTGAAACTGCTCGAAGCCTTCGACGCCAATGACGCGCGAAAGCAGCTGATGATGGCCGGCTTTCGCGGCCAGCGTCCGGTCTTCATCTTCATGGCGGCGCGCATCGGCATGCCGTTTGTTGCGGCCTTTGCCTGCGGCATCTACGTCTATGTGCTGAAGGGGGTCGAACTCGACAGCTTCGGCAAGCTCTGCGCCGTCATCATGGCGTTCTTCGCCGGGTTCTACATTCCGAACATCCATGTCAAGAATGCGGTCGCGAAACGCCAGCAGAAAGTCCAACTCGCCTGGCCGGACGCGCTCGATCTCATGCTGATCTGCGTCGAGGCGGGGATGTCGATCGAAGTCGCCCTGCAAAAAGTCAGCCAGGAGATCGGCTCGTCGTCGCCCGAACTTTCGGAGGAACTTGGTCTCACCGTCGCCGAACTTTCCTATTTGCAGGAACGCCGCCTCGCTTATTTGAACCTCGCCGAACGCACGGGGCTTGACGGCGTCAAGGGCGTGACGACGGCGCTGATCCAGTCGGAAAAATACGGGACGCCGCTCGGGCAATCCTTGCGCGTCATGGCGCAGGAAAACCGCGAACTCCGGATGCTTGAAGCCGAGCGCAAGGCCGCGGCGCTGCCGCCGAAACTGACCGTGCCGATGATCGGCTTCTTTCTGCCGGTGCTGTTCGCGGTCATCCTCGGACCCGCGATCATGTCGGTCATGGGAATAAGCGAGTAGGACTTGTCAGTTGCGTCCTTGCGGATGCCGCGGCAATTCGTCGGTCGTTTCAAACCATCCGATGCGGCTTTCACCCCAGATGTGAAATTCGGGCGGGATGAGAGCGGGATCGTCAAGCGTCGCCGTGTTGATTGAAACGGTTGCCGTCGGATCGTCCTCGCGAAAGAAAAGATAAGTTCCACACTGCGGACAGAACTCCCGCCCGGCCCGCGCGGAGGCGCGATAAATCGACGGCGCGCCTTTCAGCGATTGAAGACGGCCCGGCGCGACGGCGAACCAGGCGACGACCGGCGCGCCGCTCTGGCGCTGACAGGTGCGGCAATGGCAATAGCCGGACTCGGCGATTGCTCCCGCTGCCACGCGGAAGCGAACCGCGCCGCACAGGCACCCGCCTTCGGCGTCCGCATTTAGAGACGATGAGCTTGCCGATTTCATGCACGACTCTCGCGGAGATAAGCGCTATTTTCCGGCAGTGTTTGCAGCGCCTTCGGCGATCTGGCTGATCGCTTCATAAAGCGGCAGTTTGCCGGCGGCGACAAGGTCGCGACTGGTCGCGGTCTGTCCGAGCCGCTGGCTGTAAACCCAGTAATTTGTCAGCACCCGTTCGACGAAGTCGCGGCTTTCCGGATTGGGAATGCTCTCAATAAAAAGCAGCGGATCGTCTATCGCGACCTCGCGCTTCCAGCGGCGGAGATTTCCCGGCCCGCCATTATAGGCGACCGCCATGTCGAAAAGATCGCCGTCGGCGGTCGTCTCGATGAGAAGGTTCACATAATCCTGGCCGATCGAAAGATTGACAGCGGGGTCATAGAGCCGGTCGCGGCCCTTTCCGCGCAAGGCGCTGTCCTTGGCGACATAGCTCGCCGTGCGCGGCATCAGCTGCATCAGCCCGCGCGCCCCGACCCGGCTGGTCGCCTCGATCTTGAACTTCGATTCCTGCCGCATCAGCGCATAGATCAGCGCCCGGTCGGCGGTGAAACCGTTTGTCGGCGCGTAGTCGGGCACCGGAAAAAGTCCCGCTTCAAAGTCGCGCCCACGATGATAGAGGGCGAGGTCGAGCTGCGCGGCCGGGAGAGCGAGCGCGGCTTCGACGGCGAGAAGGTCGGCGGCGAGGCCGTCCGCAACGCGGCCGTTGATCCAGCGAAATTCAAGATCGGCGTCGAGCGGGCGGCCAATCTCGACGAGCGCGGCCGCGCGCCTCACCGCGGGCTCCGCCTCAGCGAGGCGCACGAAGTTCGCGGCCGTCAGCGCGGGCGGCGCCCAGTTGTATTCGTAATCGCGGCCGAGCTGGGCGAGCGCGAGCTGGCCGTAAAAAGTGAACGGAAATTCCGCGGCGATTTCGAGATGGGCGGCAACCTCTTCTGCGCGACCGGTCGCCAGGGCGGCGCGCGCCGCCCAGAAGCCGGCGGCGGACCGCAAGGCGTCATCCTGTTCTTCGACGCGCGCCATTGCGGCGAAGCGCTGATGCGCATTCGCGAGATCGCCTTCGCGGAAACTGATGATGCCCGAAATCCAGTAGGCGAGGACCGCGCTGCCGCCATTGCGGCTGGCGACTTCGTCGGTGATCGCCTTGGCGCGCGCCTGATATCCCTGATAATAAAGGCTCGCCGCGACCCAGGAGCGCATGCGGTCGAACTGGCGTTCGGTAATCGCGCCGCGGCGGAGATGCTGTTCGATTTCCTTGAGCGCCAGGGTCGCCTGTTCTTTTTTGGCAAGATGCCGGACACGCCCTTCGACCTGGGTCAACAACGGCCGGCTGGTGTTGGCGTAGTCGCGTTCAAGATCGGGATGCAGCGGCGCCTCTGGTTCCGCCCGCCATTTGCGCGAGATCGGCGCGATCGGCGCGCTCACGCCCCTTGGGCGGCGTTTCATCGCGAGCGAATGGATCTTGTGCGCCTCGGGATGGTCTGCGTGATACGCCATCCATTCTTTCAACTCGTCATAAGTGGAACGATACGCCGTAGGATGGAGATAGCGCTGCAACTCGACGTAGCCGATCAGGATGCGGTCGTTCAGCGCTGCGATCTTGTCATCCGCGGCGGCCCACCGCCCATCTTCCTGCAGCTGGAATATATCGCGGTAGAGCGTCCGATCCGCATCACCGAGGACGTGCGGCTTAAAGGCTTCTTCGGTCGCCCCGGCGGCGCCGGCGACGACAATCATGGCGAAAAAGGCTGCAAGAATCCGATGCACGTGACGCCCCCAAAATTGGCGCAGGGATGCGCCCGCAACGATCGTATAAAGCGCAGCGTTAAGCATCTCTTAACCTGGCGGCAAGCGTTTGAAGATCTTGCCAGGCGAGCCGTTTCTGGGCGGGCTGACGGAGCAGGAAAGCCGGGTGGAAAACCGGCAGCGCCGGAAAACTTGCGCCGGAGACAAGCTTGATATCGCGCCACAGACCGCGCGCGCGCATGATGCCGGACGCCCCCAGCAGCGCTTGCGTCGGCACGCCGCCCGCGAGCATCACCGCTTTCGGCGCGGTCAGTTCGATCAGCCGTTCGACAAACGGCCTGCAGACCGCGAGTTCGGCTTGCGTCGGCGCACGGTTTCCCGGCGGCCGCCAGTAGACGACATTCGAAATCAGCGTGTCGGACGCGCGTGAACGCCCGATCGCGGCGAGCATTTTGTCAAGAAGTTGGCCTGCGCGCCCGATGAATGGCTTGCCGGCAGCGTCTTCATCGCGGCCCGGCGCTTCGCCGAGGACGAGAAGCGGCGCGCCCGGAACCCCGTCAGCGAAGACGGTGTTGCGCGCGCCGGCTTTCAAGGAACAGGCGTCAAACGCCGCGACCGCCGAAGCGAGATCTTCGAATGTCGCGCAGCTCGCCGCGGCCTTCTCCGCGAGAACGACAGCGTCATCGACGCTCGGCAAAGCAGATGGCGCAATAATCGAGACCGGCGCCGGCTGAACCTTCGTCTTCAGCGACGACGCATCTCTCGCCTGCTTCTGAAATTGATTGACCGGCGCTTCCGTGACCGCCTCGTCAACGCCAGCATCGACATACCAGCGGAGCAGGGCCCGCGCCGCGTCGGCTTTTTCATTTCCCTGCATCGCCCATTCGCATCACAGCTTGGTGCAAAGGTCAAACGTTGAAAGCGAACATGCATTGCGCCGCGTAATAAAGGGGAAGCCCCCAGAGCCGGTTGATGAAGGCGCGCCTTTTGAACTGATCGCGGGCGACGGAAAGGTCGGACACCGCAAAACCTGCCGCCGCCGCCATCAATTGCGCGGTTCCCGGCGTCGGGCCGGCCGCCCAGTGCGCAACGCTTGCCGCGACCATCGCGCTGATGATGGCGGCGTAAGCGATAACCGGGGCGCGAAAACTGCCAAGGTCTCGCCAAAGCCATAGGAGGAGACCGCCCGAAAACACTGCGGCGGCAATCCCGGCGATGGCGGCTTGCGTTGTCAACGCAACGCCGCCGATCACGAAGGCCGCGATATAGGCGCCATGTCCCGCCGCGAAGGCGGCCATGCCGGCAAGGAACGATTTTTCACCTCGCGGAATCAGCAGCAGATCGCCCGCGGCGCAGAAAATGAGGCCGGCAAGGATTGCAAGCCCGAACGGGCTTTCAAGCGCGCCGGCGCTGACGCCGGTGAGAATGAACGCGAGAGACGCCAGCGGCTTGAACAGGCGTTTCAGGCCGCCGCGGTCCTTCCATTCGGCGTAAAGAAGCGCGAGGACCGCTAACGCGCAAAGCGCTGAAAAGATCAAAGGATTCATTGCCGATCGCGCCGGTCGTTGGCCCCTTTGCAGCGCAAGGGCGCCTTGCGACATGGCATTTGCCGGCGAATTTTGCCAGAAGCTAAGGCCGGTCGGCGCCGGAGGAGAGGAAGACGAATGGCTGACGACGCCCCCCAACGCGAAAGCATGCAATTCGACGTAGTGGTCATTGGCGCCGGGCCAGCCGGGCTTTCCGCGGCAATCCGTCTGAAGCAGTGCGCGGCGAAAACAGGCCGCGACCTTGCCGTCGTTGTCGTCGAAAAAGCATCGGAAGTCGGAGCGCACATCCTGTCAGGGGCGGTGCTCGATCCGTCAGGTCTCGACGCCCTCATTCCCGACTGGCGAAATCAGGGCGCGCCGGTCACGGTCGAAGTAAAGTCCGAATCCTTCAAGCTGATGGGACCTTCGGGATCGATCAATCTTCCCGTGTTTGCGATGCCCCCGATGGTGAAGAACCATGGCAATTACATCGTCTCGATGGGCAATCTCTGCCGCTGGCTTGCCAGCGAGGCTGAAAAGCTGGGCGTTGACATCTATCCCGGGATGGCGGCGTCGAAGCTCGTGTTCCGCGAGGACGGATCGGTCAAGGGCGTCGTCGTCGGCGAAGTCGGGATTGGCAGGGACGGTTCGAGAACCGATCATTACGAACCGGGGATGGAGCTATGCGGCAAGTACGTGCTGATCGCGGAGGGCGTGCGCGGTTCGCTCGCCCAGCAGCTGATCGCGCGCTTTGGCCTTGCTGAAGGCCGCGAGCCGCAGAAATACGGGATCGGTCTCAAGGAGATCTGGGAAATCCACCCCGAGAAATCGCGGCCCGGCCACGTCCAGCACAGCTTTGGCTGGCCCTTGAGCAACGACGCGGGCGGCGGATCGTTTCTCTATCATTATGACGACAACACGATCGCGCTCGGCTTTGTCATCCACCTCAATTACAAAAATCCCTACCTAAATCCGTATGCGGAGTTCCAGAAATTCAAGACTCACCCCGAGATCGCGGCCCTCCTTGAAGGCGGCAAACGGATCGCCTATGGCTCGCGCGCCATCACCGAGGGCGGCTATCAGTCGGTTCCGAAGCTCGCCTTCCCGGGCGGCGCGCTCATCGGCTGCTCGGCGGGGTTCGTCAACGTGCCGCGCATCAAAGGCAACCACAACGCAATGCTGACGGGGATAATGGCGGCGAACGCCGCGTTCAATGCGGTTGCCGCGGGCCGTGAAGGCGACACGCTCGACGCCTACCAGGCCGCATATAACTCGTCTCGTGTAAGACGAGAGCTGTACAAGGCAAGAAACGCCAAACCTTTGTGGTCAAAATTCGGAACGCTCCTCGGCGGCATAGCGTTCTCGGGTCTCGATCTGTGGACCAACACGATCATTCCGGGATTGTCCATTTTCGGGACTTTGAAACACGGAAAAACCGATGCCGAGGCGACCGAGCCCGCCGACGGGCACCGCAGAATCGATTACCCGCGCCCTGACGGCGTTTTCACTTTCGATCGCCTCACCAATCTTTCATTCTCCGGCGTCAATCACGAGGAAGACCAGCCCGCGCATTTGACGCTAAAGGATCCGTCAATTCCGATACGCGTAAATCTGCCGCGCTTTCAGGAGCCCGCGCAGCGCTATTGTCCGGCCGGCGTGTACGAAGTTCTGACCGATGAAGGCGGCGCCAATCCGAAGTTCCAGATCAACGCGCAAAATTGCGTCCATTGCAAAACATGCGACATCAAGGATCCGTTACAAAACATCGTGTGGACGACGCCCGAGGGCGGCGGCGGTCCGAACTATCCGAACATGTAGGCGTCGCCTCGGGAGTCTTGTTTTGAAAAGCCGAACCCTTCTCGTCATCGCGAGCGCCGTGCTTGCGGCTGGCTGCGCAAGTCAGAGGCCGTCATCGACGGTCGCCGGCGATTATCTTTCGGGCCGCTTCGCCGCCAATCTGAACGACATCGCCGCCGCCGCCGACAATTACGGCAAGGCTGTCGCCGCAAGACCCGGCCAGCCGGATATCGTGCGCGATGCGTTTTTTTATCATCTTGCCGCCGGCGAGATCAATGCGGCCACGCCTTACGCACAAACGCTTGCAACGGCGGACAAGCCCGACGGCCTCGCCAAATTCACGCTCGCCGCGATCAAGCTGAAACAGGGCGACCTCCAGGGCGCGCGCGAGGACCTCAAAGGCGATTTCGCCGAACCCTTCACGAAATCGATTGCGTTTCTTGCCGGCGCGTGGATCGAAGCGGAGCTTTCGGGGCCGGACGCGGGCATCGCCGCATTCGCATCGGGTAAAGATGTCTTCACCGGATTCAATCCGACGTTCAGGGCAATCCTCGCCGAAGAAAAAGGCGACATTGACGCCGCTCGCGAGGCCCATCAGCAATCGGTTGCGTCGTTTGGCGGGCCGGTCGGACGCGCCGCCTTCGGCGCCTTCCTTGAGCGTCAGGGCGATGCGGCGGCGGCGCGCGAATTCTACGCCGTTCTCGATCAGGAAGGCGGGCCGGCGCGGCGGCTTGCGCGCGCCGCGCT
>JBGTLL010000104.1:0-6507 GCA_041744115.1 Parvularculaceae bacterium | reverse complement strand
CGGCGACCGTCGCCGCGCATCTGTGCGCCGCCGCCACCGCGACCGACACCGGCGGCTCCATTCGTCAGCCGGCGTCCCTTACCGCAACCGTTGGCGTCAAGCCGACCTATGGGCGCTGCTCGCGCTGGGGGATTGTCGCGTTTGCGTCGTCGCTCGACCAGGCGGGGCCGATCGCGCGCGACGTAAGGGACGCGGCGATCATGCTGCGCTCGATGGCGGGGCACGACGCGAAGGATTCAACCTCCGTCGATCGCGCCGTTCCGGATTATGAAAAAGCGCTGGGGGGTTCGGTCAAGGGCCTCAGGATTGGCGTCCCGAAGGAATACCGCATCGACGGCATGCCGGCCGAAATCGAAAGCCTGTGGGCGAACGGCATCAAGTGGATGAAGGACGCCGGCTGCGAGATCCTCGACATTTCGCTGCCGCTGACGAAATACGCGCTCCCCGTCTATTACATCGTCGCGCCCGCCGAAGCCTCATCGAACCTCGCGCGCTATGACGGCGTCCGCTACGGGCACCGTGCGAAGGAATATACCGACGTGCAGTCGATGTACGAGAATTCCCGGGCCGAAGGCTTCGGCAAGGAGGTCAAGCGCCGGATCATGATCGGCACTTATGTTTTGTCGGCCGGTTATTACGACGCCTATTATCTCCGCGCCCAGAAAGTCCGCAAACGGATTTTCGATGAATTCAACGAGGCTTTCAGCAAGGTCGATCTGATCCTGACGCCGTCGGCGCCGTCCGCCGCCTTCGCGCTCGGCGAAAAGGCCGACGACCCGGTGCAGATGTATCTGAACGACGTCTTCACGGTGACGGCGAACCTCGCGGGCCTCCCCGGCGCCTCCGTCCCGGCGGGCCTCGACGCGAAAGGCTTGCCTTTAGGCCTGCAACTGATCGCACGTCCCTTCGACGAGGAGACCATGTTCACGGGGATGCACGCGCTGGAACAGGCGGCGGGGTTCAAGGCGCGGCCGGAGAATTGGTGGGCGTAAGGCGGGCTTGACACCCAGTAGTTTATAAACTACATACTTTCATGCTTGAGGTCCGGCAGACCGAGATATTTCTCAAGTGGCGGCGCAAATTGCGCGACGACAAGGCGCGCGCGGCGATTGCTGCGCGGATCGGCCGGCTCGCAAACGGTTTGGCCGGCGACGCAAAGCCTGTAGGCGAAGGTGTGATGGAGCTGCGCATTCATTACGGCCCCGGCTACCGGGTCTATTTCGTGCGTCGGGGAAGCGAGATTGTGATTCTTCTATGTGGCGGCGACAAGGCCAGTCAGTCGCGCGATATCGAAATTGCCAAGCGGCTGGTCAGGGAGGATGAGTGATGGGACGCCTTAAAACGTATCCGTACGATCCGGCCGAGGATCTGGGCAGCAAGGAAGCGATTGCCGTCTTCATGGCCGACGCGCTCGAAACTGGCGACGCGGCTTACATCGCCAAAGCGCTTGGCGTTGTCGCCAGAGCCAAGGGCATGAGCGAACTCGCACGTGAAACAGGTCTGTCGCGCGAGCAGCTTTATCGCTCCTTCAGCGAGAAGGGCAATCCGACCTTGAAGACGATGCTCGCGGTGATGAACGCGCTCGGCGTCGACATGACGGCCAAGGCGCATGAGTGAGGCCCAACCGCGAAATCACCTATGACGCACCGCTCTCAACCCCACTGAAAAATCAGGCGTGGATCGCCGAGCGCGAGTGCGCTTGGCGGCTTGTCATTTTTCCGGGCAGCCTGCCTTGACAACTAATACAAAGTATCATACGCTCTCATGAGGACGATCCGCTTCAGCGCGGCCGCCGCCGCAGCGCTCCGTCGGATGCCGACGGGGCTGCGGGACGATTTTCTTGGCGAAATCGCCGCCATCGCCGCGGATGAATCGCTGGCGGAAGCGCTGAGCGGCAAGGGCGCGAGCCTGAAGCGGATCAAATACAACGGCTGGCGCGCCCTGCTCGCCGTCAGCGCCGATGCTGGTTTCGTCGAGCGATTGAGCCCTCGCTCGCTTGCCTACGCTCGCTTGCCTACAGGGGCTTGACGGCGCGCCGTTGATTTGAGCGCGCCTGTTCAGGAGAATTGGCATGAGCGTCGAGGTCGGCGGCGTCGCCGAAGCCGGGATTAAACTCACGCGCAAACAACGCGTGCTGGCGCGCATCGCCGCCGATCTCGATCGGCTGGCGGACGCCCTTGCCGCGTTCGACGGTGACGAAGACGATCTCGAAGAAATCCTTGATGGCGTCGAAGCGGTGGCGGACAAGGCGCGCGACGCAGCCTTCGGCGCCGAGGAGATACCGGCCGAGGCGGCGGAAGCGATCGCCGCCGGCGCCAATCCGGTCGCGGCGCTGCGCAGGGCGCGCGGACTGACGCAGGAAGCGCTGGCGCAGGCCGCCGGTTTTTCGACAATATATATTTCGAAGCTCGAACGCGGCGAAAAACCGGTGCGTGAAGGGACGGCGGAAGCACTGGCGCTCGCGTTAAGGGTGTGGCCTGAGAATATCGTCACGTAGTCTGATGCTCTACCGCGAACTCACCTATGACGCGCCGCTCGCAACGCCCATCAAAAATCAGGCGTGGATCGCCGAGCGCGAGTGCGACTGGCGGCTCGTCATGTTTCCGGGGACGCCGGCGCGGAAATATCTGTTCGAGCGGATGTTGCGGCTCGCCCCCCATGACCTCGAAGTCGTGCTGCTAGCCCGTCCCGGCTATGGCCGAGGGCATAGAGGCGCCTATCCCGATTTCGACGACCAGATCGCGGCGGCGCGTCCCTTTCTCGACGGCGGCAGGAAAGTCGTCGCGCTTGGTGTCTCTTATGGCGGCGAGCTGGCCTTGAAGGCGCTCGTCGATTGTCCGGGCTTGGTGAAAGGCGCTGTCACTGTCGCCGCGCTCGTCACGGAACCGCGTCCGTGGGTGCAGCCGTTTGTCGATTTCGGCGGGGCGCCGATTGTCCGCTCGTTCGTGCCGCGGACGCTCCACTACGCAAGACAGGAAGTCGCCGGGCGGCGGGCGCAGATCGGGCCGCTGTTTCAACGCCTCAAGGAGGTGAAGGCGCCGGTGACGATCCTCCATGGCGACGCCGATCACCTCGTTTCGCGCGATGACGCGGCGACCTTGAAGGGCTATTTCGCGGCGGACGCCGATGTCGAATTGCGCCAGGTCCGGGGCGGCACGCATTTTCTCGAACTGCAGTTTCCGCGGCTGCTGTTTGACGCCGTGAAGGGAGTCATTGCGCGGGCGGACGCGGGCGCTACAAAGGCGTCAGCCTGATCCTTCGAGACGCAAGAAGCCCCTCGTCC
The DNA here is from genome assembly GCA_041744115.1 of Parvularculaceae bacterium. GTDB lineage: Bacteria > Pseudomonadota > Alphaproteobacteria > Caulobacterales > Parvularculaceae > Amphiplicatus. Next base: position 3,224 of record JBGTLL010000104.1, on the reverse strand, counting down.
TTCGAGACGGCCTTCGCCTCCTCAGGAAGAGGGGCTTCTTGCTCCTCAGGATGAGGCGCTTTGTGTTGACGGAGCGGCGGCGATGTTCCTCGAAATCGACAATCTGCTAACCATGGACGAAGTGAAACGGCTGCGCGCCATCGCGGCGGCGTCTCCGTTTGTCGCCGGCCGGGTATCGAACCCGCACAACATTTCAAAGAACAATTATCAGATCGATTTTGCCTCGCCCGGCTACAAGGAAAGTTCGGCGCTGATGCTCGCCGCCTATATGCGCAATGAAGAATTCCGCTGTTTCGCGATGCCGAAAATCGTCGCCCCGCCGATGCTGGCGAAATATCAGCCCGGCATGAGCTATGGCCGTCACAGCGACGCCGCCCATGAAACGGTCGACAGCAAGCGCATGCGGTTCGACGTCTCGTCGACGGTGTTCCTGTCCGATCCGGCGCAAAATCTCGGCGGCGAACTGACGATCCATCTCGGCTCGCAGCCGATCCGGATCAAGGGTAAGCCCGGCTCCGCGGTCGTCTATCCGTCGGCGACGATCCACGAGGTTCTGGCGCTCGAGCAGGGCGAGCGGCTGGTCGGCGTCACCTTCATCGAAAGCGAAGTGCGCGATCCGGTTCAGCGCGATCTTCTCTATCAGTTGAACGAGGTCTACGCGCTTGAAGGCGACCGCATGGAATGGGACAACCGGATCAGGCTGCAGCATGTGCATACATGCCTGAAGCGGATGTGGGCGGAGTAAGAGCTTCTATCTTTTGGAAACCTAAGTGAAAATCACAAATGATTGCATGCAATCACTAATTGCCGTACATCAGCGCGATGAGCAGCATCACCATTCGAAACCTGCCGGCGGGCGTCAAGGAAAACCTCGCCCGCCGCGCCAAGGAAGGCGGCGAGAGTCTTGAGGCCTATGTGCGCCGCATGCTTGATGCGGCGACAACGGAATCGCCCAAATCCAACCGGCTGCGATTTCCTGACAATCTTGTCGCGCTCGGACGGGAACTCTCGCCGCAGCGAATCGGCGAGGATATCGAACTTGCGTTGCATTCGACGCGGACCCCCGCTGGCGATCCAGTCGATTTTTACGATCGATGGGAAATTGAAGACGGCGACGCAGGTCCGAACCTCGACTTGCTTGAAAAGCTACTCAAGAGAAAATGATTATTCTTGATACGAACATTCTGTCGGAAGCCCCTAAGCCAGAACCGAACCTGCGTGTCTTGAATTGGCTGAGGGATGTTGGCGAGGCGACCGTGATCACGGCGGTCACCCTTGGAGAAATCTCCTACGGCGTTCACAGACTGCGGGACGGCCGGCGTCGGCGAAACCTCGAGGCGTTCCTCGGCGAAGTTGTCGCGACGTTCGCCGGTCGGGTCTTGCCGTTCGATGCGGCCGCCGCGTTTGCCTATGGTGAAATCCGCGGCGCCGCGACGACGAAGGGGTTCTCCGTCTCCGAGCCGGACGCGCAGATCGCCGGAATCGCCAAATCACGCGGCCTTCCCCTGGCGACCCGGAATGTGCGCGATTTCGGTGTGACGGGTTTGAGGCTCATCAATCCGTGGGAAGAGCAATGACCCCGCCCCGCAAACTGCTGAAAGGCGAAACCGGCGACTGGGAAGTCGTGATCGGGCTTGAAGTACACGCGCAGGTCGCGTCGAAATCGAAGCTCTTTTCGGGCGCCTCCGCCGAATACGGCGCGGGGCCAAACGAGAACGTTTCCCTTGTCGACGCCGCGATGCCGGGCATGCTGCCGGTCATCAACAGGTTCTGCGTCGAGCAGGCGGTGAAAACCGGCCTCGGCCTCAATGCGAAGATCAATCTTTGGTCGCGCTTTGACCGGAAGAACTATTTCTACCCCGATCTGCCGCAGGGCTATCAGATCTCGCAGTATAAGGACCCGATCGTCGGCGAAGGCGAAATCGAAGTCGAAGTCGATGGCGGCGACGCGATTACCGTCGGCATCGAGCGCCTGCATCTCGAACAGGACGCCGGCAAATCGATCCATGATCTGTCGCCGAAAGAATCCTATGTCGATCTCAATCGCTCCGGCGTTGCGCTGATGGAGATCGTGTCGAAGCCCGACATGCGCTCTTCGGAAGAAGCGGCGGCGTATTTTTCGAAACTGCGGACGATTCTCCGATATCTTGAAACCTGCGACGGCAATATGGATGAGGGGTCGATGCGCGCCGACGTGAACGTCTCGGTCAGGCGGCCGGGCGAACCACTCGGTACAAGGACGGAAACCAAGAACATCAATTCGATCCGCTATGTGAAACAGGCGGTCGACCATGAGGCGCGCCGCCAGATCGAAGTGATCGAGCGCGGCGGGCGGATCAATCAGGAGACCCGTCTCTTCAATGTGGCGACAGGCGAAACCCGGACCATGCGCCTGAAAGAGGACGCGCACGACTACCGCTATTTTCCGGACCCGGATCTTCTGCCGCTGGAGATTGATCCGGCGTGGGTCGAGCGGATCAGGGCGAGCCTCCCCGAACTTCCCGACGCCAGGAAGCATCGTTTCATGGAAAGCTACGGCCTCTCGCTCTATGACGCGGCGGTGGTGTCGCAGGACCGGGCGAAGGCCGATTATTTCGAAACGGCCGCCACGGCGCGCGACGGCAAACTCGCGGCGAACTGGGTGACGACCGAACTCTTCGGCGCGCTGAACAAAAGCGGCAAGGATATTTCCGACTCGCCGATTTCCGCCGCACAATTGGGCAAGCTCATCGACCTGATTTCGGACGGCACGATTTCGGGCCGCATCGCCAAGGACGTGTTCGCGATCATGTTTGAAACCGGGGGCGATCCGGACAGGATCGTCGAGGAACGCGGCCTCAAACAGGTGACGGACGCCGGCGCCATCGAGGCGGCGATCGATGCGATCATCGCCGCAAACCCCGATCAGGCGCGCGCGGTGAAGGACAAGCCAAAAACCCTCGGATGGTTTGTCGGTCAGGTGATGAAAGCGACCGGCGGCAAGGCGAACCCCGCCGCGGTCAACGAGATCTTGAAGAAGAAACTCGGCCCCGGATAGGCGGCCTGCCGGTCAAAGGCTGAGCTCCGCCGCCCGGCGACGGGCGGCGCCAACGGCGTCGATCAGGATTTTCCGCAACACGCTGTCATCGCCGTCCAGTATCTTCAGCGCCGCTTCCGTCGCGCCGCCGGGCGATGTCACGGCGCAGCGCAATTCGGCGAGCGCGCGCGCATCTTCGGCCGCAAAG
>JBGTLL010000103.1:0-8987 GCA_041744115.1 Parvularculaceae bacterium | reverse complement strand
GCCGAGCCTGCCGCTTGGCGCCGCGGTCGAGATCGACGCGGTCGTCGAGGTCGCCTGATGCCAGACGGCGGCGCCAAACCCACTATTGCGGCGCGCACTTTCAGCGCGATCCGCGACATTGAGGCGGCGGCGTGGAACGGTCTCGCCAATCCCGAAGGCGCGGCGCACAATCCTTTCGTCAGCCATGAATTCCTTAAAGCGCTAGAAGACTCGCACGCTGTCGCGCCTGAAACCGGATGGGCCCCCGCGCATGTCGTTCTCGAAGAGGACGGCGCACTCGCTGGCGCCGCCCCCGCTTATATCAAGAGCCACAGTTTTGGCGAGTATGTGTTCGATCATCACTGGGCGGACGCATTCGAGCGCGCGGGCGGCAGCTATTATCCGAAGGTCCTTTCCGCCGCGCCCTTCACGCCGGTTCCGGGCCCGCGGCTTCTCGCCGCAACGGCGGCCAGAAAAGCGGCGCTCGCGGCGGCGCTGATCGAGCTTGCGAGAAAGGCCCGCGCATCATCCGTGCACGTTAATTTTATGAGCGATCAAGACGCGTCGGCGCTCCACGGCAACGGTTACATGACGCGGCAAGGCGTCCAGTATCACTGGTTCAATCGCGGCTATCGGAGCTACGAAGAATTTCTCGGCGCCCTCTCCTCGCGCAAACGCAAGGCGCTGCGCCGCGAGCGCCGCGACGCCGTCGCCGACGGAATCAGGATCCGCCGCGTCGCCGGGCGCGACATCGATGAATTCCTGTGGGACGTGTTCTGGGCGTTCTATCAGGACACCGGCGCGCGCAAATGGGGCCGACCGTATCTGACGCGGGCATTCTTCAGCCAGATCGCCGAGACGATGGCGGACCATCTGCTGATGATCGTCGCCGAAGACCAAGGGCGCCCGATCGCCGGCGCGCTGAATTTCATCGGAGGCGACGCACTTTATGGCCGCTATTGGGGACGGGTCGAAGACCGCCCGTTCCTGCATTTTGAAGTCTGCTATCATCAGGCGATCGACTTTGCGATCGAGCGGGGCCTTTCCCGCGTCGAGGCGGGCGCACAAGGCGACCACAAGATCGCCCGCGGCTATGAGCCGGTTGCGACCTGTTCGGCGCACTGGATCGCCAATCCCTCATTCCGCGAGGCGATCCGCCGGTATCTCGATACGGAAAAGCGAGACATCGACGCCGAGATCGCCGCGATCGACGACATCACGCCCTACAAAGCCGCGGATTGATCCCGGCGATTGATTCCCCGCGCCCGGCAGGCCAGAATCGCCTCCCGGACTGAGGAAAATACGAATGAGCGTAAAGATGACGAAGGTTTGTACCGTGACGTTCGCGGGCGCGGTCGCCGTGCTTGCGGTTCTGGTTTCTGGATGCGCCAAGGCGCCCCCGCCGGCCGATGAAGCTTCGCTCCGGGCGCTTGACGCGGCCTATGTCGACGCCTGGCTTCGCGAAGACGCCGCCGCGCAGGAAAAAGCGGTCCTCGCCCTGTTCGACCGCGAGGCGGTCATCATGCCGGGCGGCGGCCTGCCGCCGGAAGACGGCATCGGCAATCTGAAGAACTTCTGGTTTCCGGACGGCGCATCGCCGACCGTCGTCACGCACTTCGATCATGACATTGACGAGGTCGAAGTTTCCGGTCCGCTCGGGGTCGTCAGCGGCCGCTACACGCTGAGCTTCACCTTTGAAAACCAGTCGATCACGCAGGCCGGCAATTACATGATCGTCGCGCACCAGAATTCCGGCGGCTGGCGTATCAGGCGGATGATCTGGAACGATCAGCCGCTGACCGAAGTCTGACGGAGCGACGCGCATGTCCCTCGCGGCGCCTTACGATCCAGGCAACATCTTCGCGAAGATCGTTCGCGGCGAGATGTCCGCGATCAAGGTCTTTGAGGATGACGTCTCGCTCGCCTTCATGGATATATTTCCGCAAAGCGACGGACATACGCTGGTCATTCCCAAAACGAGCGGCGCTACCAACCTGCTGACGGCTGACTCTGCCGATCTCGGAATACTCATCGCGCGCGTGCAGCGCGTTGCAAATGCCATCGTCAAGGCGCTGGGGCCCGACGGCGTCCGGATTGTCCAGTTCAACGGCGCGCCGGCCGGCCAGACGGTTTTCCATCTGCATTTTCACATAATTCCGGTTTACGAAAGCGCGGCCCTCAAACGCCATGCGGGCGAAAAGGCGGACATGGCGCAACTTGAATCCTTGGCCGAAAAGATTCGCGCGGCGCTCGCCCAGGATGAGACATGATTAAGGGATAGCGGACAGGCGCTGTCACATCGGGACACCACAATCGGGGATTTATGAAAATTTTCGCCACCGCCGCCGCCGCGGCAATCCTTTGCTGCGCTGACGCTTCCGCGCGCTCCTACGAAGAGATCATGAAAGATGCGCAAGGGGCGTTCGCGGCTGAAGATTTCGCCGCCGCGGGAGGACTGCTCGACGAAGCGCAACTGCAACGCCCTTATTCATTGTATCTCACCCGTAACCGCGTATTGACGCGCGTTCTTACCGATCGCATGGATGACGCCATTGCGATCGCACAGGAGATTGCGGAACGCGGACTTGCGCTCGAAATGCCGGCGCATGAAGCGTTTGACCGGATGAAAGCCGAACCCGCCTTCGCCGCGATCACGGCGCGGATGGCTGCGAACATGGCGCCGATCGGCGACGCACGCGTTGTTCTGGACATTTCTGATACCGAGTTATTGCCGGAAGCGATCGTCAAAGGCAGACAGGGCGCAACGATCATCGGTTCCGTCCGCACGGGAAAGATCATTGAAATCGGCAGCAAAGGCAGCCAACGCGTTCTTGCAACGGCCGACGGCGGCGTGTTCGATGTCGAGCCGCGCGGCAATGCGGTGTGGGCGGTCATCAACAACCAGCTCGCCTATGAGAACGCCGGCGCCGAACAAGCCTTTGCCTCGGTGATGGCGTTTGACCGCGAGACCGGCGCACGCATCCGGGAGATTCGCGCAGCGGAATCCGACGCCCTGCTCGGCGATCTCGAAATCGCGAAAGACGGAACGATCTACGCCAGCGATTCGATTACGCCGCGAATCTACCGCATGACCGCAAACGGCGAAACGCTCGACGTTTTCACTGCCGACGCGCGACTGGTCAATCCGCAAGGACTTGCGCTCGTTGAAAAACGCCATCGGCTGTTTCTCGCGGACTACCTTGCCGGGCTGTTCGTGATTGACACGGAAAGCGGAGCCGTGACGCCAATCGCCAATCCTTCAAGCGCGCATCTCGGCGGCATTGACGGTCTCTATTACTATAAGGGTAGTCTCATCGGCGTGCAGAACGGAACAACGCCGCAGCGCATCGTGCGCATTGCGCTGAACAAGGCAGGCGATGTCGCTGAACGCCTCGACGTCCTGGCGCAAAATCTCGAGGGCTGGAACGAGCCGACGCACGGTTATGTCGATGGCGACGAGTTCGTCTACATCGCGACCAGCAACTGGCCCGCGTACGATGATGAAAGCAACATCCGGGAAGGCGCGACGCTCGCGCCCTTGAGGATCATGTCGGCGCCGCTCGAATGATTGTTCTTCCTTGAAGCCGCGCGTCAAAAAGCTGATCGGCCTCATTGTCCTGCTGCCCGGACTCCTGATCTATTTCGGCGCGGTCGTGACGCTCGCCGACCGCTTGCCTGATTTCTGGCTGGCAAGACTCATCTATTTCATGGTGACAGGGCTTGCATGGGCGCTGCCGGTCATCCCGCTTCTCAGCTGGATGAGCAAAGATTCCGCTGAATGACAGGCGGACGCTTTACTGGCTCGGACCCTGCTGGCCGCCGAGACCGCCCGCCGGAAGCTGGCCGACGTTCCCGAGCAGCTGCTCCCAGAAACCGAGTTCCTTGCCGCGCGTCGGGGTCGTCCGCGAGGCGACCTTGACGTCGACCGCATCGGCAAGGTCGAGGGTATCGACTTTTTCGACGACGCCATCGGCGTCGAAGTGGAAGGCGACAACTGTCCTTGCGGTCGTGTCGGGCCGGAAGAAGGCCCGCGACGCATCGAGCGCCGAAACGTAATACCAGGCGTCGCGGTCAAAGGTGCCGATCAGCGAGGGTTCGCCATATCTGGCCAGGACGCTTTCCTTGGTATCAACGCCGGTTTGCGCGGCAAGGCTCGTTTCGCCGCGCTCCAGCACATAACCATGGGCGGTTCTGTAGGAAATGCACCCCGATAGGCTCGCAAGCACCGCAAACGACGCCAAAACTCGCACCAACTTCATTCCTTGATCCTTTGCCATCCGGAGCCTAGGTCAGCCCGGCCGCCAACAGAAAGATATGGGCTCCCGCGATGATCGCCCCAATCCTCCTCTCCGTGTTTAGGAAAGATCGCGTCCGAATCCAAGCCGAAACGCTCTATGCGGTGCTGGCCGAACAGGCGCGCGCCCCGGAATTCTACGAAAAAGCCGGCGCCCCCGACACGCCGGAGGGCCGTTTCGACCTATTGGCGCTCCATATGTTCCTCGCTCTCGATCGTCTGCGGGTCGAGGCGCCGCCGCCAGACCGGCTGATCCGGCTGCTCCAGGAAATCTTCTTTCAGCGCCTCGATTCCGCCCTGCGCGAGATGGGGGTTGGCGATCTGTCGGTCGGGCGGAAGATCCGCGGGATGGCCGAAGCTTTTTACGGGCGCGTCGCCGCCTATGAACGCGCGCTGGCGGCGGACGATTCCGCGCTCGATATGGCGATCGCACGCAATATACTGGGGACAGCCGATGGCAGGCAGGGGCGATTGCTTGGCGTTTATGTGCGGACCGCGCGAACAAGACTGCTCGCGGCGCCGATTGACGAGCTGGCGGACGGTATCTCCGGCCTCGGAGCAGAATCTGAAAGATTGTTTAGCGGAGACCTCAATGCCGCATCGTCAATCTGATCGCGAAGAATTGGCGTTTAGCCGTGTCTTCGACCTCGACGCGCTCGGCGCGGATGGCGCCAATGTTATTGTTGACGCCAATCCGGAAGAGCGCCGCGCCATCGCCCATCGTCTCGGCCTGCCGGCGCTCAGCAGGTTGCGCGGCGAGTTCCGCCTGACCCCGATCGCGAACGGCATTGACGTCCGCCTCCATTTAGACGCGGTCGCGGAGCGTCAATGTGTCGCCAGCCTTGAGGCGATGACAGAGGAAATCGACGAGACGATTGCGGTCCGCTTTGAAAGAACGCTAACCGGCGATGAAGCCGGTGACGCGATCGAAGACGAGGTGCTGCGGGAGCCGCTCGAAGGCGACACGATCGACCTTGGCGAGCTGCTGATCCAGCAATTGTCGCTTTCGCTCGACCCGCACCCGCGCAAGCCCGGGGCCAGGAGCCTGCTGGAAGACTACCGCGATGCAGCATCGACCTCTCCGTTCGATGTCTTGAAGCCGCTTGTTGACGGTGAGAGATGAAGCCGCGCATAGGGTCGGGGCTGGCATCAGTTCCTTTCCGGCAGGCGGGAGTTCCGCTATTCTCTCGTTCACGAGGAGCCATATCGACCTTGACCGAAAGCCCTGACAACTCCGGCGCCATTATCATCGGCGTCGACGCAATGGGAACGGATTCAGGACCCGAAGCGCTCGTCAGAGGCGCCGCGCGCGCGCTGAAATCCGGGATCAAGGCCGACATTGTTTTCTTCGGCGATGAAACCGCCCTTAGGCCGCTGGTTGCGGCGCACAAGGCTCTTTCGGGCGCGAAAATCGTGCATTGTCCCGCCGCCGTTTCGATGACCGACAAACCGATGCATGTGCTGCGCCGCGGCCGCGACACCTCGATGTGGAAATCGATCGAGGCGCAAAAAGAACAGCGCGTGAAAGCGGTTGTCTCCGGCGGCAACACCGGCGCCCTGATGGCGGTCTCGCGGATGCAGCTTGGCATGATCCCGGGCGTCGACCGGCCGGCGGTCACCGCGCTCTGGCCGACGCCGCGCGGCCGTGTCGTCGTCCTCGATGTCGGCGCCAATGTCGAAGCCAATGAACACGAACTCGTCAGTTTCGCGATCATGGGCGAAGCGTTCTTCCGTGCGCTGACGGGCAAAAAAAAGCCGACGGTCGGCCTTCTCAATGTCGGCGCGGAGGAACTAAAAGGCCATGAATTGATCCGGGCCGCGGCGCGCGTGCTGCGCGAGGCCGATCCCGACATGGCGTTCATGGGGTTTGTCGAGGGCAATGATATTTCGCAAGGCTCGGTCGACGTCGTCGTCACCGACGGCTTCACCGGCAACATTGCGCTGAAGTCGGCGGAAGGCGCGGCGCGTCTCGTCGGCGGCTGGATCAGGGAAGCCCTGACCGGCTCCCTGCTGTCGAAACTTGGAACGCTGTTCATGATCCGCGATTTGAAGAAATTGAAAGAGCGCATTGATCCGTCCTCGGTCAATGGCGGCGTCTTCCTTGGCGTCAACGGCGTCGTCGTCAAAAGCCATGGCGGCGCCGACGAAAAAGGCGTCGCCGCGGCGATCTCGATGGCGGCCAACCTCGTCGGCAAGGGCTTCCGCCGGGAAGTCGCCGAGACGGTCGCAATCGTCTTTGCGCGGGCGGGCGGGACGCTCGAGGCGGCTGAATGACGCTGAAGGCTGTTGTAACGGGATGCGGGTCGTATCTGCCGCCCGACATCATGACCAATCACGAACTCGCCGCCATCGTCGAAACGAGCGATGAGTGGATCCGCGAACGGACAGGGATCCGGGAGCGCCATATCGCTTCGGACGATCAGCGAACGTCCGACCTTGCGGTCGAAGCGGCGAAAGCGGCGCTCGGCGCGGCCGGCCGCACGCCCGCCGACATCGATCTCATCATCGTTGCGACGACGACCCCCGATCTTACTTTTCCGGCAACGGCCGCGATCGTCCAGGCCAAGCTCCATGCTCCCGCAGGAACCGCGTTCGACATTCAGGCAGTCTGCACGGGATTTGTCTACGCAGTCGCCACAGCGGAAAAATTCCTTGTTTCAGGTCAGAACAAGCGCGCGCTCGTCATTGGCGCTGAAATCTTTTCGCGCATACTCGACTGGAGCGACCGCACGACCTGCGTTCTCTTTGGCGACGGCGCCGGCGCCTTCGTCATCGAGGCGATGGACGAGCGCGAAGCGGACGGCCGCGGCGTCATGGGCAGTTTTTTAAGATGCGACGGGCGCATGGTCGATCTTCTTTATGTCGATGGCGGCGTTTCGGCGACGCAGACGACCGGCCATGTCCGCATGCAGGGCAACAAGGTTTTCCGCGAGGCGATTGAAAAGCTGTCGGCGGCTATGCTTGCCGTCGCGGACGAGGCGAACATTTCGACCGCCGATATCGACTGGTTCGTACCGCATCAGGCAAACGAACGGATCATTCAGGGCGTCGTCAAGAAACTCGATTTGAACCCCCATCAGGTCATCTCCACCATCGCCCGTCACGGCAATACATCCGCGGCGTCGATCCCGCTCGCCTATTGCGAAGGGGTCGCCGACGGGCGAATCAAGAAAGGCGATCTCGTCATGCTTGAGGGCATGGGTGGAGGCCTCACCTGGGGCGCGGCTCTCCTCCGCGCCTGAACAGCTAATGATTGCGAACATATCAGGAATATCAATCGGTTGTTGACCCTATCCCACGGCACGGCTTAAGCTTTTCATTCCGAGGCTGATAGCGAGGCGGGAAATGTCTGACGGAACCCTGACGCGCGCTGATCTTACCGAGGCCATCTATCGGTCGCTCGGCATTTCGCGGAATGAATCCTCGGAATTCGTCGAGCGGATTCTCGAAGAAGTTTCAGCCTCGCTCGAAGGCGGCGACACGGTGAAAATTTCATCATTCGGAACATTTTCCGTGCGCCAGAAAAAACTGCGCATGGGGCGCAATCCGAAAACCGGTGAGGAAGTGCCGATCACCCCGCGCCGCGTCGTCACCTTTCGCGCCTCGCACGTTCTTAAAGACCACATCAACAGTGCGCTTGCCGGCGGGAGTGCGGCGGCGGCGGAATAGGCTGGCTGGAGCATCATGGCGAACGCCAAGGCGGCAGAAGCATTCCGCACCATCAGCGAAGCCTCGGGCGCGCTCGATGTTCCCCAGCATGTGCTTCGGCATTGGGAAGAAGTGTTCGGCCAGATCCGGCCTATGCGGCGCGCTGGCGGCCGCCGCTATTATCGCCCGATCGATATCGACGTCCTGCGCGGCGTCAGCGTTCTTCTCTATAATCATCGCTATACGACCAAAGGCGTGCAGAAGATCTTTCGCGACAATGGCGTCAAATACGTCGCCGAACTCGGAAGAATGTCCGCCGCCGGCCAGCCGATCGAATTGCGTCCGCTCGTCAACGAGGAAGCGGACGACCGCGAAACACCGGGCGACGCAAAGCGCGAGGGCATTGCGGTGGCGATGTCGCCGGCCTTGCAGGCCAGGCTGGGCGAGATCCTGTTGCGTCTCGAGCGCGCGCAAGCCGCCCTCGACGACGCTGTCGTCGCGATCGAAGCGATCGATATCGATTAGCCTCTTTTTGCGCGTTGCGGCGAGGAAGTCCGCCCCCTATAGTCCGCGCCACTTTTCCGCGCCGCTCGCGCCGGAAAAAGCGGGTCGGAGCGTGGCGCAGCCTGGTAGCGCACTTGACTGGGGGTCAAGGGGTCGCAGGTTCAAATCCTGTCGCTCCGACCATTTTCAAACCCTAAAATGATCGAAGCCGCCTTGCGGCGTTCGGATTTCTGAGCCGCCGTCTGCAATTAGGCGGACGGCCTTTTCGCGCGTCACGGCGCCAAGACGAGCGATCGGCGTCCTGGTCAGTTGCGCCGCCATGTCGATGGAGCGGCGGCGCGATTGCGGCGCGGTGAAGAGAATTTCATAGTCGTCCCCCATGCTGGCGATGTCGCCGAGTGCGGCGGCCCGAGCCTCCTGTTGGTCAAGCCAAGCGATCGCGGCCGGAGAAAGGGGAATTTTTTCCGCGCTGATTTCAATTCCAACGCCGGAGATTGCTGCGATGTGTCCGGCATCGGCGAGAAGCCCGTCTGATACATCGATCGAAGCGCTTGCAAGCCCG
>JBGTLL010000102.1:0-2016 GCA_041744115.1 Parvularculaceae bacterium | reverse complement strand
GGCGAGCGTTGCGCGCGCGAGCCGGTTCGCTGTCTGTTCGGAAAGACCGAGCGCGCGGCCCGCTTCGCCGAGGGCTTCAGCCAAGAGGAAGAAATAGGCGGGTCCGCCGCCCGACACGGCGGTCACGGCGTCAATCGCCTGTTCGCTGTCGACCCAGACGACCTCGCCGACCGCGCGCATCAGCGATTCGGCAAGCGCCCGCCCGGCCGCATCGACATCCGCCGGGGCGAACATCCCGGTGACGCCGGCGCCGATCGCCGCCGGCAGATTGGGCATTGTACGGACGATCCCGCGCGCCGCCGGAAGCGCGGCGCTGATGCTTGCGATCGACTTGCCCGCCATAACCGAGATGACGACGGCTTCTTTCGCCAGACCGGCGTATCGCCGCAGGACGCCGTCGGCGATCTGCGGTTTGACCGCCAGCGCCAGCGCATCGAAAGCAAGAGCGCCGGGCGGCTGATTGAAGGAAATGCCGGCGCGCTCGGCCGCCTGTCTTGACGCATCGCTCGGCGACGGATCGACGACAAGCGAGCGGTCGCAATCGATGACGCCGCGTTCGAGCCAGCCGCGCAAGAGCGCTCCGCCCATGGCGCCGGCGCCGATCAGCGCGATTGAAACGGGTTTTGACATTTCGCCGCTAATCCCTGGCGACATACGCGACGCGTTCGTGAAGGGTCGGCCGTGCGAGGTCGATCCTGTAAAGCGCCGGCGCATCGCTTGCCGCCGCCTTGAAAATCCAGGCGGCGATATTTTCAAGCGTCGGGCGCTCCAGTCCCGGAATGGCATTCAGCAGCCGGTGGTCGAGCCTTGCCCGCAACCTGTCGCAGATGTCGCGCAAGCTCGAAAAATCCATGATCCAGCCTTCTGGCGCGAGACTTTCGGCGCGCAGGGTCAAGGTTGCCACGAAGGAATGGCCGTGAATGCGCGCATAAGGGTGATCGCTGTCGCCCTTGACCGCCTCGGCGAGGTCATGCGCGGCTTCAAACGTGAACTGATAGGATTGTTCGTACACGGGGCTTTACGATCCTGAGAGGACGCCTTCCTCAAACCAGCTCATCTCGCAGCCGACCGACTGCGCATCCGGATAGACATTGGTTTTCTCCGAGCGGACGATCGCGCCTTTCGCGCCGCCCTTGCGGCAGATATTCAACACCGCCTCGCACAAGGTTTCCTGCAGGTTGATGTGCCACCCGTGCACCAGCGCGGCGATCTCGGTCCTCAGGAAATCATAATCGATGACTTCGGAAATCTTGTCCTGATAGTCCGCGCGGCGCGCGAAGGCGACCGCGATCGACACCGTCACCGGCTGCGGCTTGGCGCGCTCGAAATCGTGGATGCCGATCGAGACGTCGAGACGGTAGCGATCGAGCACGATGTAATAATGCCCGGCATTGAGCAGCGGCCGATTCATTGATGGCCCCTCGTTGAAAACATGATGTCATGGTCGGATGCGACCATGTGCTGGCCGTTGTCAACGAGGATGGTCTGTCCGGTGACGGCGGAATTGTCGAGCAGGAACGAGACGGCGAAGGTGACGGCGTCAAGGTCGATCGGGCGCCGCATCAGATTATATTTCGCGGCGACGTTCTTGAATTCTTCGTCGGTCTGCATTGCGCTGGGCAGGATCAGTCCCGGCGCGACGCCGTTGACGCGCACCCGAGGCGCCAGCGCCTTCGCCAGCAGCCTTGTCGCGCCTTCAAGGCCGATCTTCGACATCGTGTAGGTAAAGAAGTCGGCGTTCAGATTCCACAGCTTCTGGTCGAGAATGTTGACGACGGCGCCGGTGCGGTCTTTCGGCGGCGCTTTGGCAAATGCGCGCGCGATCAGCACCGGCGCCAGCAGGTTGACCGTCTCGTCGCGCCGCCAGTCCTCGACTGAAAAGGTCGCCGCCCGGTTGAACTCGAAGACCGACGCATTGTTGACGATGGCGTCAAGCGAGCCGCCCAGAAGCTCCGCCGCGCGCGCCGGCAGCGCTTCGGCCGCCGCCGGATCGGCAAGGTCGGCCTGCACCGCAAC